>CAZSOV010000106.1:0-23220 GCA_964608505.1 uncultured Verrucomicrobiota bacterium
ACATCTCGGGACGAATGAACCGTCCGGAATTCTCGCCCAGAGGTGCGATGCTCGGAGCCTTTTCGAGTTGGAAGATCAGGTCCACTTCGGGGCTCTGGTTGTCCAACTTGCTATCATCAACAATGCGATTCTGAATGGAACTGCTCATGGATACTTTAAACTTACCGACGTTGAATACTGCGGCGTGACCTCCACTTGCGTGACCGGGCAAGCCGTTACGATATTTGGTGCAGACAGCAGTCGTGGCATGATCGGCATAAAGCCCGCCGAAACCGATTCGCTGGCTGGTGACTATTTGGTCGCACGAATGCATTTTTATGGGCATCCGGTTAAGACATCCGCTTTTGCGTCTCGCGGGAGACCACGGAGCGAAGCTCGAACGCCTTCACAGCAGCCTCACAGGCCGCGATGTCGAATCGGACGATCCTGCGCAGTTTGATGACCGGCAGGATTCGCCTATTGACGAGGTTGCTGATCGTCCGTTCGGAGACCTGAAAGTGCGCGGCTATGCCCCGGCGGTCTGTCCACCGGCTGCCATGCGCGCGCCCTTCGATTTTGATGTGCTGTTCATTTGGCACGCGAATCCAATACATGTCCGTCGAACGCGCGCCTAGATGAGCCTCAGAGACGAGTCGACCTTATGTCCGCAAATCTGGCATTGCCCAAAGCCTTGGGTTTCGCGGTCGATACGGCCTGATCAGATGGAGGCGTGCTTTGAATGGACCTCCGAGGAAGCGAAGGAGCCAATTGCTGGAGAAGGCGATGTCCGCAAATCTGACACACGGAAGTCCCGGGATCCAAGGTCCCTCGGGTGCCTTGTGCCCCAGTCTCAGCTACTGGACGTAGTACCAAGCGTCGTTCGGAGCGATGGTGGCGCTGCTCTTCCGCGGATCACGCCGAACCCCGAGAGCTTTGGAAGCCTTCGCTCGGTCCTTTCGCTTCCTGAGACGCTCCTCGGCGAGGCGCCTGGCTCTGGCGATTTGTGGGGCTTCGCCCAAGGTGGGGAACCGCTTCCAATGTCGAGCGCCCAGTTGTTCGAGGTCGCCATCTTTGCCATCGAGAATTGTTGCGACGAATCCCTTCACATCGGTCACGCAGAGCGAGTGCAGCCAATCGCAGAAATCCCGGACACCCCCGTAGAACTGGTCCCAGAGCAGGGTGCGGATTCGGACTTCGGCGGCTACGGCGTGTTCAACCACGGTCTCGATGGCGACACGAACTTCCTCGGGAAGCTGTCTTGGCGGTGCGTCGGTGACGAACGCCTTCACGACGACCAAGTTCGCCTGCAAGGCTTCGCTGGTACCGGGGGCGAGCAGGTTGGAAAGGGGAGGCGAAATGTCGCTGGTCAGGCGGAAATCCAGGCTGGAACCTTCGACGACACGCCTGTGGGCGGCGTCAGCCATTGCCAGTGCGTCAGCCCCTTTGCCCCGATGCGCGGCGAGGATCTGAAGGCGTGGATGAGGAGGGAGCATCAAGAGACGCTCCACGAGGAGCCTGATTGCTTCCAGCAGCCCCAGCGACTTCCTCCGCACTGCGATTCTCGCAACGGCATTCGGAGTGAGGCCGCCCCGGAGACCAGCCATGGCTGCGAGCTTCCGCAGGGCGATGTTGAAGTTGTGCAATTCGTCCGATTTCGGGAATTGCACGCTGTACGGGATGGTCGCTGGCCACTGAGGAACGCGTTTGAGGGCAGAGGGAAATGCATCCGCGATCAGGTATCGATTCAGTCGGGGCGATCCCGGGCCGCCAACGTCCCGATACTGTGCGAGGAGACGTCGCGTCTCAGGCGAAAGGCGAATTGCCTTGAAGCGCTCCGGAGCCCAGAGCGTGACCGGTTCCGGAGCCTTGGTGTTCGCGGCTAGATGCGAGGAACTCGGATCGATGACCCAGTTCAGTGCCGCAAGCAGTTCAGCGCGCAGGGTGTCGGTAATGGACGGCGCATGGCACAAGCGGTGGAGCATCCCTGGCGACCAGGTTTCAAACGCCATCCTCAGGAATTCGGCGACAGCGCCTTCGGGAGCCTCGCGACGCAAGGCCACGACCCCAGTGGTGCTCCGGGCGCCTGGCCTCTCCTGCGTCCTGTGCCCGGCAATCAAGCGGCAGAGGTACGAGGCGTTCTTGATGTCCGGAGCAACGAAGCGAACCGGTACATCACGTTCGCTGGCGAGCATGCGGTCAGTCCAGATCGAGAGGAGCCGTGCCACCGAAGTGCAGGCTTCGTTGACGGTGTCATCGTGCGAGGTTGGTCGCGGACCCAACGTGGTCGGGGTCGCAGATCCTCCATCGGCTTTCATGGGGCTAGCTTATGGCAGTGGGGGCGGGACTAAAAGGGGTGGAACCACGACGATGCGTTCGGCGGATTCTTGCGCGACGTTTGCGTGACGTCCGAAATGCCGTTTTGTGCAAAATCGTGCCCTGTGGTGCCTTTTATCTCCCAAACGGAAGCTGTTGATTGCGTTGTAAATAAGGCGATGTCAGCAATTTGCGGATGCTGGCTTGGCTGGTTTCCTAAACCGTTGATTCAGGTTCAATTCCTGATGGGAGCACCACTTCTTCACCGCACGCCGCCACCGACCCGGGCTCGCGCATCGCGACCGTCCGGAATCCCACCCCGCCGAGCCCTCCAGCCGGCCCGCGGGATGGATCCCGACTGCCCGGTCGCCGTCAAAGCTCGGGACCGTCGCTTCCACCCGGCGAGACGTCGGACTGGCTCGCCCACCTACCGCAATTCGGCACCGACGTTCTGCTTCAGCTGGGCGACGATCCGTTCGTGCGCCGCGGTGACCTCGGCATCGGTGAGGGTGCGGTCCGCGGCCCGGTAGGTGAACCGGTACGCGACGCTCTTCTGGCCCGCGGGCACCCCGCCGCCACGAAACACGTCGAAGAGTTCCGTGGCCTCGAGGTTCGGGGCTTTCGCCTGCCGCACGGCCTGCAGGACGGCCTCGTGGGTCACGCTCTCGGTCACCTGCAACGCCAGATCCCGCTGGACCGCGGGGAAGGCCGGCAGGGTCTTGAACGACCGGGCGGGGTTCCGCCGGGCCAGGAGCTGGTCCAGGTCCAGCTCCGCCAACACGGCCGCGTCCCGCAGGTCATGGGCCTTGCCCAGTCGCGGATGGAGTTGCCCGAGTTCGCCCAGGGCCAGCTTGCCGCCGCCCAGGGCGATCTGCGCCGACTCGACCCACCAACCGACGGGCTCGGGCCGTCGAGTGAAGGCCACCCCCCGGACTCCCAGGCGCTCGAACACTTCCTCGAGGATCCCCTTCAGGTCGTGCACGTCGCAGGTCGCACCCCGCTCGGCGCCGCTCCAGAACGAGGGATGTCGCGCCCCGGTCATGGCCACCGCCAGACGCCAGCCTTCCTTCACCTCGGTCCCGGCCATCCGGAAGACGCGCCCGATCTCGAACACCGCCACGGTGCCGTTCCGATGCCGCAGATTGTGCCGGAGGATGTCGAGCAGGCCGGGAATCAGGCTGGGCCGGAGCACGTCCATGTCGCTGCTGAGCGGGTTGGCGAGGGCGACGACACCCGCCGCGCCCGCGTCCGACGGTACGGCGCTCCGCGAGATGAGCGTCTGCCCCTGGGCTTCGTCCAGGCCCAGCGCCGTCAGGAGCCGACGCACTTCCATCCGCTCGTCGTGGCAGGCGTCGAAGGGATGCGCGCCCTTGGCCTGGCGGGGAGGCGTCGACGGGATGCGATCCACGCCGTAGAGGCGGACGACCTCCTCGATCAGGTCGGCCTCGCGCTTGAGGTCCACGCGATAACTCGGCACTTCGAAGGTGGCCGGCTCGGGCTCCGTGTCGGGCGCATCCAGGGGCCGGGGAGGCCGCTGGATCTGCTTCAACCCCAGTTGGCCGAGGAACGCCTCGATTTCCTCCGGGCGCAGATTCAGTCCAAGCAACTCGTTGACCTTGCGATGCCGGAGCGTGACCTGCTTCGGCGGCTGAGGCGCGGGATAGGCATCGAGGACGCCCGGCGCGAGCGTGCCACCCGCGGTCTGCAGGATGAGCTGCGCCGCCCGGCGGCTGGCCCACTCGGTGGCCCCGATGTCGGCCCCGCGCTCGAACCGGTAGGAAGAGTCGGTTCTCAGCCCCAGCGTCTTGCTGGTCCGACGGATGTTCGTCGGGCTGAACCACGCGGATTCCAACAGGACATCGACGGTCGAATCCTGGATCTCGGTGTTCCGTCCACCCATGACCCCGGCCAGGGCGATGCCCTTGGCGGGGTCCGCGATCAGCAAGTGATCCGTGGTCAGGACGTGCTCGCGTCCGTCGAGGGTGACGAAGGCCTCCCCGGCGACGGCCCGGCGCACCACGACGGACGGGCGGCCCTCGGCGTCCCGGGCGAGCAGATGAAAATCGAACGCGTGCAATGGCTGCCCCGTCTCGAGCATGACGTAGTTCGTCACGTCGACCACGTTGCTGATGCTGCGCAATCCGACCTTCTCCAGCGCGGCCTTGAGCCAGTCCGGGCTGGGACCGACCTTGACGCCGCGCAGGACCCGGGCGGTGTAGCGCGGGCACAGGTCGGGGGCTTCGAGGCGAACGGTCACCTGGCGTTCCACGGGATCGCCGGACGACCGTTCGTCGAGACCCTCGATGGGGGGCAGTCGCAGGGGGTTCCCGGTCAGGGCCGAGATTTCGCGGGCGATGCCGAGGACGCTGTTGAGATCGGGCCGGTTGGGGGTGACCTCGAGGTCGTACACGACGTCGCTGCCGCTCCGACCGAGGAACGCCGCGAACGCCTGCCCCACGGCGGTGCCGGGGGGAAGGACGAGGAGTCCGTCCTCCTTTTTCAGTCCCAGCTGTTCCGGGTCGAGTCCGAGTTCCTCGGCGGAACACATCATGCCGTGGGATTCGACGCCGCGAATCTTGCCCACCTTGATGGTGAACGGCTCCTTGTCGCCCGGCTTCGGCGGCAGCGACGCGCCCGGCAGGATCAGGGGCACCTTGTCGCCGGCCTGGAAATTCTGGGCGCCGCAGACGATCTGCCGTTCGCCGGTACCGTCGTTCACCCGGCAGACCGAGAGTTTGTCGGCATTGGGATGGCGGTCCCGGGTCACGACCTGGGCGACGACGACGCCCTCGAATGCGCCGCCCAGCTTGTCGACGCCTTCCACCTCGAGACCAAGCATGGTCAGGCGCTCCGCCAGTTCCTCCGTCGACCAGTCGAAGTCGACGTATTCCTTCAGCCAGTTACGCGTCACCTTCATCGCTGTTCATTCCTCGAACCGGTCGGGAGGGGACGGGACCATGCCCCGGCCCGGGCCGCGGTTCATAGATCCTTCACCGCCGCCGCCACCCGCGGGTTCAACGCCGTGAAATCCTCGCCCACCAACGCCGCCACGGTCGCGGCCACCTGCGCCTGCCGGACGAGGGGCGTGTTCCGCCGTTCTCCCGTCGCGGGCGTGTCGGGTCCCAGAACCCCGAACCAGATGTAGGCGGAGTCGGCGAGTTGGCGGTTGTGATCCTTCCACGCCAGCGGCGCGGGGCCCCGCCCGTGATCCACCGTAATCAGGAAGGTGGTGGTCCCCCGATATTCGGGCATGGACTGCACCTGACGCCACAGGTCACCCAGGAAGCGATCGAATTCGTGGGCGGCACGCAGGACGCGCTCGTACCGGGCCTCGTGCGCCCAATCGTCCGTCTCGCCGAACGAGATGAAAGCCGCCCGCGGCTTCAGCACGGTCACGGTGTGCCAGGCCGCGTGGCGCACGAAGGTGTCGAGCAGGACGCCCGACCAGATCGTCTTGCCGTGTTCCACCAACTCGTCCAGGGCCCCGGGCACCTGAATGCGCCGGGTTCCGGCGGGAACGTCAAACCCGCTCCAGACCGGGAAGGCCGCGCGCGGAGCATTGAGGATCCACGGCAGGACGTCCCAGTTGATTGCCGCCGCCACCTTCCCTTCGAATCCCGGACGACCGTTCAGCCACTCGAACACGTTGGTGTTGGCGTTCAGCACCTTGTCGTTGCTGTCGATGGCCGGATCCACGACGCCGGTCAAAAACTCGCTGTACCCGGGGTAGGAAAAGTTCTTCCCGTTCGAGACCCGTACGTCGCTGCCGAGCCGTCGGTTGCCCCATAGCTGGCCCTGCTGGGCGACCGTACCCCACAGGAACGGAAACAACGCCGCCCGCCGCGCTTCCTCGGTCGGACGCCAGAAGTCCCGCCGCAGCGCATCGACATCGCCCACGTTGCCGTATTCCTTGCTCAGCAGGCTTTCCTCCGCGCCCCGGAAGACCTCCTCCCACCGCAAACCGTCGGTGGTGATGAGGAACACGTTCTTGGTCAGGCGCGGCGCGGCTTCCGCCCGCCCCGTGGTGCCCGCGATGCAGGCGAAGGCCAACGCCAGGACTTGGATCCCGAGCCAGGACCCATTCCCGGTCCGAACGGGTCCGCCGGATTTACGCGTTGTCGTCTTCATGCTCGTGTCGCCACGGGTGGGGCGTCCGCGGCGTTCTAGAACTGCCCCAGGAACCGGACGTCGTTCTCGTAGAACAACCGGATGTCATTGATCCCCAAACGGATCATGGCGATGCGCTCGATGCCGAACCCGAACGCCCAGCCGGACCAGACCTCGGGATCGTACCCGACGTTTTCGAACACCTGGGGATGGACCATTCCGCAGCCGGCAATCTCCAACCAGTCCTTCCCCAGCTTCTTCACCAGCGCGTTCGAGAAATCGATCTCGAAGCTCGGCTCGGTGTAGCTGAAGTAGTGCGGGCGAAATCGGATCTTCGTGTCGGTGCCCATCAACTCCCGAAACACGTACTCCACGGTCCCCTTCAAATCCCCCACCGTCACGCCGCGGTCCACGTACAACCCCTCGACCTGATGGAAGGTGGGGTTGTGCGTGGCATCGGCGTTGTCCCTCCGATAAACCCGTCCGGGTACCAGAATCCGAATGGGGGGTGGCTGTTTCTCCATCACGCGGATCTGCACCGAACTGGTGTGCGTCCGGAGAAGGGGCCGCGTGGCCGCATCCAGGAAGAAGGTGTCCTGCATGTCCCGCGCCGGATGATCCTGGGGCGTGTTCAGGGCATCGAAACAGTGGCGTTCGTCCTCGACCTCCGGGCCGTCGGCGACCACGAATCCCAACCGCCGAAACGCGCGCACGATGTCGTCCGTGACCTGCGTCAGGGGATGCAACCGGCCGAGGTTGCGGCGTCGCCCCGGCGCGGTGAAATCCACCGCCTCCCGCGGCATGGCCGCCTTCAATTCCAGGGCCTCGCGCCGGGCGCCCAAGGCGGCCTCGAGCTCCACTTTCGCGGCGTTGATGGCCTTGCCCGCCTCCGGACGCGCTTCCCTGGGAAGCGCACCCAACTGCTTCATCAGGGCCGTGAACCGTCCCTCCGCCCCGAGGAAGGCACCTTTGGCCTGTTCCAGTGCGGGGACATCGGACGCCGCCTGCCATGCCGCCAGCGCTGCTTCCCGCAGCGGCCCGATCTGTTCGAGTATCGCCGACATCGTCGTTGCCTATGGGTCTGTTCCAAAAAAGAACGGGCAGCCGTCAAGGCCGCCCGTTCCTCGAAGAATTTGTCCCCGGTCCGTTCGGTCCGGCCACGCGCGGATCAGGCCTTGACGGCGGCGCCCTTCGCGGCCAGCGCGCCCTGCGCCAGCTTCACGAGGTCCCCGAAGGCCGAGGCATCCGTCGCCGCCAGATCCGCGAGGATCCGACGATCCAAAGCCACCTTGGCCGCTTTCAGGCCTTCCATGAACCGGCTGTAGGTGAGCCCCGCCGCCCGGGCCGCCGCATTGATGCGGACCTGCCACAGGGCGCGGAAATCCCGCTTCCGCGTCCGCCGATCCCGGTAGGCATATTTCAAACCGTGATCGACGGCGTCGGAGGCGTAACGATAGAGCTTGGAACGCTTGAGGCGGAAGCCCTTCGCGAGCTTCAGCATCCTCTTGCGGCGTTTGCGGGAGGCTGGGGCGTTGGTGACACGCATGGTTCAGTCAGCGGGGATGAGGTGAAAGTCGATGGGTCGGTTGGGGTCCGTTGCGTCGGCTGCCGCCAGCCTAGCGCGTGAACGGCAGGCAGGCCAGAATCCGATGCGCATCCGTCGGCCCCACCTCCACCTGCTTGCGCAGGCTTCGGCGGCGCCCAGGACTCTTGGACTGCAGCAAATGCCGCCGTCCGGCGCGGGAACGCATAACTTTGCCATTGGCCGTGATCTTGAATCGTTTGGCCACCGATTTCTTGGTCTTGGGCGGGCGGGATCGTCGCATATAACCCTTGTCTGTCGAAAAGGAGCGCCGAGTATAGGGATCCTCGGTCTCACAGCAAGGGGTTATTTTTCCACCCTCTTCACCCAGCAAAAGCCGCCCTCCCAAGGCGCGTCCTGCCTTGGAAAACCGCCGCCCACGACCCGAATTCAGCCTCCCCCTCGAAAAACGCGGCCCCGGAGCGTGGAGCTTTGATGCCTCAAGCTTGGAACCTTGTGCTTGAATTCACGCCTTCCAACGAAGACGCCCCGGGATCCACGACGACCCCGGGGCGCGCCCCTCGCCGTGGAACGTGAGCCCCATCACGTCGACCACGGCGCCCTGAAACATGTTCCTGCCGCGTGCCCCCCTTCGTCCCGAGCTTCCCTTCCGACCCTTCCCCGACTCGCGGACTTTCACGCGCCCCTTTCTTATCCACCCCCGCACTCTCCGGGTCAACGGGAAGGCCTGACCCTCGCTTGACCCTCCCAAACCAACCACGGCCCCAACCGCCGCTGCTCGCCCCATCAGCAGAACTCATCTCGCCCCCGGCTTCCTGAAGTCTTGCTTGTAACCCTCCCCAATCCCGGCTCGTCTCTTGCCGCAGTACGTGTCGCCCCTTTTCTTCCACCCCGTTCCGCCCCGCCAACCCCATTGGCGCAAGCTCTTTGTCGCGCTTTTGGTCCTCGCCGCCCTGATGGCCCCGGGATGCTCCCGGCGCCACTACCGGGAAGCCGCGGACCGGCAGGCCTACCGGATTATCCAACAGGCCGAGCAACGGGTCTTTGGCCATACCAATGTCTCCCCGTTCACCATCGACACCCGCTTTTCCACCCGCCGCCCCGAAGAGATCCACCCCGACGAAATCCTGGCGGATCGGTCCACCACCAACCGAATTCTGCTCGATCTGGAGCAAGCGTTGGGGCTCGCCGTGCGGAACAGCCGGGAATACCAGGCCCAGAAGGAACAACTCTACCTCGCCGCCCTCTCCCTGACGGGGGCCCGTCAGGAGTTCTCCCCCACCTTCTTCTCCGATCCAACCGCGACGTTCGGCGGTTCGCCCGCCGGCGCCGACACCGGGCGGTTCCGCACCCGGGTCGGGGTCGAACAACTGCTCCGGACCGGCGGCGACCTCTCGGTGTCCCTGGCCAACGATATCTTCCGCTATTTCACCGGTTACTCCTCGTCCCCGGGGAACTCGGCGATCAACACCCTCTCCGTCAGCCTGACCCAGCCCATCCTCCGCGGTTTTGGACGCAACAGCCCCAAGGTCGAGGCCCTGACCCAGACCCATCGCAACGTCATCTACGCCGTCCGCACCTTCAGCCAGTACCAGCGCCAGTTCGCCGTCGACGTCGTCAACGCCCACTTCGGTCTGCTCAGCCAGAAAGACCAGGTCCGCAACAACTACACCAACTTCCTCCGCCGCGCCGACACCACCCGCTACATCGAGGCTCGCTCCATCGACCGCGCCAGCCGGCTTCAGGTCGACGAGGCGCGGTCGCAGGAACTCGCCGCCCGGATCGGGTATGTCAGCTCGGTCGCCAACTACCTCAATTCGGTCGCCAATTTCAAAATCCGCCTCGGCATCCCGCAATCCGACGAGATCTATGTCGACGATCGCGACCTTCGCGAACTGGCCTCCACCGGACTCATCCCCATCGAGATCGGACGCCGCGCCGCCTTCCGGCTCGCCGTGGAACGGCACCTCGACATCATCACGGCCATCGACCGGTTCGAGGATACCCAGCGCAAGCTGCGCGTCGCCGCCGACCAATTGAAGCCGGGCATCGTGGTCTCGTCCTCCGTCACCCTCGAGTCGCAGGCCCCGTATGACTACGCCAACTTCGACCTCGACAACCTCCGTTACAACACCACCGTCGGTCTCGACCTCCCGCTCAACCGCGTGCCCCAGCGCAACAGTTTCCGCGGGGCCCTGATCTCCTTCGAATCCCAGATTCGCAGCCTCTCCCAGACCCTGGACACCTTCCGCCGCGACATCGAGAACGGGCTGCGCGTGCTCGAACAGCAACGCCTCAATTACCTGAGCCGCCGCGAGGCCCTGACCCTGGCGACCAGTCGCGAGGAGAACAGCCGGCTCTCCTTCGCCGCCGGACGCGCCACCATCCGTGACGTCCGCGACGCCCAGGACGCCCTCGTCAACGCCCAGAACGACGTCACGTTCACCCAGGTCTCCTACCTCCAGTCGCGGCTGGATCTCCTCCTCGACGTCGGCGTCCTCGAGACCGACCTCCCCCGCTTCTGGCTGGCCGATCCCCTGGCGTCCCTCCTGTCCCCGGAGATGCGCGAGATCCCCACCCTCCGCATGCCCGGCAACGAGCCCACGCCCCCCAACCAGTTTCTCGAACCGACCCGATGAACCCTTCCCCTACCTCGTCCGCCCCCCCCGGTTTCTCCCGCTGGCGATGGCCCCTGACCGCCCTCGGCGCCCTCGTGGCCCTGCTCCTGGCCTACCGCTGGTTTCGACCCGCAAGCGAAGTCGGCGAAACCGCCTGGCACGAGGTCCGCAAGGGCGATTTCACCGTGTCCATCGTCGAGGGCGGCACCCTGACCGCCGTCAGCGAGGTCAGCATCCGCAACGAGGTCGAAGGCACCGCCCGTATCATCTACATCGTTCCCGAGGGGTCCTACGTGAAAAAGGACGATCTGCTCGTCGAACTGGATTCCGCCCAGGCCCAGGACCAGGTCAACCAGCAGAACATCAACCTCGAAAAGGCCCGCTTCGCCCTGATCCAGGCCCAGGCCCAGCTCGACATCCAGCGGAGCACCACCAACTCCAACTTCCGCGCCGCCTTCCTCAAACTCCAGTTCGCCGAACTCGACCGCGAGAAGTTCCTCGAAGGCCAGCGCTCCGTGGACCTCGTGGAAGCCTCCAACAAACTGGTGCAGGCCGAGGCCCAGCTCGCGGTCAACCTCGAGAACTACGTCAACTCCACCAATCTCCAGGCCAAGGGCTACGAGACCAAGCAGCGCGTCGACGGCGACCGCCTCGCCGTGCTCAACAACCGCAACTCCCTCATCATCGCGAGCAACCAGATCTGGATGCTCCAGGCCTTCGACCACAAAAAGTTCTCCCAGAAATACGACTCCGACGTCCGCGAGGCCGAACAGGAACTCATCCGCGTCGTCGCCCAAAGCCAGCGGCTCATGGCCCAGTACGAGGCCGATCTCAACACCCAGTCCAACACCCTCGCCCTCAACGAACGCAAACTCGAACGCGACCGCAAGAACCTCTCCTCCACCAAAATCTATGCCCCCCAGGACGGCCTCGTCGTCTATCCCGTCGGCGAGAACCGCTTCTCCCAGGAGTCCCTCATCGAGGAAGGCGCCGTCGTCCGCAACCGCCAGGAACTCATCAAGCTCCCTGATACCTCCCGCATGAAGGTCACCATCAAGGTCCATGAGTCCCACATCAACATGATCCGGCTCGGCCTTCCCGCCTTCGTCGTCCTCGATTCCATGCCCGACCTCCGCTTCACCGGCGTCGTCGAAAAGGTCGGGCTCCTCCCCGATACCTCCAGCCGCTGGGGCAACCCCAACCTCAAGGTCTACAACACCGACGTCCACATCACCGACGCCCTCCCCGACATCAAGCCCGGCGTCTCCGCCAAGGCCGAGGTCATCATCACCAATATTGCCGACGCCATCTCCATCCCGATCCAGGCCGTCACCACCTCCCGCGGGCGCCAGGTCGTCTACCTCGTCAACGGCGGCACCTCCGAGCCCCGCCCCGTCGAGGTCGGCCTCTACAACACCAAGTTCATCCAGGTCCTCTCCGGCCTGAAGGAAGGCGACCGCGTGCTCCTCGCCCCGCCCTTCGACACCCAGGACAAGGACCTCGAGGGCGCCCTCGCCGACGAGACCGAGAAGGCCCGCCTCAACGGCACCAATCGCGCCCGCGCCACGACCGCCAACGCCCAGCGCCCTTCCGCGACGGCCACCAATCAACGCCCCGCCGGGTTTCGACCCGATCGCGAGGTCCCCGTCCCCGGCGCGCCCCCCGATGATCGCCTGCGCACCCGCGCTCCCGCCAACGGGGATGGCCCCGGCCCGGCTCCGGAACGCGCCGAGGCCTCAGGGCCCGCCCGCCCCGCCTTCAATCGCGAGGAAATGATGAAGCAGTTCGATAAGGACGGCGACGGTCAGCTCAGCGAGGAGGAACGCAACGCCATGCGGCAGGCCTTCGGTGGGCTCGGCGGTTCCCGCACCAACCGTGGCGATCGCAGCGACCGCGGCGACCGCGGCGACCGCCCCCGGGGCGGCGAAGGACGCGGCGGCGGCGGCAACGGTGGTGGAGGGCGCAATCGCGGCGAGAATCCCGGCCCATGAGCGCTTCCTCCGTGCCCGATCCCGCCATCATCCGCATCGAGGGCATCCAAAAGCGCTACGTCCTCGGAGGCGAAGCCGATGTCCTCGCCCTCCGCCATGTCGACCTCCGCGTCGACCCCGGCACCTACCTGGCCATCATGGGCCCCTCGGGCTCCGGCAAGTCCACCATGTTGAACATCCTCGGCTGCCTCGATCGCCCCTCCGCCGGCAACTACTTCCTCGGGGGCGAGGATGTCGCCCGGATGCCCGACGACCAGCTCTCCGAGGCCCGCGGACGGAAGATCGGTTTCATCTTCCAGTCCTACAACCTCATCGCCCAGCTCACCGTCCTCGAAAACATCCAGGTCCCCCTCCTCTACCAGGGCCACGACGTCCGGCAGTTCCACGATCGTTGTCACGAACTCGCCACCCTCGTCGGCCTCGGCGGACGCCTCAACCATCGTCCCAACCAACTCTCCGGCGGCCAGCAGCAGCGCGTCGCCATCGCCCGCTCCCTCGTCAACGATCCCCTCATGATCCTCGCCGACGAGCCCACCGGGAACCTCGACTCCCGCACCGGCACCGAGGTGCTCGACCTCATCGACCGCCTCAACGCCGGCGGCAAAACCATCGTCCTCGTCACCCACGACGAAAAAGTCGCCGCCCGCGCGCATCGCGTCGTCCACATGAAGGACGGCGTCATCGACCGCGAGGTCGTCAACCGTCCCCCTCCCGTCCCTCCGGGCCGAATCGCATGACCCGCCCACCGCAACCCAGCCGCCCAGCGAAGGCACCAGGCCTATCGGCTGGAGGCCGCGTGCCCTCACGCGGCGAACGGCGGTCCGCGGCTCAAAGCCCCGGCACGTGTCCGAAATTCGGAAACTCCCCCCGCCCATGATCAGCTTCCAGCTCGCCAGCACCATCCGGCTCGGCATCAAGAGCCTCCTGCTGCACAAGCTGCGCTCCGCCCTGACCATGCTGGGCATCATCTTTGGCGTCTGCTCGGTCATCGCGATGCTCGCCATCGGCGAGGGCGCCTCCTACGAGGCCCAGGAAGCCATCAAGAAGATGGGCTCCAACAACATTCTCCTCCGCAGCGTCAAACCCGCCGACCAGGCCCGCCAGCAAGGCGGCGGCGGCGGCGGTCCCCGCGGCATGCAGCTCAAATACGGACTTACCTATCAGGACGGCTCCCGCCTCCAGAACACCATCCCCGGCGTCAAGCGCGTCCTCCCCATGCGCATCATCCGCGAGAACGTCCGCTTCGACCGCACCGAACTCCCCTGCCAGGTCATCGGAACCCTCCCCTCCTACACCGAAGTCACCGGAGCCACCCTCGTCCGCGGTCGATTCCTCGCCCACATCGACGAACTCCATCAGGACAACATCTGCATCATTACCACCGGACTCGCCCGCCGCCTCTTTCCCCACCAGGACCCCATCCAGCACGCCGTCAAAATCGACTCCTTCTACTACCGCGTCGTCGGCGTCATCCAGGAACGCTCCCAGCCCGAGCAACGCACCCAGTCCGGGCGCATGGAAGGCCAACCCCTCGACAACAACGTCTACATCCCCCTCGCCACTTCCCGCACCCGTTTCGGCGAGATCCTCATCCGCCGCGGCGCCGGCTCCTTCGAGGCCGAGGAAGTCCAACTCCACCAGATCACCGTCCAGATGCGCGACACCGCCGCCGTCGAGACCGCCGATCCCCAGATCACCACGCTCCTCGAACGGTTCCATGACCAGAAGGATTTCGAGATCATCGTCCCCCTCCAGCTCCTCCGCTCCGCCGAGCGCACCAAGGCCATCTTCAACATCGTCCTTGGCTCCATCGCCGCCATCTCCCTCCTCGTCGGCGGCATCGGCATCATGAACATCATGCTCGCCAACGTCACCGAACGCACCCGCGAGATCGGCGTCCGCCGCGCCCTCGGCGCCAAGCGCCGCGACATCATCCAGCAGTTCCTCGTCGAAACCATCGTCCTCTCCATCGGCGGCGGTCTCATCGGCGTCGTCATCGGCATCCTCACCCCCTTCGTCGTCTCCCTCCTCTCCGAGATGAAGACCATCGTCACCCTCTGGTCCGTCCTCGTCGCCTTCGGCATCTCCGGCGCCGTCGGCATCGTCTTCGGCATCTATCCCGCCCGCGCCGCCGCCCGCCTCGACCCCATCGACGCCCTACGCCACGAATAGCCCCCCGACGGAAAGCCGGGCCTACACGCTGTAGGCCGCGTGCCCCCACGCGGCGAAGTGCGGTCCGCGGTTCATGGTCCGTGAACCGTCTCCAATCATGATGAACATCCCCAACGGAACCGAACTCGCCCGACCTTTTCTACCCACGAGAAACCTCGAGCTTTCGAAGCGCTTTTATCAGGCGCTCGGATTCAGGCTGGTCTTCGATGGGGAGGTCGCGATCTTTCAAGTGGGATCGACCAGCTTCATCCTTCAACGGCATTTTCAGAAGGAATGGGCCGAGAACTTCATGATGCAGCTCGTGGTCGATGACCTGGACGCGTGGTGGTCGCATCTCGTTGCCCTCGATTTGGCCCGGCAATTCGACGTGCCCGCGCCAAAGCCACCCGCACTGCAGCCCTGGGGACTCCGTGTCGCCTACGTCGTCGACCCTGCTGGAGTGCTCTGGCACGTCGCACAGCGCTGACCGGAAACCGCGCTCTCGCGAGCATTGCCGGACGACCTCCCGGCGTGCTAACTCCCCGCCCCGCGCATGCACCCATGAATCCCGAGGCGCCCCCCCCAGCCCATTCCCATCACGTCGGCGAACGCCTCACCCTGCGCGTCGACTCCATCGCCTATGGCGGCGAAGGCGTCGGGCGCGCCGATCAGTTCGTCGTCTTCGTCCCCTTCACCGCCCCCGGCGAACTGGCCGAGGTCGAACTGGTGGAGGTCAAAAAGAACTTCGCGCGCGCCCGCCTCCTGCGCGTGATCGAGCCCTCCCCCCAACGCGTCGCTCCGGTGTGCCGCCATTTCGGGGATTGCGGCGGCTGCCAGTACCAGCATCTGGATTACTCGGCGCAGCTGGAACTGAAGCACCGGCAGGTGCGCGAACTCCTCCAACGCCTCGGCGGCTTTCCGGATCCCCCGGTCGACCCCGTCCTGCCCTGCCCACGCCCCTACCACTACCGCAACCGCATCATGGTCCGCAGCCAGTGGGACAAGTTCGCCCAGCGGCTCGTCATCGGCTTCATCCGCCACGACAACCGCCTGGTCGTCGAAGTGGACTCCTGCCCCATCGCGGAACCCGCCCTCAACGAGCAACTGAACGGCATTCGCGCCACCCCCCCGCCCAAGGGCGGCATCAAGGTCTCCCTCCGGCTGCCCCCGTCCGATTGGGTCGTTCCACCGGACTCCTTCTTCCAGAACAACTTCCACGCCCTGCCCGGACTCGTCGAGACGGTCCGCCGCCAACTCGGCGACCGCGGTTCCCGCCACCTGATCGATGCCTACTGCGGTGTCGGCTTCTTCGCCCTCGAATGCGCCGACCTCGTCACCCGCTTCACGGGCGTCGAGATCGACAAGTCCGCCATCCGGGCCGCCCGCTCCAATCAGGAGCGTCGCGGCGCCGCGAACGGCGACTTCATCGTCGGCCCGGCCGAGGAGTGGATCCCGAACCTGCTGGCCCGCTTTCCGGCGGACCAGACGACCGTCATCACCGACCCTCCGCGCGTCGGCTGTGCCCCCAGCTTCATCGAGGCCCTCCGCACGGCCGGCCCCGCCCAGATCCTGTACATCTCCTGCCATCCCGCCACCCTCGCCCGGGACCTGAAGCTCCTGGCCGCCGGCGATCTCTACCACCTCCACCGCGTCACCCCCGTCGACATGTTTCCCCAAACCCATCACGTGGAATGCGTCGTCGATCTCCGCCGCCCTTGAGCCCGGCCCGACCGCTGCTAGACTAACCCTGCTTTCCGGGCGCCCGCGACCGGACCGTTTCATCCGGGCAACCAAACCCAAACCAAAGCAACCCTACGATCATGGCACACCAACTCGCTCCCCTTCCCTATCCCAAGGAAGCCCTCGAACCCTTTATCGACGCGACCACCATGGAGATCCACCACGGTCGCCATCACAAGGCCTACGTCGACAACCTCAACAAGGCCATTGCCGGACACGAGGCCCTCGAAGGCATGTCCCTCGAGAAACTCATCGCCGACGTCCACGCCCTCCCCGAAGCCGTCCGCGGCCCCGTCCGCAACAACGGCGGCGGCCATTGGAACCACACCTTTTTCTGGAACATCCTCGGCCCCGCCGCCGGCGGCGCGCCCTCGGGTGCCCTCGCCGACGAGATCAAGGCCACCTTCGGCAGTCTTGATGATTTCAAGGCCAAGTTCGAAGCCGCCGGCCTCGGACGTTTCGGCTCCGGCTGGGTCTGGCTGCTCCGCAATCCCGCCGGCAAGCTCGAGATCGCCAGCACCGCCAACCAGGACAACCCGCTCATGGGCCGCGGCACCGCCGGCTGCGAAGGCAAGCCGATCCTCGGCTGCGACGTGTGGGAACACGCCTATTACCTCAAGTACCAGAACAAGCGGGCCGACTATCTCAAGGCCTGGTGGAACGTCGTCAACTGGGCCGCCGTGGCGAAGAACGCCTGAGCCGCGGCCGGAGTTCCGGAGACGCGCAGCGTCCTGGGAGAGGGAGGGACGGCGGCTCGCGCCGCCACCTCCCTTCACGATTCCCTTCCTTCGCCTGCTTGTCCTCCCTCGCGCGGCCCATCCCCGGAACCCGTCCGCCTCCTTCCCCGCCTTTTCGTGGCGTTCGTCGCGCCGTGGCGTGATCCACTCCCTTTGCGTTCGGCCCGGACCGTCCACACGCCACGCCGCCACGACCGCAACGAAAACCCATTCCGTTCCAATCCGTCACCGTCCCACGCCCGCCCGGGCCGCCAATCCCCGGATGGGACTTCCTGAAGACCCTCGCCGAACCCTGCCGGAGGACCGGCTTCGGCAAGGGTTTTCAGGAAGTCGTGGCGGTCGACGTCGTCCTTGAAAACATCCTCCCGCCGGTCGCCCCACCTCAGGACATGGTAGATGGCACCCGGGAACTTCCAAGCCGCTTCAACACCCCGGGCAGTTTGGCGTCGGTTCCCCTCTCGACGTTGGGGGGGGCCAGGCGGGACCTTGTCAACGGCCCTGCTGCGGCTGCCCCGGGGCGGGCTCTTCGATTGGGGTCGTGGCGTTGGAGTTGTCAGGCAGTCACCGGGCGGTGCTTCCGGACGAACTCCGGATCGATCTCCACACCGGAGCCGGGACCCGTGGGCACCTGGATCCTGCCGCCCGCGACCTTCAGCGGCGAGGTCTTGCACTCGAACGGCACGTGGGTGCCGAGCCCCTTGAATTCGTGGTGGGCGCCGGCATTGGGCAGCACGGAGACCAGGTGGATATTGTAAAGAAATCCCAGCCCGCCGCCCGACATGTGCGGGACGATGGATTTCCCAAACGCCGCCGCCATGCGCCCGACCTGCACGGATCGGATCAGTCCGCCGAAATAATAGCTGTCGGGCTGAACGATCTCGAAGCCGTCGTTGGCGATGAGCCAGCGGAAGTTGACGAAGCTCTGGTCCTGTTCCCCGTTCGCGATGGGGATCGTGAGGGCGTCGGCCACCTTTTTGATGGCCTCGAAATCGTCGTACATCACCGGCTCCTCGAAATAGGCGAACTTGTTTTCCTCCAACAGCCGGCCCACGCGAATCGCCTCGTTCACGTCGTAATAGCCATTGGCATCGGCGTAGAGCGCCATGTCGGGTCCATAATGCTCGCGGAGCATCGGGATCAGCTTCTCGGTCTTTCCCACCGGACCCTTCGCGCGCAGATCCGTCGTCATGAACATGAGGTAGCCCACCTTGATCTTGAGAGCTTTGGCGTCCCATTCGGCGACGGCTTTCCGGATCCGCTCGAACGTCTCGTCCAGCGGACGTTCGCGCCACTCGGTCGCGACGTAGACGGCCACTTCCGGGTGGTGAACTTCACCGATCAACTGCCCGAGCGAGCGGTTGGCCATCCGCCCCAGCAGGTCGAGGATCGCGAACTCGAGGGTGGCCAGCGGCAGGCCCAGCGAGATGCCGTTGAAACGGAAGTTGAACCCGTAGGTGTAAACCTTCTCGAGAATCAGATCCAAATCCCGGGCGTCCTTGCCGAGAAAAAACGGCTGCAGGTTGTGCAGGAAGATCGGGTAGAGCGTCCGCATGCTGCTGTGCGCCACCGAGAGACCTTCCGCTCCGTCCTCCGATCTCACGCGACAGAGGAAGCTGTCTTCCCATCGCAGCAACTCGACGCTCCGCAGGACGACGGGGCTGGTGAACAGCTCCCGCTTCAGCACCGGCTGGCGGAGGATTTCCCGAAGCCTCGCGTGACGGGCTTCGACGTCTTCCGGGTGCAGGCGCCGCGTGCGTTCCGTCTCGCTGGCTGCTACCGAGGCCAGGGTCGAGGTCAGCCCCGCAGCTCCGGCAGTGGAAAGAAATCGACGTCGCGTGGTTTTCATGGCGGTTCAGCGTTCAAGTTTCACGACGATGTACGGGGTTTCCTGGTCGAGGTCGGGATGAATCCTGCCGTGGCCCTCCCGGTCCATCACCTCGATAAAATACATCAGATCCCAGACGAGGTTGATGTGCTCGGCGGGGATGGTGGCGCGGTATCGATGCTGCTCGGCCGTCGGTGTCATCGGCAGCGTCCGGTAGTCTTGGTGCTGGTCCACGCTGCGGTAGCGAAGGCGGACCCACTTCACGCCGGCGGGATGCCGCACGTCGGCGGTGATCTCGATTGCTCGGCCCACAGGAGCCGTGGTGACCGGCTGGTGCGTGACCCGCGGGCCGGAAGCGTCGGCGTCCAGTGTTGGGGACGGAAAGCGGGGCGCACGGCCGGCGTCGGGATTCGGCGGCAACTCGTTTCGACGGCGCTGCAACGCGGCGAAGTCCCGTTCGAGCGCTGCCAGTTCGTCCGTCCAGTGCCCGCAAAGATTCGCGCCGCGGACGCCCATCATCAGGTCGGCGGCGTAGAAATCGCCCGCGGCAGCGACCAGTTGTCGCCACGCCTCGATGGCGTTCCGTTCATGGGCGATGGCCTCGTCGAGCGCCTGGGGGTCCCTGATCCGTTCGAACAGCCGATAGTTCACGGCCGCCGGAATCCGGCGTGAATGGAAGAGCGCCAGATTCGCCAGGATCTTCAGGTCGGTGATCGTCGAAGCGAATTCCTTGCTGGCGCGGTCGCCCACGCACAGCTCGGCCTGCATCACCGCGGAGCCGATTTCGCCGGCCGTACGGGCGAACCAACGGCTGTTGTCCGCGGGGCGGACTGTTGCCGTTTCGCCGCCCTCGATGAGCAGCTGAGCCTCCTCATCGAAGTTGGCGAATTGCTGGACGTCACTTCCCTCGCCCTTCGCGTAGGCAGGCAGGTCGCCGAGGCGCTGTTTCTCCGCCCAACCGCGCGTCATGGGAAACGCGCCGTAGGGGTAGCACGAGGCGACGATGCGGGGCAGAACCCGGCTTGCCCGGTGCAGCGCCTTTTCGAGGAACGGTGCCGCGTCCTTGCCGAAGCGTCGTTGGAAGTCGCGGTGCCAGATTTCCGCCGACGCCTGTGGATTGTAGCCAAGCCGGCCAAACACCTGGAAGAAGTGCCAGTAGCGCTCGAACTCGAAATCGTAGTAGCGATGGGAGGGTGTCAGGAGGTCGAAGGGCCTCGCATCATGCGGTTGCGCCTCCATTTTGGTGCAAAGGGGTTCGTTGACCTCGAAACCCGCGCCGTCGTAGAGCCGTGTGCTCTCGACAAAACGGCGCGCAAACTCGGGATCGCCCCACAGGAGCACGCGCGCCGTGCCGCCGTTCCAGAGGCGCCAATGCATCGCGTATCGCTGCGGGTAGCGCAGCAGATCGGCATAGGAGTGCCGGCGGTCGAACTGGTTCTGTCGGTTGATGTGGCTGGGGTGAAACGGCAGCCCCATTTGCTCCATCCAATACTTGGTCGTGATCCGGAACGGCACTCCCGCTTCCCGGGCGCTTTCGATGACGGAGTCCGGCAACCCCTTGGCGCGTAAGTCGAGACGCAGTTTCGGCGATGCGGCTTTCAGCTGGAGAAACACGTCGCGCCAGAATGCTCCCTGCTCGCCGTCCTTCAGCCCCGACTCGTCGTGCATGCGAAATTGAATGCCGTCGAGCTCCGGCACCTCCCTGACGAATCTCGCGAGCGCCGCCTTCGTGTAGGTGACGAGGTTGTCCGCGGTCACGCCCCACACCAAGCCGGGGGTAGGTTTCCGCAGCGCTTCATCCGCTCCAGGAATCCCGCCGCCCTGGACGCCGCCGCGATAGATGTGATCCCAGATCCCCACGGTGAACCGGATGCCGCGGTCGTGCGCCATGCGGATGAGCCGGTTGAGTGACGCCTGGTTTTGCTGCTGCTGCTGCCGCGTGATGCCGACCATCCGCACGTCGGGGAACCCTTCCACATCGAAGAAATACGGGTAACACGGCGCGAGAAACCCGCCATTCTCGTAGCCAAAGACGACCACCAGCGAATTGAATCGGTTCCGGGCCAGCATATCCAGGTACCGCGCCCAGTACGCCTCGTCGTGGAAACGGCTTTCCCAATAGGCCCGGTTGAACGTGTAGATCGACAGCGCGCGCTCGGGTGCGTAGGAGCTCTCCACGATATCGCGTACCTCGCTGAAGGGTGCTTCCGCTGACTCGGCCCAGCCCACTCGGTCCGCCACCTCCTGAAGTGCATACATCAGGCCGCGGGCGTCAGCGCCGGCGATCAGGAGCACCTGTTTGCCGTCCCGCTGAAGTTGGCGAATGCCCAGCGCCTCGGCTCCGACCGGAGGAGGAACCTTCCATTCAGCCGAGAGTTTCGCGGCCTCTCCCTGGCCCGTTCCCAGGCCCAAAACCACCACGGTCCGGCCCTGGGCCTCCTGCCAGGACGCCACGTCCTCGACGCTCACGCCTCTCGTTTGCAGGGCGCGCCTCAGCTCGAGGATTCCGTGACGGACCGGAGGCGCGGGTTCCGTGTCGCCGACCAGCGAAACCAGCGGAATTGCGGCGGGCAAAGCCTCGGTCAAGGTGAGCAGCAGGAAGGCGCCGACCATGGCCTTCGCCGCTAGCCAGCGCGGTTGGAGCCGGAGGAACAGGGCCATGGGCCGGATACAAGCACGGCCGAAGGCCGCTGGCGACAGGGATGACCGTCCGCGCTCCAACCATCCTTCCCGAAGTCGGCGGTGCCAGGGGTCAAACCATCGTCTTGACCCATTGTAGGCGTCGCGACCTGATCTCAGGGTCATGCCGCGCAAGCTACGAGTGGAGTTCCCGGGGGCCATCTACCATGTCATGAGCCGCGGCGACCGACGGGAGGACATCTTCAAGGGCGACGTCGACCGACAGGACTTCCTCAAGACCCTCGCCGAAACCTGCCAGAAGGCCGGCTTCGAGGTGCATGCGGAGGAGCTGAAGCGCCTTGGGTGGACCGAGGCGGACTTGCCGGAGCGGCGCAAGAGTGATCCGGACAAGCTGGCCATGGCGGCGCGGTTGCGCCGGGAGACAACGCTCACCGTGAGTTGGATCGCGCATCGGCTGACGCTGGGAACGCGCAAGAGTGCGGTGATGAAGCTCCATCGCCGGAGCAAGGACCACCAACGTCCGCGACCGAAAATGGCGAAGACTATGGTTTGACCCATGCCATTGACCCATGCCACCGGCTCCCCGACGACGGGATCGGCCATCCGTCGGCGATTTCGGGGATGCCAGGCCCTTTCCCTGCGAAGCGCGACGCGATACCCTCGCCCCATGAACTGGCAGGAACACGTCACCGTCGACCCGGCCGTCCTCGTCGGGAAGCCGGTCATCAAGGGCACCCGACTGGCCGTTGAATTCGTTCTCGGGCTGGTTTCCGCCGGATGGAGCGAGGCCGACATTCTGCGCAATTACCCCCGGCTCCGTCGCGAGGACATCCTCGCGTGCGTCGCCTATGCGAGGGAGCAAATAGCCCACGACACCGTCTTCGCCACCGCCGCCTGATGCTGCCATGGCTGCGTTGCGCATTTGCGCGGACGAGAGCTTTCCCGGGCAAGCGGTCCACGCCCTGCGGAGGAACGGGCACGACGTTCTCTGGATGGCCGAACAGGGTCAAACGACGGGCGACGTTGACGTTCTGGCGCTCGCCAACTCGGAGGGTCGTCTCCTGGTCACCTTCGACAAGGACTTGGTGACCTCGCGGTGCGCCGCAGGCTGCGAGCCGGCTCCGGCATCGTTCTCTTCCGCGTCCCGATCACGGACCCGACCGATACGGCGGCCTGGCTGGTCCGCATCCTCGAATCGGATCGCCAGTGGCAGGGACATTTCAGCGTCGTCACCGACCGACTGACGAGGCAGCGCCCCCTTCCGAGCTGAATCCCTGCGCACCCGCGACAAAACCGAAGCCCACCGACTCGTCGCAGGCGGCCAAACCCATCTTCGACAGTTTCGCCGGCTTCGCGCGAAAACGCCCCTTGGGTTGCAGGCAGTTCCAACAAATTCCTTCGAGCGATTTCGATTTGTAGTGGCAAATAATTCGCGCAAGGCCTCTTTTCTCGTGATTTCTCACGCTTCTGCTCCGTTACCGTCGGGCCAAACATAGGCCCGCGATGTACTTCCGAGTCAATCGCACCGGCTCCTACGCCTACCTCCAGTTCGTCGAGAGCTTTCGCGATCAAGGCC
>CAZSOV010000107.1:0-23177 GCA_964608505.1 uncultured Verrucomicrobiota bacterium
GATGCGGCGGCGGGGCGCGACGGGGGGGGGGGGGTGGTGGCGCAGCGGGGGGCGGACGGGACGGAGGGCATGGGACGGGGATCAGGCGGGGGTGGAAGCGGGGTGGACGAGGCGTCCGGCGGCCAGGTGGAGCGTGCGTTGGGCGTGGGGATCGAATTCGGAACCATGGGTGACGACGAGGACCGTGCCGCCGGCCCGATGGAAATCGGCGAGGTGCCGGGCGACCGCGGCGGCGTTGTCGGGGTCGAGGTTGCCGGTGGGTTCGTCGGCGAGGATGAGATCGGGTTGGCGGACGAGGGCACGGGCGAGGGCGACGCGCTGGCGTTCGCCGGCGCTGAGGCGTTGGGCGGGTTGATCGCGGCGGGCGGCGAGGCCGAGGCGATCCAGGGTGGCATCGACGCGGGCCAGCGCATCGGAGGTCGGCGCGGTGGGGAGACCGGCGAGGATGTTCTCGCGGACGGTGAGGTAGGGGAGGAGGTGGAAGAGCTGGAAAACGAAACCGATACGCTGACGGCGGATCGCGTCGCGGCGGGGGGCGGGGATGGCGTAGAGGTCCTGGTCATCGAACAGGACCCGGCCGGAGGAGGGGCGGAGCATGCCGCCGAGGGTGAGGAGCAGGGTGGATTTGCCGGAGCCGCTGGGGCCGCGGATGGCGACGAACTCGCCGCGGGCGACGGCGAGGTCGAGGTGGTCGAGGCCGAGGATATCCCCGTGGGGACCGGCGAAGGAGCGGGCAAGTTGTTCGCAGCGCAGCATGGGGGGAGGCGGCGGAGGGATCAGTCGGCGCGGAGGGCGTCGGCGGGTTGCTGGGCGACGGCCATCATGGCGGGGATGAAGGTGGCGAGGGCGGAGAAGGCGGGTGTCAGGGCGAGGGCGAGGAGGGCGAGGGAGGATTCGGGGACGAGCGCCTTGGCGGTGAGTTGGAAGAGGGCGGGGCCGTAATGCAGGGCGAGGGCGGTGCCGAGGGCCCAGCCGAGGGCACCGGCGAGCAGGCCGAGGAGGAGAGCCTTGCCGAGGAACAGGGCAGCAAGCCGTCCGGGGCCGTGGCCGAGCGCGCGCCAGAGCCCGATTTCGGAGCGGCGCTCGCGCACGTTGAGGGCGGCCAGGACGCCGAGCCAGATGCCGGCGGCGAGGAGGACGAGGGGGACGGCCACGGCGGCATAGCGTTCGGCCAGTTGGCGGGCGCGGGCCCGTGCGTCGGCCATGGCGCGGAGCTGGAGGACCTTGGCCTCGGGGAGGGCCTTTTCGAGGGCGGCACGAATCTGGGCGAGGGGATCCTGGTCGGCGGTGAGGCAGAGGCAGTCGATGGCCTTGATTTCGTTGATGCGCCCGGGAAGGGAGAGGAGGGCCTGGGCATCGGGCAGGGCGGTGAAGATGCGGATATCGTCGTCGGTGCCGGCCTCGGCGAGCACGCGTTCGACCTGGAAGCTGCGACCGCCCAGGGAGACGGGTTGTCCGGCCCTCGCACCGAGGCGGGCGGCGATTTCGTGGCCGAGGTACGCGGTGCCCGGGGCGATCTTGAAGCCCATCGGTTGCTTGGCTTCGCCGGGTCCGACGACGGAGGGGGCGACCCCGGTGAGCAGGGCGTTGAGTCCGGCGAGGGGGAAGCGTTGCTGGAGGGTGGCGGTGAGGTGATTGAACGTGACGAAGATGCCGTGCTGGTCGGCGAGGCGTCGGACGGTGTCCTCCGGCATGGTGGTGTCCGAATAACCGTGGGCCCAGAAGTGGTCCATGCGGGTGTCGCGCGGGATGATGCGGAGATTGAAACCGAGGTCGCGGACGAGGCGCCGGGTTTCGCGTTCGGAACCGAGGGCGAGGGTGCGGATGGCGGTGACGAGGGCGACGGCGGCGACGAGCGCGGACAGCGCGAGGGCGGTGTTCCAGCGGTGATGCCGGAGTTCCTTGAGGATGAGGGCGAGCAGGG
Organism: uncultured Verrucomicrobiota bacterium; assembly: GCA_964608505.1. Taxonomy (GTDB): domain Bacteria; phylum Verrucomicrobiota; class Verrucomicrobiia; order Limisphaerales; family CAIMTB01; genus CAIMTB01. The sequence continues at coordinate 1,925 of CAZSOV010000107.1, forward strand.
ACATCAGCGGGAGCGCAGGGCTTGGACCAGGAACCAGGCCCCGCCGACGAGGGCCAGGGCGGCGACGGCAAGGAGCGCCCGCCAGTAGGTGGTGGGCGGGGGCTCGGGAACGGCAGCGGTGGGTTGGGGGGATGGGTTGGGACTTATGGGAGGAATCGGAGGAATGGGAGCGATGGCGTTCGTGGTGGCGGAATCCTCGGGTTCCGGGGTGACGGGTTCCTCCGAGTAACCAAGGGCGAGGGTGTCGAAGGCGGAGGTGGGGGAGCGGCGGGCGGTTCCGGCTCCGGCGCCGCGGAGCACGATCCGGGTGACCTCGGTGCGGACGAGGGGATTCTCGGGATCGAAGCCGAGGAGCTTGGCGGCGGTCGCCTGGCGGGTGGAATCCCAGCGGGCGGGGAAGACGGGGCCTTGAAGCAGGGCGCGGTCGAGGTCGCACTCGCAATCCTGGCCGATGAGGGCGAGGAGTTCGGAGAGGGCGGTGCGGGTGACGAGGGGGCCCTCGAGCGGTTGTCCGGCGCGACGTCCGCGTCCGTAGACGACGGCGAGGCGGGGTTCGGGCGAGGGCGCGGGGTCGAACCCGAGACTCCAGACGAGGATCCGTTCGGCGGCCTGAGCGCGCACGGGAAGGACGAGGAGTTGCGGGGGGGTATCGACGGGTTTGGGCAGGGACCGGAGGAGCGGGGTGAAATCGCGGATGGCGTCCTCGGCGGTCCGGCGGGCGGCGGCGGTGCGGGCGGGGTCGGAGCCTTCGACGAGGACGAGGACGGCGAAGGCGCGGAGGAGTTGTTCGTGGAGTTGATCGCGGGCGGGGGAGAGGGCGACGCGTTCGAGGAGGGCGGTGATGGCGTCCTGGGTGGCGGGCAGCGGTTCGCCGGCGAGGAGGGGCAGGGAGCGGCGCCCGGCGTCGACGAGGAACACGCCCTCGGGACCGGGCGTGGATTCGGAGTCGAGGCGGAGATTGGAATCGCGAAGGCGGAGGCGGGCGGCCTCGTGCCACAGTTCAAGCCGCGGTTCGGGGACCCAGGAAAGGCGGACCAGCCAGGGGGGCTGGTCGAGATCGACAAAGCCGGTGTCGCGGACGGAATAGCGGCAGGCAGCGGTGTCGAGGGGCGCGAGAGCGGCGAAGGCCAGGAAGAGGGCCGGGAGTAGAAAACGCGTTGGAAACGGGCGCGAGGGCATCGGACGGGAGAACGCTACAGGGCTTGGCAGTCGGGGCAATCGGGAAGGCGCCGGACACGCAGTTTTCGCATGGACAGCGAGCGCAGATCGAAGACCAGCAATTGTCCGGCGAGCGGTTCGGCGAGGCCGGTGAGGAGTTTGATGACTTCGAGCGCGGCGAGGGAGCCGGCCATGCCGGGAACAGGCGCGACGACGGGAAAACGGCGGGTCCAGGTGGTGGAGGGTTGGGGGTAGAGGCAGCGGAGGCAGGGGGTCTGGCCGGGGATGAGGGTGGTGAGGTGGAATTCGAGGTCGTGAACGGCGGCCTCGACCATGGGTTTGCGCTGGGCGACGGCCTCGCCGTTGAGGAGGTAGCGTTCCTCGAAGAGCGGGGCGCAGTCGACGATGACATCGGCCCGGGAGACGAGGTGCCGGACGTTGGTCGCGGAGACGTTCTCGGCGAACGATTCGAGTTCGAGGCGGGGATTGAACTCGGTCAGCCGGCGCCGCACGGAGGCGATGCGCGACTGGCCCAGGTCGCGGTGCGACATGAGGATCTGGCGGTTGAGGTCGCTGGGGCGGAGGTCGCCGCCGTGGGCGAGCACGAGCCGTCCGATGCCGGCGGCGGCCAGTTGCTGGGCCACGACGCCCCCCAAACCACCGACGCGCGTGACGAGCACCGTGGCGGCCTTGAGCCGGCGCTGGCCGGATTCGCCGAGGCCGGCAATCGGCAACTGCCATTCCGCGACGGCGAGGTCGTCGGGCGTCAGCGCGGGAGGGGGTGGGGGCACGGGGGGCACGCGCGGGTTCGGTTCGGGTTCAACGGGGACCGGCACCGTGGGCGTTTTGCGTCACGGTGAGGGTGCCCTGGTCGAGGGTGAGGAGAAGATCGGCGAGGCGCTGGGCCTCCCGGCGGTTGTGCGTGATGTGGAGGATGGTGACGCGGGTGCGGCGGCGGAGGTCCTCGAGCACGCCGCAGATGTCGTCGCGCGTGTCGTCGTCGAGGGCGCTGAGCGGTTCGTCGAGACAAAGGATGCCGGGGTGGGCGGCGAGGGCGCGGCCGAGGGCGACGCGTTGGGATTCGCCGCCGGACAGGCCTTCGGTGGAACGCGCGAGGAGGGGTTCGAGCTGGAGCCAGGCCGCGAGTTCGGCGATCCGGGCGGCGATCCGGTCCCGGCTCCAGCGGCGCAGCGCGAGGGCAAACTCGAGATTTTGCCGGACGGTGAGGTGCCGGAACAACGCGCCGTCCTGCGGGACGAAGCCAATGCCGCGCTCGGCGGGGGAAAGTCGGGTGACATCCCGTCCGTCGAGGAGGATGCGTCCGGCCTCGACGCGGCGGAGTCCGCAGACGGCCTCGAGGAGCGTGGTCTTGCCGGTGCCGGTGCGACCCATGAGGACGGCGCAGGCCTCGGCGGGCACGCGGAACGACACGTCGCGGAGGAGAAAGGAGCCCATGCGGAGGGTGATGGCCTCGACCTCGATCATGGGCGGCGTGGGCGTGGGCGTGGGGAGTTCAGTCCGCCGAAGTGTCGGATGACGACGAGGACGAGGACGGCGGCGACGATCATGAGCAGGGACACGGCGACGGCGGCCTCGAGGTTGCCGACGCTGAGTTCGAGGAAGACGGTGGTGGGGAGGACCTCGGTCTTGAAGCGGGTGGCGCCGGAGAAGACGAGGAGGGGGCCGAATTCACCGAGGGACCGGGCCCAGGCGAGGGAGCCGGCGGTGACGAGGCCGCGGCGGGCCTCGGGGAGCACGACCATCCAGAAAGCCTGGCTGCGGGAACAGCCGAGGGTGAGGGCGACCTGTTCGGTGCGGGGATTGAGCTGTTCGAAGGTGGCGCGCATGGTGCGGACGGCGAAGGCGGTGGCGACCATGAACTGGGCAAGGACGACGCTGGGGACGGCGTAGGTGACGGAGACGTAGCGTTCGAGGAAGCGTCCCGGCGGGGTCTGGAACAGGATCAGGAGGCTGAGACCGATGACGAGGGGCGGGAGGACGATGGGGATGTCGAGCAGGGCATCGACGAGCGATTGTCCCGCGAACCGGAACCGGGACATGAGATAGCCGATGGGAACGGCGACCCAGAGGGCGAGCAGGGTCGTGAGGGCACAGGACAGGAGACTGAGACGGATGGAGAACTGGATTTCGGGGCTGCGCAGGGCGCGGAGGAGATGGCCCGGGGAGGTGTAGCCCAGGTCGGCGACGAGCATGGCGCCGAGGAGCAGGACGTAGGTGCCGGCGAGGACGCCGAGGGCGACATGGAACGGGACGTCGGACGGCGGGCGGAACGGAGCGGGAGCGGGCGCGGGCGCGGGCTTCCCGGCGGCGGTCATGGCGGTCGCTCCGGGCATGGTCACCGGGTCACGGGGTCGAGCCATTCGAATCCGGATTCCTCGAACCGGCGGCGGGAGGCGGCGGACCGGAGGGTTTCGTGGAGCCGACGAAGGAGCTGGGGATGCGCGGTGTTGGTGCCGACCGCGAAGGGTTGGATGGCCATGGCGGCGGGTTGGGTGAGGGGCACGACGTCGAGGTGTTCGCGGACCTGGCTGGTGTTGGCCTGGTAGACGATGGCCACGTCGAGCGCTCCGGCGCGCATCTGGTTGACGAGCAGGTCGGCGGTGGGGGTTTGGACGACGACGTTGGCCCAGACGCGGTCGAGGAGGTTTTCGTGGACGAGGAGGCGGTGGGTGAGGGCGCCGAGGGCGCTTTGTTCGGGATTGGCGACCCCGAGGCGGAGGTTGGCCTGGGCGAGGTCGGAGAGGGACTTCAGGTTCCGGGGGTTGCCCTTCCTCGTCAGGATGACCATCGGCGTGCGGGCGACATCGTCGGAGCGGGTGAACATCGGCTGGACCTCGCGCATGAAGGAAACATCGCAGGCGAAGTAGGCATCGGGACGCTGGCCGGTCTTCATCTGGCCGACCAGGATGCCGCAACCGTTGTAGACGCGATTGACGCGGACGCCTTCGCGCTCCTCGAAGGCCCGGATCGTCTGGTCAATGGCCGGGCGATTCACGCCGCCGCTGAACAGCGTGATCTCCGGGACCTCGGCCCACGCGTCGGCGGGGACCGACTGAAAGCCCGCGTCGCGGAAGTGCTGCTGGCCGCGGTCCCGGGCGGCGAGGAAGCGGGCGAAATGCAGGGCGGCGCGGGGGTTCTCCGTGGAGGCGAGCACGCAGGCGCTGACGTCCGAGGTGGTGCCCGCGAATTCCGGGCACGGAATCGTGAGCAGATCGGGGTATTGGGCCGCCGTGGCGTCCCAAACCAGCCCGGCGTCGGCGGCCCCGAGCTTCACGTCGTTCGCGATCTCGCCGACGGTGGGTTTGAAGACCTTTGCCCGGGCCGCGATGGCGTCCCACTGGCCAAGCTGGCGGAGACGCTCGCGGACGACGAGTCCGATGGCGGCGGCTTCGGGGTTGGCGAGCGCGAGGGCCACGTCGGGACGCGCGAGATCGGCCAGGGAGCGGATCCGTTTGGGGTTGGCGCGCGGGACGACGAGGACGGGGGTCTGGCGGGCGAGGGGGAGGACCTCGGCAAGGAGTTGGTTGGAGCGGGCGAGGGTGACGTAGGAATCCTCGGCGGCGATGAAGAGGTCCCCGCGCCGGGCGACGCGGAGGTTGGCCAGGAGGGTGCCCGACCCGCCGTACTGGATCTGGACGGGCACGCGATATTGCCGTTCGTAATCGCGGGCCACGGCTTCGACGGGAGGTTTGAGTCCGGCGGCGCAGTAGACGAGCAGCGATGGCGCGGCGGCGGGAGCCCCCGTGGCCGCGGTGCCCGGGGTGCGGGGAGGGCCGGGGCGGTAGGCGAGCAGCCCCACCAGGACCACGATCACGGCCAGGGACCCGAAGACCGCTTTGGACGCGAGCGAGGTCATGGCGTGGGGGAGCCGGCGTTCAGCCTTTCGAGGGGAGCGTCACGCCCATCTCGGCGATGCTCTCCGCGATGGCCGCGAGGAGGGCGCGCACGTCGGATTCGAAGATGCGTCCGATGGAACCGATGCGGAAGGTGTCGGCCTGGCTGATTTTGCCGGGATAGATGATGTGCCCCTTGTCGCTCAGGCGGCGGTAGAACGCGTCGAAGGTGAACCGGGCGTCCTGCGGAAAGAGGAAGGAGGTGATGATGCAGGACTGGACGGGGTGGGGCAGATAGGATTGGAAACCGAGCCGGGTCATGCCGGCGAGCAGGACCTCGTGATTGCGGTGGTACCGGGCGGCGCGGGCGGCGGGGCCGCCCTCGAGTTCGAGCTCCTTCAGGGCCTGATCGAAGGCGAGGATCGAATGGGTGGGCGGCGTGTAGCGGAACTGCCCGTTCTTGTCGAAGCCCTGGAGTTGGCCGAGCAGGTCGAGGGAAAGGACGCGGGCCCAGCCGGCGGTGGCCTGGAGGTCGGCGCGGCGGGCGATGACGAACGAAAAGCCGGGGACGCCCTCGAGGCATTTGTTGGCGGAGGAAATCAGGTAATCGATGCCGGCGGCCTCGAAGTCGATGGGCAGGGCCCCGAAACTGGACATGGCATCGACGATGAACACGCGGCGGTGGCGTTTCACGACGGGGCCGAGGCGGGCGATGGGATTGAGGATGCCGGTCGTGGTTTCGCAGTGGATGGCCACGACGTGGCTGATGGCGGGGTCGGCGGTGAGGAGGCGGTCCAGTTCGGCGGGATCGGGGGCGACATCCTCGCGGGTACGATGGACGAGGTGGGGGGTGCGGTGGTGTTGAAGCATCAGCACGGCGCGTTCGCCGTAGGCGCCGTTGGCGAGGACAAGCACCTTGCCCTGCGGGGGGATGACGGAGGTCAGGACGGCCTCGACGCCGAAGGTGCCGCTGCCCTGGAGCAGGATGGCTTCCCAGCCGGCGGCGGTGGAGAGACCGGCGACGGCGAGGAGTCGGTCGCGAACGGATTTGACGAGGGTGTTGAACTCCCAGTGCCACGAGCCGGCGTCATGAAGCATGGCCTGCTTGACGGCGAGGCTGGTGGTGAGGGGACCGGGGGTGTAGAGGGTTTTATCGTGGGCGGAGGGCAGGGTGGGCTTCATCGGTGCGAATCGAGGGTGGGCGGGGAAACCGAAATTGGAAACGAGCCTGGGGGGAACGGGACCGGGACCGGCAACGGGGAGGGGGGCCGAACAGGTACGGGGAGCAGGGCGACACACGGATTGCACCCTGCTCCCCGCCCGTGAATCCGCCGCCACTCAGCGGCGAAAGTGTACGAAGGGGGAGGGAACCGCGGCGAACATCACTTGTTCGCCCGGTGAAATTCCAGCGCTTTCTTGGCCTCCTCGTTGCCGGCTTCCTCGGCCTTCTGGACCTCGGCTCCGACGGCGGCGATGCTGGAGGTGACGAATTCGCGCTGGGCGTCGTTGAGACCTTGTTCCTGGGCAAGGATTTGCAGCTTGGACCACGCGGTGGGGAAGTCCTGCCCTTTCATGGCCTCCGCCACCTCGTTGGCGAGTTGCTTGGCAGCCGGGGGGGCGGACTGAAAGAGGCCGGCCACGCCGGTCTGGATCTCCTGCTTGGAGATCTCCTTGGGAAGCCCTTGGCGGTCGCAGCCGGAGAAGCCGGCCACGGCGAGGCCGAGGGCGAGGGGGAGCAAGAACGTGCGGTACGACATAAGGATGGAAGGAAAGAAAGGGAGGCCTGCGGCTCGGGGGCGCCGGGCGGCGCGCTCCCGAAGCGCGCCGCTTCCGGGCGGGAGATCACCGGGGACCCTCGAGGGGAGGATCGCCCGTGTACCAGCGGTAGTCGTAACCCCGCTTGGAGTACTTGACCGTGGAGACGTGGCCCCCGATCCAGATGATGCTGGAGCGCTGGTTGTGGCGCCACCATTCGAATTCGGGCGGGCGCGGGTAAAGGCCCAGCAGATCGCCGCCTTGTTTCCATTGGGTCAGGCATTCGGACTGGCCGGGGAACAGGCCGATGGTGTCGCTCGGACCTTCCATGTTCTGCTCGGCCGCGTCCTGGCCGAAGACCGTGGTCGTGGGGCTGACGAAGCTGGTGACCTTGCGGGGCCCCTCGATCTTGGAGTTCGGATCCGTCGGGGACGGGGGTTTGCCGACGTAGGAATTGATGCCGATGGAGGAGTTCAACCAGAACTCGGACGGGAAGCGGAGGCCGGTCTCGCGCCATTCGTCGACGTACTTGGCGGAGGGACAGCGGAACATGGTCTGGGCGCCCTGCCAGTTCCAGTTGGAGCCCGAGGTGGAGAGGTACTTGGAGTAGGCGATGCCCCAATAGGCGGAGCCGTCGTTCGGGCTGAGCAGGACGGTGCTCCGGGGGCCCGAGGTCCACATGCCGTGATTCGGAATGTTGCCTCCGCCCGTGTGGTGGAAGGTCTCGTTGTTGTCCTCGGCGTACATGGTGGTCGCCAGGCCAATCTGTTTGAGATTGTTCATGCACTTGGCCTGGCGGCCCTTTTCCTTGGCCTTGGCCAGGGCGGGGAGGAGCATGGAGGCGAGGATCGCGATGATGGCGATCACCACCAGGAGCTCGATGAGGGTGAAGCCGGAGGACGGATGATTTCGTTGAGTTCGATGAGGCAGCATAGGTTGGTGGGGGAAAGGTGACGGGCTACCGTCGGTTCGGCGGGAGAAACCGGGGCGGCGCGAACGCCGCCCCGGCGTGAACTATACCCTACTTCTGCATCCTTGGACGCATCGGACCGACCGGGCGTTACTGGCGCAGGCGATAGAACTTGGCGGAACCGACCGCCTCGACGGTGGCCGTGTTCGCGCCAGCTCCGGCAACGGGCGCCCAGGCGCCCGAGGCCACCGCGTCGCGCTGTTCGAGCGTGAACCCGGCGCCGTCCCAGGACAGGGACAACGCGGAACCCGCGCCGCGGGCGATGCGGAGGGTCGGGGCCGGGGTAACGGCCGCGCCGATGGCCACCTCGATGTTGTCGATGGCCCACCACCAGTTGTTATAGGAGTCGAAGTACCCGAAGGTCAGCTTCAGGGACTTGGCGCCCGCGGGATTGAGGAGCGGGACTTCGACGGACTCGTTGGGGAAGTCGTCGTGGAAGTTCGGCGATGCGGCGGCGGAGCTCCAGACGAGGACGTCGACCGGGGCGGCGCCGTCGTAGGAGGCGGTGACGCTGATCCGCTGGGGTTCCTCGTCGCGCCAGCTCGAGTCGAACTTGAGGCGGAGGGTGTTGGCCGTCTGGCCCGTGATATCGATGGCCGACGTGGTGAGGAGTGTGCGGTAGTTCTTGGTGACGTCGGGGTTGCCGTCCGGATTGGGCTGGTCATCCCATTCATCGGAGTCGGCGACGGCGATGGTGCCCACGCCCTTGAGGAACTCCGTGCGGCGTTGGTCGCCGGCGGTGGCGGCCCACCATTCGCGCTTGGCGAAGCTCCAGCCGGCCCACTCGACGACGCCATCCGTGGCGGTGCCGATGCCGGGCACGCCGGAGTCATCGATGACCCAGCCCGCGGGCGGGGTCTTGGTCCAGACGGCGGTTTCGGGCTTGGGAAAACCGGTGCCCGTGACGATGCCTTCCTCGACGTTGGGTCCGAGGGCGAGACCTTCTAAGTCCTCGAAGAAGATCGGGGCTTTGTCGGCCAGGACGAGCAGGTTGTCGAGTGCCCACCACCAGTTGTTCCGGGTGTTGGTATAGGCGAACGACAGGACCATCTCCTTCGCTCCGGCGGGGTTCGCCACGCGGAGGGCGATGGTTTCGTTGACCTCGTCGGGCCGGTAGTTCGGGTTATTGGGATCCGAATGGTACTTGAGCAGGCTGACGGGCGTGCCGCCGTCGAAGGAGACCAGGATCTCGGCTTCCTGGGGCGATTCCGGGCGCCAGCTCGAGTCGAGTTGGACGATGACCGAACCGGCCTTGGAACCGGCGAGGGAGATGGCCTTGGACTTGAGGATCGTGGCCATGTTGCCGGCGGCGTGCGCGACGTCATCCCACTCGTCGGAATCGGCGATGGCCGTGGCGCCCTTGGCCTTGGTGAACCGGGTGCGCTGCTGGTCGCCGCAGGTGAACGCCCACCACGTGGGGCTCGCGAAGGACCATCCGGCCCATTCCGTGACGCCATCCTGATCGGTGCCGACGCCGGGGACGCCCGTGTCGTCGATGGACCAACCCGCGGGCCCGGTCTTGCTCCAGACGGCCGTTTCGGGCTTGGGCGACTCGGTGCCCGTGATGATGCCTTCCTCGATGTTGGGGCCGAGGGCGATGGCGTCGAAATTCTCGTTCAGGAGCACGACGCGTCCGGTGGCGCTGGCGACGACGGCGAGTTTGCCCAGGCCGCTCATGAGGGTGCCGACGGAGTTCTTGACCTCGACGGAGTAGTAGCCGGCGTCCTGAACGCGGACGGCGGGGAAGGCGAGGGTGGCGGAGGTGGCGCCGGCGACGGCGGCCTTGCCGGTGCCCTGGCCCTTGAACCACTGGTAGGTCAGGCCGTCGCCGGTGGCGACGACGGTGAGGTTGGTCGCGGTACCTTCGGCAACCTCGAGCGAGGCCGGCTGGGTGGCGATGGTCGGCGGGGCGGCCCCGGCGCTGACGGCGATGTTATCCACGGCCCACCACCAGTCGTTGGCGGCATCCAGCAGACCGAACGTGAGGACCATGGAATTGGCACCCGCCGGGTTGGGGATGGAGACGAGCACCGACTCGTTGGGCATGTCGGTGTGGAAGGTCGGGCTGCCGTCCTTCGAGTCCCACTTCAGCACCTGGATCGGAGCGCCGCCGTCGAAGGAGGCGGTGATGAGGGCGGTCTGGTTGTTGATCGCCTCGCCGTTGGGGCCGACCGGGAAACTCGCCGCGTTGTTGTCATCCACGCCCTCCGGACGCCAGCTGGAGGCGAAGGCGAGCGTGATGGTATTGGCGGAAAGCCCGGTGACCGGGATGGCCGGCGTGCTCATGTAAGTGGTCATGAGGCTGGGGATGTGGGTCGCGTCGTCCCATTCGTCGGGATCGGCCACGGCGGCGTTGCCGGTGGACAGCGAAAACTCGGTGCGGCGCTGGTCGCCGGCGGTGGCGGCCCACCAGTCCTTGTTCGCGAAGGACCAGCTCGCCCATTCGGTCACGCCGTCGTTGTCGGCGAAGCCGTCGCCGTCGTCGTCGGGATTGGCCGGGTCGCCGTTGGGATTGATGATCGCGGCCTTGAACTTGGAGTTGTCCACGGTCCAGCCGCTGGGCGGAGTGTGGGTCCAGGCGGTCGCGTTCTCGAGCGCCTCGTCCTTGTTGGGCTTGAGCGTAACCGACTCGAAGTCCTCGAAGAACAGCGCCGCGGTGAACGCGTTGGTCAGCTTCCGGACGCCGGCGGTGCTGTCGGTGAAGGTCACGACGAGCTCGTGCTTGCCGAGCGTCAGGCCGGGATTGGTCTTCTCGACGCGGATCAGTCCGCCATTACGCGTGATGGTGGGGCTGGCGACCGCCACGCCGTCCAGGGCCAGCGAGATCGAGCTGTCCTGAATCGTGGTGTCGCCGGGGCTGAGGATGGCCCCGATGGAAGTGGTGCGGGCGGCGAAGGCGCCGGACGGAATCCAGCCGTCCACGCTGGAGGGCACCGGGGGCAGGGTCGCCGGAAGGCCGGCGGCAGTGGCCCCGCCGAGGGCGAGGACCTGACCCTTGGAGAGGGCGGTGTTGTGAAGCTGGATGCTGTTGACGTAACCGCCGGCCGCCTGGCCGTTGTCGTCGGCGAAGAGGATGACGTTGCCGCCGGCGCTCAACGCCCACCGGCCGTCGGTGGCGGCGTTATTGCCGGCGTTGCGGACGAGGACCTGGGCTCCGTCGATGTAGAAGCGGAGCTCGTTGGCCGCGGTGTCGGCCACGATGCCGAGCCGGTGCCAGGTGTTGACCTGGACGGCGCCTCCGTACGAGCCCACGCCGAGGCCGTTATTGGCGCCGACGAAGATGTCCGCATCGATGGTGTTGCCGCCGTCGGTTTCGGCGATGGCGCGCAGCTTGCCCATGGCCGCGGTGGGGTAGAGGACGTCCATCAGCAGGGTCCACTGGTTGACCTGGCTGCCGCCGCCGTTGCCGGTGGCCGGCGCGGGAACGGCGTATCCCGCCGGGAACGTGTTCGTGCCGAAGCGCATGACCTTGGCTTCGACCCCGCCGATGTTCGGCAGGCCGAAGGTCGTGGTCGTGCCGAACGCGGTGCCCATTTGGGTTTCCGCACCGGCGCCGTCGGCAAAGATCATGGCCTGGCCGGTGGTGGCGTTGAGATTACCGTTTTCGAAGTCCCACTGGCCGGAGACGGCACCGTGGGCGCTCAGGGCGCTGGCCGACGCCAGGAGCACGGCGGCCAGGCCGGCTGAGGCCCGGCGCGCCGGATGCCCGGGCGGGATGGAGGATGGTGAAGAGGTTGGCATGGTCGAATAGGGGGGTTGTTGTGGTTGTAGCCCGGACGGAGTCGCTGCCCGCAGGGCGGACCGGGCATCGTGGAAGCGAACGCCGATCCAAGGCAATGCGGGACGCTGTAGGGGGCACATGCCCCGACCGGAGCGCCCCAACCTAGTCTGAGGTTGCCGGATCGGCCATTCGCCGGAATCGGGGAGCGGGGGGAAGGTCGCCACGGATTCGTGGGGGTGCCGGCACCGAGACTTCGAGGAACCGTGACCCGGCTGTAACAGGCGACGGGGACGCCTCACGGAGCCGGGGCTTGTCGCGGGGAACGATTGGGTTGAATGTCCAAGAAATGTCCAAGTGCATGGATCGGAGCGTTCCCGAGTATTGGGAATCGAGGTTGTACCGCAATCGATTCACGTATCGCGGGCAGTCGCGCGAGGTCCAGGGCTGGTGCATGAAGGTGCAGTACGAGGGGCGGCGGCGGACGATCCGGCTGGGGGCCGGCGACCGCGGCGTGGCGGCGCGCGAGGCGGCGGCCCTGTACCGGGCGCTGCGGGAGGGAGGCTGGGGTGCCGTGGAGCGGGAGCAGCGGCGGCTGGCGAGGGGTTGGGACGCGGAAGCCCCCGGCTCCCCGGGTGGGGAATCCTTCGGAGGGGTGACCCGGGTGGCGCCGCGAAAGTACGTGAGCCACCAAAACGCGGGATTCGAGCGCGAGCTGTTCGCGGAACTGACCTGGGACGGGGCGACCGAGTTCATGGCCCTGGGGACCGAGGAACCGAACGAAGGGGCGTTGCGGGCGCGGGATATTCTGGGGGAATTGCAGCGTGGGGGCTGGGGGATGGTGCACCTGAACCATTCCCGGGAAGCGACGGTGGCGGTCTTCTGGCAGGCGAATCCGATGACCTGCACCTACACCACGCTCCTGACCCTGCCCGCACGGAACGGGGAGCTCAAGGGTACCGGGCCGAAGCCGCGGGGTTGGCGCATCCTGATCATCGAACCGGACGGGGGCGTCCGGCGTTCGTTGGCGCGGTGGCTGGCCGAGGGGCCGGGAGTGGCGCACGTGGTGGGCGTGCCGTTGGTGACGGAGATGAATCCGGAGGGCGGCTGGGATCTGATTCTCGCCCATCGGGCGCAGGCGGCGGCGGCCATGCGCCTGCTCGAGGCCCGGGCGCCGGCCACCGGTGCGGGTACCGGTCCCCGACTCCTCACCCACGGGGTGTTCGCGGACAGCGACGCGATCTTCGCGTCGTTTTCGGGGGTGGGCCGGGGCTACGTGCTGCGACGGGTCCTCCCGGGGCAGTTGTTGTCCCCGCTGCTGGCCGGGTTCCCGGAGGGCCCCGTGCGGGGGGGGCGGGCGGAGGAGGATCGTTTCGTGCGCCGCCATTTCCAGGCCATGTTCGAGGAAAGCGAACCCGTGGCCGTGCCGCCCGTCGCGGAATTCACGGCGCGGGAGATCGACATCCTCTCGCTGTTGTCCCGGGGGTTTGCCGACAAGGAGATCGGGCGCGAGTTGGGGATCAGCATCTGGACCGTCCACACCCACCTGAAGCGGATCTTCGCGAAGTACGGCGTCCGGACACGGACGGAGGCGGTGGTGCGGCACCTGCAAAAGTAGGTTGGGGAGCACGGGGAAGCGTGGGGTGTCGGCTTGGCGGGGCGGGGACCGGAGGATAGGGTGCTCCAGCATGAACCCGTGCATGCCCGTGATCTTCCTGCTGGGATGCGCGCTCGTTTCCGGTTCGCTCCGGGCGGTACGGGCGGCGGAGGTCCAGGCCGCGACCGAGGCGTTGTCCCCCGCGATTCCCTCCCGACTGGCCGCGGATTTGCCCCGGTTGGGGCGGGCGGAGTACGTCGGATCCGGGAGCTGCCGCGAGTGTCACCGGGACGAGCATGTTTCCTGGCACCGCTCGTATCACCGGACCATGACGCAGGCGGCGCTGCCGGGGACCGTGCTGGGCGATTTCAACGGTGTGACGGTGATGGCGGAGGGGTTGGAGTACCGGCTCTCGGTCACGCCCGAGGGTTTGCAGGCGGAGATGCCGGACCCGGACCTCGTGATGTACGCGGTGCAAGGGGGGAGGAAGCGGCCCCTGGACCGGATCCCGCACGTGACGCGGCCGGTGGTGATGGCCACGGGATCGCATCACTACCAGACCTACTGGGTGAGCAGCGCGCGGCACGACCGGCTCCTGCAAACGCTGCCGCTCGTGTACCTGATCAAGGACCGGCGCTGGATCCCGCGCGAGGCGGCCTTCATGCGTGCGCCCGACGACACCGAACGCTTCGTCACCCAATGGAATCATCACTGCATCCGCTGCCATAGCACCGGGGGAAATCCCGGATTGGACGAGGCCACGGGCCGCCTGAACACGCAGGTGGGGGAACTGGGCATCTCCTGCGAGGCCTGCCATGGGCCGGGAGAGGAGCACGTGCGGGATCGGCGGGCCCGGGCGGGCGCCGGCATCCCGGGGCCCGCCCCCGCGGGCACCCCGGTCGCGGCCGACCCGACCATCGTGAATCCCGCGCGGTTGGATCCGCGCCGGTCGACCCAGGTCTGCGGGCAATGCCATGGCGTGTACGTCATGCGGAACGAGCATGCGATGGCGTACGCGACCAACGGGCCGTTGTTTCGTCCGGGCGAGGACCTCGAGCGCACGCGGTATTACATCCAGCATCCGAGTTCCGACGCTCGTCCGGAGCGCCGGGCGGATCTGGAGCGGAACCCGTCCTTCTTTCCGGAGCGCTGGTGGGAGGACGGTTCGATCCTGGCGGGCGGACGGGAGTACACGGCGTTGTCCGCGAGCGCCTGTTATCAGCGGGGCACGATGTCGTGCCTGAGTTGTCACTCGATGCACGACAGCGATCCGGACGACCAGTTGAAGCCGGGCATGCGGGAGTCGCGGGCCTGCACCTCGTGCCACCGGGAGGCGCAGTATACGACCGCCGTGGAGCGGCACACGTTCCACGCCCCGGCCTCGAGCGGGAGCGACTGCCTGAACTGCCACATGCCCCACACGACCTACGCGCTGCTGAAGGGAATCCGGTCGCACCAAATCAGGTCGCCCCGGGTCGAGGCGAGCGCGCGGTGGGGCGTTCCGAACGCCTGCAACCTGTGTCACCTGGACCGGACGCTGGCCTGGACCGGGGAGCACCTGAGCCGCTGGTACGGACGTCCGGCGACGGGGTTTACGGAGGAGCAGCGGACGACGTCGGCGGCCCTGCTCTGGCTGCTGAAGGGCCATGCCGCGCAGCGGGTGATCACGGCCTGGCACGTCGGCTGGGAACCGGCCCGCGCGGCCTCGGGCACGAACTGGCTGGCGCCGTTCCAGGCCCAGTTGCTTGCCGACCCCTACGGCGTGGTGCGGTACGTGGCCGCCGACGCGCTTCGCAGGATTCCGGGGTTCGAGAGGTTCCGCTACGATTTCCTCGGCGCGACAAACGACCTCGCGCACGCGGTCCGGCGCGCGGAGGCCCGTTGGCGGGAGAGCGTGAAGGTTCCCGACCGGGTGGGGGCGGAAGTGCTGCTGTCCGCCGAGGGCGCGGTGATGCGCGAACGTCTGGCCGACCTGCTCCGGTCCCGCGACAACCGCGGCGTGACGATCAAGGAGTGACGGTTTTCGGGCTCCCCATCGCCATCGCCATTACCTGCGCGCTGGCGCGGATGAATTCGGGCGCGGTCCCGCAGCAACCTCCGACGAAGCTGGCGCCGGCCTCGATCAGGTCGGGCAGGGCGGCGGCGAACTCGGCGGGCGAAGTCCGGTAGACGGTCCTGCCGTCGACCAGTTCCGGCAGGCCGGCATTGGCCTTGATCCAGATCGGGAGCGCGGTGGCGGCACGGAGCCGGCGCGCGATGGGCACGAAGCCGGCGATGCCCTGGCCGCAGTTGGCTCCGACGACGTCCGCGCCCGCCTCGGTGAGAGCCTGGGCACCCTGCTCGGGCGTCTGGCCCATCATGGTGCGGTCCTTCAGGCGTCCGGAGTCGAAGACCAGACAGGCTACAATCGGCAGGCCCAGGGGCTTGATGGCCTTCACGGCGACGACGGCTTCCTGGAGGTCGGACATGGTCTCGACCACGAACGCCTCGGCACCGCCCTCGGCAAGGGCTTGTGCCTGTTCCAGGAACGCGGACGCCAGCTCGGACTCGGTGACTTCCTCGGTGACGAGCATCTTCCCGCACGGTCCGATGGAGGCGAAGACCCGGGCTCGGCCCCGGGCGGCCTCCCGGGAAATCCGGGCACCGGCGGCATTGAGTTCGCGGACCTCGCTTGCCAGGCCCGCCTCGGCCAGCCGAATCCGGTTCGAACCGAACGTGTTGGTCAGAATCACCCGGCTGCCGGCCTCGACGTAGGATCCGGCGACGGACGCGACCTGGTCGGGCTGGAACCGGTTCCAGGCGTCGGGGAATTCCCCGATGCCCAGGCCGCGGGCCTGCAATTGCGTGCCCCAGGCGCCGTCGGTGAGGACGGGGCCGGCGGCGAGGAGTTCGGTGAGGAGCGGGTGCATGAGAGGGGAGGGAAACGGTTCGGTTCAGGCCGGGATGAGGCCGAGCACGCGTTTGGCGAGGGCCACGGACTCGGCGGCATTGGCGCCGTAGCCGTCGGCGCCGATTTTCGCCGCGTACTCGGCCGTGATGGCCGCGCCGCCAACGAGGACCCGGATTTGTTGGCGGAGACCGGCCCTTTCGAGGGCCGCGATGGTGTCGCGCATGGCGCCCATGGTGGTGGTGAGGAGGGACGACATCGCGAGCACCGTGGCGCCGGTTTCCCGGAGCGCGGCAATAAAGCGGTCGGCGGAGACGTTGACGCCGAGGTCCTTCACCTCGAAACCACCGCCCTCGAGCATGGCGCCGACGAGGTTCTTGCCGATGTCATGACGGTCGCCGAGGACGGTGCCCACCACGACCCGTCCAATCGGCTCGTTCCCGCGGGCCGCGAGCAACGGGCGGATCAACTCCATGCCGGCCTTCATGGCCCGCGCGGAAAGCAGCAGTTGGGGAACGAAGTACTCGCCGCTTTCGAAGCGCCGCCCGACCTCGTCCATGGCGGGGGCCATGTGGTCGTGGACGAGTCGGAGGGGTTCGATGCCGGAAGCGAGCGCTTCCTGGGTGATGCGTCGCGCGGTGCCGTCGTCGCCATCGATGACCGCGTGGTAGAGGGGCTTCAGTTCGAGCATGGGGCCTGGGCGGCGGGGTTGTCTTGCGTTGCTTTCGGAAACCCTTACCGGGTTCGCGCGCGGGTGGCTAGGGAACAGACGCCAAGGTCCGCGGGGCGCGGCAGGGCCGTTGACGAAGTCCGGGGTGAAACTGTGCTGCGGGGCCGGCGACTGCCGAGTCGCCGGCTTCGCCTCTCGATTCGCCTGCTTAGATCGCCCCGCAACGGCCCGCCGTCGCGCGGACGCCATGGCGGGGAGCCGGTCGCGGGCCCCAATCGACTTTCTCAATCGCCCTGCGGGGCGCGGTCGGAGGATTGATTTCGCACCGGGGGCACGTTCACCGTCGGGCGCTGGATTCATCCCCATCCCGTCCAACCCCTGCCTCCCGCCATGTCCCTGCTTCGCCCTTTCCTACACTTCCTCGTCCCCATCGCCTTGTGGATCGCCGGGCCAGGCCTTGGCGCCGTCCACGCCGCCACCCCGCCGCCCGAGATCGTGACCGAACGGATTTACGGTCCGGAAACCCCGACCGGGCCCTACAAGCACCCCAGCACCGTGGCGGAGTTCGACAACGGCGATCTGTACCTCGCTTATTACGGCGGGGCGGGGGAGTACGCGACCGAGACCAAGGTCTACGGCGCGCGCCTGCCGAAAGGGCAGCGCCAATGGCCCGCACCGACGCTGATCGCGAGCAATCCGTTCTATTCCATGGGCAATCCGGTCGTGTGGCAGGCCCCCGACGGCGTGGTGTGGTTGTTCTTCGTGGTGCGCCCGGGAGCGACCTGGAGCACGTCGCGGATCGGGGCCAAGATCTCGCGGGATCGCGGCGAGACGTGGAGCGACGCCTTCATCGTGGCGTGGGAGGCCGGCATGATGGTGCGCAGCCGGCCCCTGCTGTTGTCGGACGGCCATTACCTGCTGCCGATCTATCACGAGACCGGGACCGACACCGAGAAGACCGATGCGGATACCTCCTCCCTGTTCCTCCGGTTCGATCCGAAGACCCGGGTCTGGACCGAGTCGAACCGCGTGAAGTCGCGCCAGGGCAATCTCCAGCCCGCCGTGGTCGAGGTGGCCCCCGGCCATCTGCTGGCGCTCTGCCGTCGCGGCGGCGACTACGAGCCCGGCGATGACGGCAACGTGGTGCGGACCGAGTCGCACGACGGCGGGAAGACCTGGAGTCCGGGCGTGGAAACCGAGTTCCCGAACCCGAACGCCGCGGTCGACCTGGTGAAGCTCAAAAACGGCCACCTCCTCTTCGTGTACAACGACAGTCCGAACGACCGGACCCCGCTGGCGGCGGCGATTTCAACCGACGGCGGCAAGACCTGGCCGTACCGGCGCAATCTGGCCGAGGGGAAGGGCGATTTCGGTTATCCCACCGCCATCCAGACCCGGGATGGACGGATTCACGTGACCTACACCAGTGACGAACGCTCGGTCGTGCGGCGCGCGATCCTCACCGAGGCCGCGATCCTCGAGCATCGGCCCTGACGGGGCCGTGGTCCGCGGATCACCAGGCGGTCGAGGCCTGCCACTCCCATTTCTCGCCGAAGAAACCGGCCATCGCGATCCGGCCCGGAAACCGCGGGCCCGGCGGCTGGCTTAGATCG
This sequence comes from uncultured Verrucomicrobiota bacterium, assembly GCA_964608505.1. Lineage (GTDB taxonomy): Bacteria > Verrucomicrobiota > Verrucomicrobiia > Limisphaerales > CAIMTB01 > CAIMTB01. The sequence continues at coordinate 20,147 of CAZSOV010000107.1, forward strand.
ACGACCGCCCAATCCGGGAGTTTCGGCGTCTGCCGCGCGTTGTTGAGGTAGTCGTACTCGCGGAACGTGAACCCGCTGTTCAGCACGACGTACCGCCGCGGCGCGAGCGGGTTGGGCTGGATCAGGATCGGAACGAAACCGTCAGCCGCGAAATCATGGCCGGGCAGGTGCACGCCCTGATCGTCCCAACGGATGGGCAACCGGTCCGCGATCCGCCGCAACAGGGCGTTGCTCCGGGGATCCCCCCACAGCACGACATGGTACGCGGCCAGATCGGCGTCCGTGACTGCCGTGTCGTCCCGGAGCCGCACCTCCCCGCGGTAATGCCGCCGCCAATGATCCATCGCCCGGGCGAGTTCCGCGCTGACCCAGCGCCCGACCTTCGGATTCATCGGAATGCCCGTCGGACGCACGAACAGGAACGGACTCATGAACGCGTCGTCGACGGGGCCCTGGAGCCCCGGGCGCTTGCGGACCTCGTCGGGCGGCAGTTTCCCGAGCCGCCACCCGCTCGCCTCCCGCACCAGCGACGCCGTCCAGGACCGATCCGACCCGGGACGTCCCGCCTCGACCCGGGCGCCGTCGATCTCGACCAGGAACGGGCGGTCCGGATCGACCTGCGGCGTGCCGGGCGGGAGTTCGAGGGTGAGGGCGGTGACGTTCGAGGTGACGAGGGAGATCAGGCTCGCCTCGGGTTCCAGCGAGGCCTCGATCCGGGCCGGTTCCCAATGCGCGGCGAGGGCGTCGACCGTGACCCAGGCCTGCGTCGCATACCGAAGCGTGTGGGTGACGAACCGGACGCTGCGCGGGAGGGGATCCCGTCCGCGCGCGGCCAGCAGGTCGATCCGCCGGTTCAGTTCGGCTTTCGTGGCCGGGTGGTAGCTGTGTCCCGTGCCGGGACCGATCAGGTGGGTGAGTTGGAAGCCCTCCGCCGCGCAGGCGGCTTCCATGGCGCGCGCGGCCTGGATCTGGCGGTCGGTCTCGCCGCTGTACGCGACCGTCGGCACCAGTCGGAGGTTGAGCGCGTGGCTCGTGGCGTCGTGTAGCCGCCACAGCCGGGATTCCCAGGGCCGCGGCTTCAATTCCTCGCTCTGGAACACCTTCAGGAACTCCGCCGTCTCGCTGAACCCGGCTCCCGGCGCCGCCGCGGCCCAGCGGGCGGCGTGGTGCACCGCGAAATGCCAGCACGACGCCCCGCCCAGCGAGAAGCCGCGCACCACCAGCCGGTTCTCGTCGACGGGGTAGCGTTTCGCCAGGTCGGCGTAGGCCTCCCAGGCATCCGTTTCCCCCGCGAACCGCGACCCGTTGCAGTACCGCCCGTACGGATGCAGCACGAACGCGTCCGGCGGCGTGAATTCCCCGGGGCGATTCTGCCGGTCATGCACGAACGCCAGCTCCGACAGCTTCTCGCCGCGCCCATGGAACCAGAAATCCAGTCGATGCCGCCGCGTGTCCCCCGGATCGAACGACGCCGGAACCACCACCCCGTACGGTTGGATCGAGCCGTCGATCTCCGAGACGTAGCCCAGCGCCACCGGACCCGGCTGCGTGATCCACGGCGTCCGGCCCGCGCGCAGGTCGGACACGCGGACGAACGCCTCCTGCAGCGCCGCCCGCGCCGCGGCGAGCTCGTTGGTCGCGTGGAACTCCTCGTAGCGCAGCGCCCAATCGACGGCCTTGTGGAAGATCTGGACGTCCGGGAGCCGGGCAAGCAGCGCCGGTTTGGCGGCCAGTTCGCGGCGCAGCAGGTCGATCTCCGCGCCCAGCCACGCCGCGCCCGCCGTCAGGTGCCGGCGGTCGGCCTCCGGAACCAGGATCCCGGGCGGCGGGATGGGACGGACCTTGTCGGACTGGTTGTCCGCCGGGCCATCGGCCCGGGCCGGGAAGGGCAGGGGGCCGAGCACGAGGCCGGCGGCGGCGGCGGCGAGAAACAGGAGACGGCGGGGACGCGACATGGGAACGGGCAAGATGCGCGACCGGGATAACAGGCGCCGGCGGGGAGCGGAAGGCGGATCTGGGCGGGCTGGGGGAGGGGCCAGCAGCGTGGAGGCAAAGTCCCGAGGACACCGTCGATGCCGGGGCCGGCGACTGCCGAGTCGCCGGCTTCGCCTGGCCCCTCGCGATCCCCCAGCGACGTTCGCGACGGCGAGGGGAGGCGGGGCCGGACAGGCAGGCCCAGGCGGGCTCCCGGTCTTGAAAGGAGATGGCGCGCCCGGCGTGACTCGAACACGCGACCCGCTGCTTAGAAGGCAGCTGCTCTAGCCAGCTGAGCTACGGGCGCACGAAACGGAACCGTGCACTTTTGTACCCGGAATCCCCGGGTTCGGGAAGGGGCATTCTGGCCGCCTCCAGGACCGCGGTCCCGAGGTTGCGCTGAAGAGACGAAGCGGGAATCCGGCCCCTGATTTGGCTCGACCTTAGTCGGAGCGCTCACCCCGTGCCCGGACCCGGGGCAGGCGCTGCGCCGGCCTTCACCTCCCAGCCCTCCCGCTCTCTGTGGCGTTGAGGGAAAGGGAAGGGTGTCCGGAGCCCCAAGCCGCTACGTACGCGCGATGCCAATCGCGGGGACTTCTTGGCGGATCCGGACGGTCTGGTCGGACATTCGCGCGAAAGCCGCCTCCGCCGAACGGGGTAGGCACCGAAACCCTGTCCGAAATCCCTGAGGAATATCTCTAAACCTCATTCCCGGGCCCTCCGCCCTCGCTGGTGCGCCCCGGCAATCTCTATGTTGAATTGCGTCTTCCGAGCCATGTCGCCTCGCCTTGGGGTTTCCCAGAGGCGCTGTGGCATTCCGCCTTCTTGGCGCCATCTTCTTCGGTCTCCCGGGGCTTTGATGCCCTGTTCTTGTGATTTCTTCCCTCCCCTTCCCAAAGTTATCCCCCTTCATTTCGATCTCGCCGGCGATCCCCCCTTACTCGACCAATTCGTTCCCTCGTCGCGAGAGTTCTCGACGATCTGGAGGTGGGCTTATTGAGACCCGCATAATAGGGTGACAGTTGGCGGGTTTGTCGCTAGAATTCGCGCATGGGGA
>CAZSOV010000108.1:0-2981 GCA_964608505.1 uncultured Verrucomicrobiota bacterium
CGAAGGGGGAGTTGCCGCTGGGCGAGTATGTGCGGTGTCGGGTGCGGTACTTCTGTGATGGCGCGGCGTTGGGGAGTCGGGAGTTCGTGGAGGGGGTGTTCCGGCAGCACCGGGAGAAGTTCGGGAAACGACGGAAGGACGGGGCGCGGCGGATGAAGGGCGTGAAGGCGGGGGAGTTGTTTACGTTACGCGACCTGCAGAAGGGTCTGTTCGGGTAAGGGGCGGGGCGAACCGGGGCCGGGAGCGGAGAGTGCGGTGGAGGGTTCTGGCGGTGTGGGCAGAGAAGCGCGCGATTGACAGGGGCAGACCGGCTTCTAGCGTGTGGCTCAAATCCCCCCTTTGGACTCCTGAACTGGACGCGCGAAGAGCGAGCGGAAGGCATTTGCCTTCGGCCTTGGCGAGTGGCAGGGGGCGAGCGTCGGGAATGCCCATCGACCATGAAAACGAACGCGACGAGGCGGCGGCGGCGGCTGGAGGCGGGTGGGTTTACGTTGATCGAGTTGCTCGTGGTGATCGCGATCATCGCGATCCTGGCCAGCATGTTGTTGCCGGCGCTGGCGTCGGCGAAGGAGCGGGCGCGGGGGACGAAGTGCCTGAACAACATGCGGCAGATCTCGCTGGCGTACGCGTTGTACGGGGACGACAACAACGACGACATGGTGACGCTGTATTTGTTCCAGCGAGCCCCGACGAACGCCTTGTTCAAGGGGGACGTGACGTGGTGGGTGGACCTGATGCGCGGGGCACTCGGGGGGACGAACATCATCGCGTGTCCGTCGGTGAACAACGGATTCGGGATTGCGTTGAATCACCCGGAATTGACGGCGTGGGCCGACCAGTCGAAGCCGAAATTGACGAGCGTGAAGAAGCCGAGCGAATCGGTGCCGATCGCGGATGCGGGCGAGATCGCGAACATCCGGGAGAAGAATCCGGATCAATGGCTGGAAAAGAAGAACTCGGCGTTCCTGTACTGGCGAACGCCGACGAACCGGGACTACTACGATTCCACGCCGCAGCGTCCCATCGGTCGGCATGGGCGGCGATGCAACATGGGGTTCGTGGACGGGCACGCCTCGGGGTTGAAGACGAGCGCGCTGGGGTTGCAGTTTTTCCCGGGGCAGGACGCGGAGGGCCGGCAGGCGACGGGCACGGCCTGGTTGGGCGGCAACGACCGGCATGATGCGCGGTGGATGTGGGACCGGGAATGAACTCGAAAACGGGACTGCAACTGGGGCTGGCGCTGCTGCTGTTGGGCGTCGCGGTGTGGCTGATGATGGGGAGGTTCGGCGGGACGAAGGTCGACCTGAACCCCTATCAGGCCCTGGGGACGGTGGCGGCGGAGGAGGCGGCGGCGTTGATGGGCGGGAAGGGCAAGGTGGTGCTGCTGGTGCTGGACAACGGACGGGACGGCGACCCGGTGCAGGATGCGCAGGTCGCGGCGTTCCGGTCGGCTTTGAAGCGGAAGGCGGGCGTGGACTTGGGCGCGGTGGAGAAGGTGGCGATGGACGGGTTTCTGCGGATGCAGACGGGGGGCGCGATTCCGGCGGAGCGGTATCTGGCGCTCCGGAAGAAGCATGCGGATGCGGCATTGCTGGTTTCGTTCCTGCCGTTCCCGCCGTTGTCGGAGGAGGAGATCGCGGAGGCGCGGGCGGGGGTGGGGAAGGGCAAGGTGATGGTGGTGTCGCCCCGGATGGCGGCGTACGGCGCGCTGCTGAAGCAGGGGGCGTTTCAGGTGGCCATCGTGACGAGGCCGCCGGGGGATGACGGTCCGCCGGTTCCGGAACCGCCGACGACGCGGGCGATTTTCGACAAGGACTACCTGATCCTGAAATGAACACGAACAAGACGAGTGGTGGCGGGGAACGGGCGGCAATGGCGAGCATGGACTCGGGCGGGGTTTCCGTCCCGCGTTCGGGGCTGCCGGGAATGGGTCCGAACCGGCGCGGATTTCTGGGCATGGCCGGGATGATGGCGGGGAGCGCGTGGCTGCTGGCGGGCACGGAGGGGGCGGAGGCCGCGGAGGTGATTCCGCCCCCGAAAGGGTCGGCGATGAAGATCGGGATCGTGACGTACAACATCGCGAAGGACTGGGACGTGGCGACGATCATCAAGAACTGCGAGGCCACGGGATTTCAGGGGGTGGAGTTGCGAACCACGCACGCGCACAAGGTGGAGGTGAACCTGACGAAGGCGGAGCGGGCGGAGGTGAAGCAGCGGTTCGCGGGGTCGAAGGTGGAGTTGTACGGCCTGGGGAGTGCCTTCGACTATCACACGCCGGACGCGGCCCGGCTGAGGAAGGACATCGAGGCGACGAAGGAGTACATCCGGCTGGCGGAGGATGTGGGAGCGAGCGGGGTGAAGGTGCGTCCGAACGGGCTGCCGAAGGAAGTGCCGGTGGAGAAGACGCTGGAGCAGATCGGGCGGTCGTTGCGGGAACTGGGTGAGTTCGCGGCGAACCACGGGCAGATGATCCGGGTGGAGGTGCATGGGTCGGGGACGAGCCTGTTGCCGCACATGCGCCGGATCATGGAAGTGGCGGACCACAAGAACGTCGGGGTGTGCTGGAACTCGAACCAGACGGACCTCGAGGGGGAGGGTTTCGATCACAACTTCGGTCTGGTGAAGGATCGGATCGTGGAGGTGCACATGCGGGATCCCTATCTCCAGGAGTACCCGTGGCGACGGATGCTGAACGGGTTGGTGTCGAGCGGGTACCGGGGTTACTGCCTGGCGGAGATTCCGGAGAGTCCGGATCCGTTGCGGGTGATGCGGTATTTCAAGGCGCTCTGGCTGGCGTACCAGGGGCTGCAATAGAGGGGGAGGCGGACCTGCACGTCGCCGCGTGAGGGCACGCGGCCTACAGGGGGAGGCGGACCTGCACGTCGCCGCGTGAGGGCACGCGGCCTACAGGGGAGGCGGACCGCACGTCGCCGCGTGGGGGCACGCGGCCTACAGGGAGAGGCGGACCGCAGGTCGCCGCG
>CAZSOV010000108.1:3081-22844 GCA_964608505.1 uncultured Verrucomicrobiota bacterium
GCCGCGTGGGGGCACGCGGCCTACAGGGAGAGGCGGACCGCAGGTCGCCGCGTGGAGGCACGCGGCCTACAGGGGGAGGCGGACCCGCAGGTCGCCGCGTGGGGGCACGCGGCCTACAGCGATTCCGTGGGCGACGTTGCAGGCGGGATCACGGAGAGAGTCGGTAGCCGACGCCGTGCACGGTGAGGAGGTGGCGGGGGTTGTCGGCGGGATCGCCGAGTTTGCGGCGGAGTTGGACGATGACCTGGTCGAGGGTGCGGGTGGTGCCGTAGTAGCGTTGTCCCCAGACCTCGGTGAGGAGGCGATCCCGGCTGAGCACCTCGCCGGGGTGGCGGGCGAACAGTTGGAGGAGCTGAAGTTCGCGCTGGGTCAGGTCCAAGGTCTCGGAGTCGCGACGGAGCCGGAAGGAGCGGGGGTCAATTTCGGAGGTGCCGATGTGGAAGGTGGCGGAGGCCTCCGGGGGGGTGGGTGCAGGTGCGGAGCGTTGGGAGCGTCGGAGGAGAGCGTGGATGCGGGCGAGGAGTTCCCGGACTCCGAAGGGTTTGGTGAGGTAGTCATCGGCTCCGGATTCGAGTCCGACCACCTTGTCCATTTCCTGGCCTTTGGCGGTCAGCATGAGGATGGGGACGGCGGCGCCGGCCTGGCGGAGCTGGCGGCAGACCTCGAAGCCGCTGAGTTTGGGGAGCATGACGTCGAGGAGGATGAGCGCGGGCGGGTCCTGGCGGACGGCGGCGGCCACCTGGTCGCCCCGGGTGCACGCGGCGGGATCGAAGCCCTCGGTGGCGAGGAGTTCGAGCAGGCCCAGGCGGATGCCCGGATCGTCTTCGACGACGAGGATGCGGGGTTTCATGGCGGGGCTGGGGAGACTGGGGCGAGGGGGGTGGCGGGGTTGGGAAGCTGGAGGCGGAAGCAGGCTCCGCCGCCGGGGCGTGGGAGGTAGAGCAGGTCGCCCTGATGGGCGCGGGCGATGTGGCGGGCGAGGGTGAGACCGAGCCCGGCGCCGGGAATGCCGCTGGCGAGGGCGTCGTCGGCGCGGAAGAACTCCTCGAAGATGCGGTGTTCGCAGCCCGGCGGGACGCCGGGGCCGCGATCCAGAACGTCGAGTTGGATGGCGGCGGGGGAGGCGGCGAGGCGGAGGGTGATTTCGCGTCCGCCGGCGGCGTACTTGACGGCGTTGGAGAGGAGGTTGGTGAGGAGTTGGGCGAGGGCGTCGAAGTCGGCAGAGGCCAGGACGGGCTGGTCGGGAAGTTCGAGGCTGGGCACGAGTTGTTCGGCGGTGAACTGGGGATCGAAGGAGGCGAAGATCTGGCGGGCGAGGTCGACGAGGTCGACGGGGGTGCAACGGTACCGACGTTCGCCGCGGTCCTGTCGGGCGAAGTCGAGGACGTTGGCGACGAGGCGACGGAGGCGGGCGGTTTCGGACTGGATGACGTCGAGGTGACGGCGGCGTTTTTCGGGATCGGAGGCGGGGTCGCGGGCGAGGAGTTCGGCGAAGAGGCTGATGGAGGTGAGGGGGGTGCGCAGTTCGTGGGACACGTTGCTGACGAAGTCCGATTTGCGACGGGCGAGTTCGAGTTGGCGGCGGGCGTCGTTGAGGACGAGCCATCCGCCGGTGGCAAGGGCGGCGACGAGGAGGGTGGTCAGGAGCACGAGGGTGAGGGTGGCGCGGCGGTCGGCGCGCCAGGCCAGGGCGGGATCGTGGGTGAACGCGGCGACGCGCCAGTGGGGGAGGGAGGGGCCGACGGGGCGTTCGGCCAGGGACTCGGTGGGGGGGTGTCGGGAGGACGGCGGGGTGCGGGACAGGATTCGGCCCTGGTCGTCAAGCAGGGCGAGGGTGAAGCCCGGGGCGGGTGCGGGCGTGGCGGTGACGAGGCCGGCGAGTTCGGTATGGAGGGAGGCGGGGGCCAGTTGGGCACCGAAGACGAGGTCCGGTTCGCGGGGCGTGCGGTACCAGACCCAGACCACCAGTTGATCGTCGAGGAATCGGGAAAGAACGCCTTCCTGGGCATCGCCGACGAGTTGGACGAAGCGGAGTTGGCCGAGGGGCGGCGGGGGAGGACCGAGGGGAGCGGGTGGGGGGAGGGAATCGGGGTGGGCGGGAAACGCGTCGGCCTCGGCGGCGGTGGAGAGGAGGGCGGGAGGTCGGGAAGGTGCGGGCGACGCGGCGGGAGCGGGGGCGGGTTCCTCAAGGGAGATGCGGCCCTTGGGGGTGACGGCGTAGGCCTCGACGGTGCCGTTCTGGCAGAGGAAGGCCTCGTTGCGGAGCAGGAACTGGCGGGCGCCGGGGGCATCGAGGGCCGGCGGGGCGAAGAGCTGGCCCTGGAGGGAGACCACGAAGCCGAGGGTGGCGAGGGGCCAACGTTCGCGGATGAGGAGATCGAAGCGCGGGGCGAGGTCGCGGGGCGGGGCCTTGCCGAAGAGCGATTCGACGCGAAGGCTGAATTCGCGCTGGAGTTCGTCGAGGCGATTGCGGAGGGCGAGGGCGAGTTGTTCGGATGCGGTGTCGAGGGAGCGGCGACGTTCGCGTTCGAGTTGTGCTTCCTGATGCCGGATGGAGCGCAGGGCCAGGCCACCGAGGAGCACGCCCGGAAACAGGACGGCGAGGACGAAGACCAGGATGGGACGGCGCATGCGGGAAGATGACCGCCGGAGCATGGCGGGGAACCGGTCGGTGGCAAGCGAGGGGGACCGGGGGCTACGGTTGGACGGAGCGAAGCGTTTGCTTGAGCGTGGCCATGCGCCCACCCCAGTCCTCGGCGACGAAGCTTGATTCGAGTTCGGGCAGGGCAAGGTCCGTGCGTTCGGACACCTTCACCGGAGCCCCGCAGCCGAACGCCGCGGCGACGGCGGAGGAGCCCAGGAGTTGGGCGGCCCGGGTGAGGGCGGGTTCCAGGAACCGGCCGAGGCGAAGCTGCCGGAGCCCTTCGAGGGAGGCGCGGGAGTCTCCTTGGAAATAAGCCTGGGCAAGCCCGGCGACGCGACGCTCGAGGGAGGGGGAGAGCAGATCCGCGCGACCGACCATGACCCGGACCCGTTCGCGCGGCGCGGGGTCGAGGGCGAGGGGCAGGACGTTCTCGGTCCAGGTTGCGGGCAGGAGGTAGAGCACGCGGGTGCCCTCCTCCTGGAACCAGGAATCGGTCCAGGTGGCGATCATCGCGTCGGCTTCCTCTTGGAAAAGCCCGGCTTCAAGGAGAGCCCGGCGCAGGGCGTCGGCGAGGGGGGCCGTGTCCGTGTCCGCGACGGAGGCCGGTTCCGCGGTTGCCGGGCCAACGGTGCCGGGCCCGGGAACGGGGAACTCCACGGTCGCGGACGGGGCGAGGGTGCCGAGCGGTCGTCCATGCAACCGTCCGTCGCGCACCTGGACGAAGAACAAGGGGCCGAGCGTTTCGTGGCCTTGATTGGCGACGCGGAGCAGACCCTCCTCGGGCAGGCTGGCGTGGAGCGGCGTCGGGAAGTTGCCGGCGCCGCGGTAGAACAGGAAGCGGTCCCGTTGGGGGAGTTGTTCCTGGGCGAACGGCCGGGTTGCCTCGACGAGGTTGGCGCGGGTCTGGCGGGCGGGGTAGTAGTGACTGGGGAGCGGGGTGACGGGAAGCGAGTCGACCAGGGCGAGATCGGTGGAGGCGGCGCGGGGGAGGATGCGGGTGCGGCTCCAACGGAGGAGGCTGTGGTTGGTGCTGGGGACGAGCGGTTCGATGCCGCTGGCGGGGCCGAAGGCGGTGACCTGGGGAAACCACTCGGTGAGCCGGCCCTTGGGGAAGCGGACCTCGACATCGACGAGTTGCCCGGGGTCGGAATAGAAGTACAGGACCGGGGTTTCCATGCGTTGGAGCCAGGCCTCGGAGCTCTTGAGTTCGCCGAGGCTGAACTGGAGGGCATGGGGTTGGAAGCGCTCGGTATTGAGCGTCGGTTGGCGGCGGGTGAAGACGAACGGCGGCAGGTCGGAGGTCACGAACGGGTTCCAGGGGATGGGCGTGCCATCCGAGCCCTGGATGCTGGTGAACGTGCCCCATTCGTGGACGGCGTAGCCTGTGGGGAGGGGGGATGGGGAGGGCGCTCCCAGGTTGGAGAGGGCGCCGGACGAGGCGACGACGCAGGTGGCGACCCAGCGGGTGATGCGATTCATGGCGGCATCATTCTTGGCGAAGTTGGCCGGGTTGGTTGTCAGGCGCGGGTCATTCGTTGGTAAAAAAGATGTGCGGAGCGGGGAGAGGCGGATGAGGGGGACTCCGGGAGTCATTCCGAAAGAAGCGGCAGAGGACTGCCGCCGACCGGGACGCTTCGCGCCCGGTCGGGCGGGGGTGGGGGCAGGTCGCGGGGAGCGCCGTGGGGCTTCCCAACGGCGGGGGCTTCGGTAGGGTCCGCGGCACCTTCATCGCTGCTATCGCCATGCAAACCGCCGTGTACCGTCGAGTCTCGGGATCGGGAGTGTTGGGAATCGTCGTGGGGATCGCTCTGACGTGGGGGGCGACGGGGGGTGCGGGAGCGGCGGAGGCGGAGGATTTGTTCGCGGCGGGGGTGCGGACGACGGAGCCGCGGGTGCCGATGGACCAGCAGCCGACGCTGAAGGTGCCGCCGGGGTTCGTGGTGCAGTTGGTGGCGGCGGAACCGGACGTGCACAAGCCGATGAACCTGGCGTTCGACGCGACGGGCCGGCTGTGGGTGACGACGAGCCGGGAGTATCCGTTCCCGGCGCCGCTGGACCAGCCGGGGCGGGATCGGGTGATGGTCTTCGAGGATTTCGGAGAGGACGGGCGGGCGCGGAAGGTGACGCAGTTCGCGGGCGGGTTGAACATCCCGACCGGCGTGTACCCGTTCCGGACGCCGGGGGCGGACGGGCGGGAGACGTGGAAGTCGATCGTGTGGTCGATCCCGAACATCTGGTTGCTGGAGGACGTGGACGGGGACGGGAAGGCGGACCGGAAGGAGCCTTGGTACGGGCCGTTTGATCACACGCGCGACACGCACGGGAACCAGTCGAGTTTCCGGCGGGGCTTCGACGGCTGGCTGTACGCGACGCACGGATTCAACAACGACTCGCACGTGACGAGCCGGGACGGGAACCGGGTGGATTTGAACTCGGGGAACACGTACCGGATGCGGATGGACGGGGGGCGGATCGAGCATCACACGTGGGGTCAGGTGAATCCGTTCGGCCTGGCGTGGGACGCGCAGGGGAACCTGTACTCGAGCGATTGCCACAGCGAACCGATCTACCTGCTCCAATACGGCGGGTACTATCCGAGCTTCGGAAAGCCGCACGACGGCCTGGGGTTCGCGCCGAACACGATGGAGGCGATCCGGGGTTCCACCGCCATCGACGGCATCAGCTACTACACGGACGACCTCTGGCCGGAGGAGTACCGGGATTCGGTGTTCGTGGGGGATGTGATGAACAGCCGGGTGTTCCGGGACTACGCGGAGCCGCGGGGATCGGGGAAGGTGATGCGGGCGCGTCCGGATTTCGTGATCAGCGAGGATCCGTGGTTTCGACCGGTCGACACGCTGCTGGGGCCGGACGGGGCGTTGTACATCGCGGACTTCTACAACCGGATCATCGGGCACTACGAGGTGCCGTTGAGCCATCCGGGGCGCGACCGGGAGCGGGGCCGGATCTGGCGGGTGGTGCCGGTGACGGCGGAGGGGAGGAGCCGGCTGCGGGATCCCGCGATCGCGCAGGATCTGGAGGGACAGATCCGGGAGCTGGGGTCGCCGAGCCTGGCGCGGCGGATGCTGGCGATGAACGATCTGGCGGACCGTTTCGGGAACGGGGCGCGCGAACGTCTGCTGGGGGTGGTGCGCAGTCCGCGGAACGACGTCCAGCGGGTGCACGCGTCCTGGCTGGTGCAGCGACTGGGGGGGATGACGCCGGAGTTGCTGCGGGACGCGGCTCGCGGCGGGGCGATGGTGCGGATCCACGGGCAACGGATCGGTGCGGATGTGCTGTCGCGCGCGGCCCGGGGCGAGGCGGTTCCGGCGGAAGCGGTGTCGACAGCCCGGGAACTGGCCGTGCGCGGGCTGGAGGATATGGACCCGGTGGTGCGCCGGTGCGCGGCGGAGGCCTTGTCGATGTGGCCGGACGCCGGATCGGTGAGGCCATTGCTGGCGTTGCTGGCGAAGGTGCCGAGGGAGGACACCCACCTGGTTTACGGGGTGCGGAAGTCGTTGCGGGATCACGTGAGGAAGGAAGGGGCCCTGGACGCGGTGTCGGAGGCCACGGGCTATTCGCGGGAGGACCTGAAGGCGCTGGTGGACGTGGCGGTGGCGGTGAAGACGGAGAGCGCGGCCCGGTTCCTGATCGCGCAGCGCGGGCTGTATGCTGGCGATGCCGAGTTCACGCAGACGGCCTTCACGCACGCGGCCCGGTACGCGCCCGCGTCGGAGGTGGACACCCTGGTGGCGGCGATCCGGCAGCAGGGGGGCGGCGACGTGGATTTTCAGGCGCGCCTGTACCGCTCGTTGCGCCAGGGGTTGGACCAGCGTGGGGTCGTGCTGACGTCGGGCATGGCAGCGTGGGGCGGGCAGTTGGCGAAGGACCTGTTGGGATCGGGGGCGGGGGCGGGCGGCTGGGTGAACCGTCCGCTGGACGCTGCGCGGAACGTCACGAATCCGTGGGACTTCGAAGAGCGGGTGGGTTCGGACGGGAGGAGGACGAGGCTGCTTTCGAGCCTGCCGCGGGGCGAGGCGTTGACGGGCGTGCTGCGGTCCGCGCCGTTCCGGGCGCCGGCGATGATTTCGTTCGATTTGGCGGGGCACGACGGGGCGCCGGGGCAGCCGGCGGGAAGGAAGAACGCGGTGCGGTTGCGCGACGCGGAGACGGGCGCGGTGTGGCACGAGGCGTGGCCGCCGCGGGACGACCGGGCGCGGCGGGTGGAGTGGGCGGTCGGGGCGCGGGCGGGCGGGATGGCCGTGCTGGAGGTGGTGGACGGGGATGTCGGAGGCGCGTTTGCCTGGCTGGCGTTCGGGCGGATCGAGCCGGCGTCGATTCCGATGCCGACGGTGGCGCCGGCGACGGCGGTGGCGCGGCAGATCGCGGCGGCGGAGATCGGGGGAACCAGCGGTGACGGGGCCCTGCGCGAGGCGATGGCGCGCGTGATGGGGGACCGGGGGGCGGATCCGGGGGTGCGGGCGGCGATGGCACGCGGTTTGTCGGCGGATCCGCTGGTGCGGGCGGCGGCGGAGATGGTCGGGGATGCGGCGTTGCCGGAGGGATGGCGGTCGCGGGCGGCGGACGTGTTGTTCGATCCCGAACGGCGCGGGGCGGAGGAACTGATCGCGGCGGTGTGGAAGGACGCGCCGCACCGGTTTCAGCTGCGCTTCGCGGGATTGGCCGCGTCGAATCCGCGGTTGACGGAGGAGATGGTGACGCGGATGTCGGAGGGCCGGGCTCCGGCGGGGCTGTTGTTGGACAAGGGGCTGCGGGACCGGTTGCGGCGGTCGGCGGGGGAGGCGACGCGCGGGGTGCTGGATCGCATGTTGGCGGCGTTGCCGGACGAGGACGAGGCGGCGCGGAAACTGCTGGAGGCGCGGAAGACGGGATTCGCGTCGGCGACGACGGACGCGAACCGGGGCCGGGACGTGTTCGTGGCGGCGTGCGCGGCGTGTCACCAGATCAACGGGCAGGGCGGGTTGGTGGGGCCGCAATTGAGCGGGATCGGGACGCGGGGTGCGGAGCGGTTGTGCGAGGACATCCTGGTGCCCAATCGCAACGTGGATCACGCGTTCTGGACGACGGTGCTGAATCTCAAGGACGGCGAGAGCATCAGCGGGCTGTTCCGGCGGGAGGAGGGCGAGTTGCTGGTGCTGGCGAACGCGGCAGGGGCCGAATTCACGGTGAAGAAATCGGAGGTGGCGTCGCGGAAGGAGTCGAACGTGTCGGTGATGCCGTCGAACTTCGGGGACGCGCTCGCCGAGTCGGATTTCCACAACCTGCTGGCGTACCTGCTGGGGCAGACGGGGAAGTGACAAGGGACGGATCCAGCATGACCTCGGGGGAGGACTTCAGGTGGAGCAGGTATGGCATGGTCGCCATCGTGACCTTTATGGCGGCGTGCATCGCCCTGGCAGCGTGGACGGGGCGGGACGGGGAGTTCGGGAGGTACGTGCTTCGCCCGATGCCGGGGAGCGTGCGGGGGGTGCAGGTGGAGAGCAACGACTGGCCGTTGGGTCTGAATCCGGAGCCCGTGGTGAACATCCGCTTTCAGGCGTCGGCTGAAGACCTGGGGAGGATCGTGGCGGGGCTGAAGTTGGAGGAGCGTCCGGTGGACGCGGGTTGGCTTTCGGGCCGGGGGCCGGCGTGGTGGAACCCGCCGTTGCGGATGGAAGGGACGCGGTGCTTCCAGGGGGCGAATCGACGCGGGCAGATCTACCTGGTCCTCGACGGCGCGGGGACGAACGCGTGGTTTTTGTTGTGGGGGATTTGAGCGCCGGTTTGCCGCCGCACGGCGCCGCGTGAGGGCACGGGATGGGTGGGCGTCCGTGTAGGCCGGGTCCCCCGACCCGGCGCCAGTTCGCAACCGCGTGTCGCCGCGTGGGGGCACGCGGCCTACAGCATGCCGGTTCGCCGCCGCACGGCGCCGCGTGGGGGCACGAGGACGACAACATGCGCCGGGGGTCGTCGGAACGGGCGGCTAGGCGAGGCCGCGCGGGCGGAGTTGGGCGAGGGTCCAGGCGTATTCGGCGGCGAGTTGGTCGACGACGGAACGGGCGCGGAGGTCGGGAGGGAGGACGTCCCAGGTGTAGGTTTCCATCTCGAGATGGGGCGCGGCGTGGGGATGGGCGTGGAGCCAGTCGAGGGTGCCGGCGACGTGGTCGGCGGTGGTCTCGAAGTGGGCGGCGGGTTGATGGTGGAGGGGGATGTGGAAGTGAACGCGCCACTCCAGTTCGGCTCCGGGTTCGCCGGGGGTCCACTGGCCGAGGGCGTCGGGGAGATCCTTGAAGCGGCGGAGATGCCCGTGGGCATCGCGTTCGACGACCTGATGGAGGTAGGTGTCGTCGACGAAGGCGCGGAGGGCGACGAGGGCGTGGTGGGTGGGATGGAGGCGGAGGGCGTTGCTGAGGTGGATTTTGCTGAGTTTGATGCCGGCGTGATGGAGTCGGTCGAGGGCGACGGGAGCGGATTCGAATTCGATGGCGAGATGGCAGCAATCGTAGTTGAGGCCGAGATGCTCGCGGAGGCGGAGGTCGCCGGGGCGGTCGTGCTGGAGTTCGTGGAAGAAGTCGACGGCTTCGGCGGTGGTTTCGAGGGTGCAGAGGGGTTCGGGTTCGAGGCCGAGGTGGAGGGTGCGTCCGGACTCGCGGGCGACGCGTTCGATGTGCTCGACGCAACGCCAGAGTTGGTCGCGGGCGGCGCGGTGGGCGCGGTCGTCGAGGTGGAACGCCTTGAAGGAGACGGGGACGGTGCTGACGCTGCCTTCGACGCCGGGGGGGAGGAGTTGGGCGAGGAGATCGAAGAGGAGGTTGGTGTAGGCGAGGCGGTCGGGATGGGTCCAGTCGGGGGCGTAGACCTGTTCCTTGACGCGGGTGCCATGGAATTGGCCGAAGGGAAATCCGTTGATGGTGAAGACGTAGGTGTTTTCGCGGTCGAGCCAGCGCCGGAATTCGGCGAGGACCCGGGGATCGGCGAGGTCGCGGGCGGCCTGGGCGGAGAGGCGGAGGCCGATGGCGAAGGGGGTGGAGCGGTCGGGCAGGACGTGGTCGCGGACGCGGAGGGTGTGTTGCTGGAGGGCGGCGAGGACGTCGGGCCAGGCTTCACCTCGGTGGATATTGGTGCAGTAGGCGAGGTGACGGGCGTGGGGGAGGAGCATGGGGGAGGGGGCGAGAGCGGGGGGTGAGTGGATTGGGATGGGAGGGAGGGGAAGGATGAGGATGGGCGTTATGGCGAGAGAGTGGTGCCCATGACGCAGGCTTCGTTCTTGTTGGCGCAGAGTCGGGTGATCCGGAATTCGGAGCAGAGTGGGGGGAGGGCGGCGTGGAGGCGATCCAGGAGGGGGTAGTCGCCGTGGCCCTTGAACTTGATGGAGACCACGAAGTGGCGGCAGAGGCGGCGTGTGGCCCAGTCGAGGACGAGATCGATGCTGCGCTCGGGGGCGGCGATGACGTCGCAGAGGAGCCAGTCGACGGGGGATTCCGGGGAGAACTGGAAGGCGTCGCCCTGGTGGAACACGAGTTTGGGATGCCGCATGAGGTCCTCGCGGAGCGGGGCGCGGTCGACGGCATGGACGGTGGCGCCGCGTTGGAGGGCGACGTAGCTCCAGGAGCCGGGGGAGGCGCCGAGGTCGACGCAGGATTGTCCTGGGGCGATGGCCTGGCCGAGGCGGAGTTCGGCCTCGACGAGTTTGGCGAAGGCGCGGCTGGGCGCGGCCTTGTCGGATGCGACGGGGAGGTCGCCGGCGGGGAAGGGGCTGAGTGTATGGCGGTGGAGGTGGGGGAGCGGGGCGGGGGCGAGGGAGAAGAAGGCCTGGTCGGGATCGACGAGGATCAACTGGACGACGCTGGTGCGGGGGTCGCAGGGGGAGGTGCCGGGATCGAGGTCGCGGCGGAGTTGGCGGCGGCGGCGGTGAAGGAATTCGTGGAGGGTGGTGGCGATCAGTTCACAGCGATGGAGGCCGGCGGTGCCATGGCCGTAACGGGGCAGGATATGGAGGCGCCAGGGTTGTTGTTCGGGGAGGCTGCCGAGAATGGAATCGAGGAGAAACTGGGCCCAGTCACGAATGGAATGGAGGGCGACGAACCGGGCCTCGGGGAGGAACTGGCGCGCGAAGGTGACGGGGCCGAGGGGTTGGGAGGCTGGGGGCAGGCCCTTGGCGACGAGGAGGGCGCCGGGCAGCGGTTCGAGTTCGGCGTTGGGGAAGCGGCGATGGAGCTCGTCGAGGAGATGGGACTCGCTGTCCTCGGCGGCGAGGAAGAGGTGCATCGGGCTAGGGAGTGGGGGTGGAGGTGGGACGGGCCGCGTAGAGGTGGGTCATGGTGGCGACGTAGAGGGTCCCGTTGGCGGCGACGGCGGTGGCGCTGATGGGGGCGCCGAGCGGGGTTTCGGAGAGCACGGTTTTGGTGCGGGCGGCGGCGAGCACGTGGAAGGTGCCGCGGCGGGTGCCGACGTAGACGCGGCCGTCGGCGACGAAGGGGGAGGCCCAGGTTTCGCCCTGGAGTTCGTGGGTCCAGGCGACGGCGCCGGTGAGGGCGTCGAAGCAGTGGAGGTTTTGGGAGCAGTCGGTGACGAAGACCAGGCCGTCGTGGACGGCGGGGGTGGAGAAGGTGTGCCGGACGAGGGGTTGGGACCAGCGGAGGGTTGGTTCGCCGGAGGGCGAGAGGTCGAGGCACTTGAGCCAGGCCTCGTTCTTGCCCCACCACAGGTCCCCGCCGCCGGCGACGTAGAGGCGGTTTTGGTGAAAGACGGGTGCCCCGTAGAAATTGCTGGGGCCTTCGCGTTTGTTGAGGTTGTAGCGGTGGACCTCGGTCTTGGGTCCGGACGGGTCGAAGTCGAACTGCCAGGCCTTCTTCAGGGTGGCGAGGGGGCCGGGGGGGAGATCGGCGGGGAGGGGTTGGAAGGCGTAGACCATGCCGTTGCCGGCGTTGAAAAAGACGAAGTCGCGGTCCTCGACGCGGGCCATGGCGGGCGGGGCCCAGGTGGAATGGAAGATGTGGGGGCCGATGCCCTCCTGTTCGCGGGCGAGGTAGCGTCCGGTGCGTTTGTCGAGGACGACGAGGCTGGGGGCGTCGGGACGGCGGATGCGTTTGTGGGTGTTGTCGACGCCGGTTCCGGAGTTGAGATAGAGGTGATCGCCGCGGATGAGGATGGAGGAGTGGGCGGCGTCGTGGGACCAGATGCCGGCGCCGCTGGACAGGTCGAACATCCAGAGGATGTCGGCATCGAGCGGGCCGAGGTCGATGCGGTTGGGCGCGGGGGCGTCGGGTTTGAGTTGGCCGTCGGGGGTGAAGGCGGCGGGGGCGCCCTGGGCGAGTTCGTTGGTGGGCTGGACGGCGTAGTAGATGGGCTCGTTGCGGAAGGGGCCGTCGTTGCCATTGGCGAGGCCGTGAAGATCGAGGCACAGGACGACGCCGCGGCTGTCGACGAGGTAGGCGCGGTCGCCCTCGATGGTGGCGGTGGAGGAGATGCCGCTCTTGGGCCAGTCGAAGTAGATGTCCTCGGTGCGTTTGGGGAGGACCAGTTGCCAGAGGAGATGGCCGTCGGATTCGTCGAGGCAGAGGAGGACGCCGCGGTCGCCGGAGTGGCGGGGATCGCGGGGTTCACCGTTGTTGGTGCCGACGAGGATGCGTCCGGAGCCGATGACGGGGGTGGAGTGGGTTTCGGAGCCGAGTTTGGCGGACCAGCGGATGTTTTCGCCGGAGCGGGGGTCGAGTTTGGCGGGCAGGCCGGTCTCGGGGGAGACCATGTTGCGGGACCAGGCCTGGCCGAGTTGGGGATGAGAGGCGGCGGGGAGGGGGAGGGGGAGCGAGAGCGCGGATAGGAGGCAGAGGAGGGAGGCGCGGAATGGGAAGGATGTGTGGGGCATGGGGCGGCGGCGGTTAGGGGAGGGTGGGCGAAGCACCGGCTTGGATCCAGCGGCGGAGGAGGGCGAGTTCGTCGGGAGTGGGTTGGGGTTTGCCCTCGGGTGGCATGCGATCGTCGTGGTCGGGGGGCAGGAGGCAGCGGGAGAGGAGGGGGCTGCGGTCGGGGTCGCCGGGGAGGACGGAGGCGCCGTTTTCGCCGCCCTTCAGGATCGCCTCGAGTGAATCGACGCGGAGGTCGCCCTTGGATTTTTCGGGGCCATGGCAGGCGGAGCAGTATTTTTCGAGGATCGGTTGGACCTGGGAGGTGAAGGCGGAAGCGCCGGGGGTGTGGGTGGGGGTCGGGGTCGCGGGTTTGGGCGGGGGGCCGAACCAGGAACGGAACGGTTCGGGGGCATGGCGGGTGAGGAAATCGGAGCCATGGGTGAGGCCGCCGCCGAAGTGACCGGAGGCGGCGGAGAGGGCGAGGGTGGCGGCGAGGGCGAGGCGGAAGGGGGTTTTCTGGGGGCGGAGGTGGAGGGCGAAGAGCACGAGGGTGGCGGCGACGAGGGCGACGCCGGTCCAGCGGTGCCAGAAGAGGAGATCGGGGTTGTAGCCGCCCTCGGAGGCGAGGAGCCAGCCGAGGAGGGCGGTGAGGGCGGTGGCGGGGATGGACAGGACGACGATGGCGCGATTGGCGGTGGCGAGGTGTTTGAAGCGGGGGGAAAGAGACAGCGCTTCGAGGGCGCCGAGGAGAGCGAGGAAGCCGATGGGGAAATGGAGCAGGACGGGATGGAAGTGTCCGAGGAACTGCGCCCATTGGGTTGGATTCGGGTTCATCGCGGGGGCTGGGGCGGGGCGGGTTCGGTGGATTGGGTTGGGGATGCTACTGACCGGGAACGGGGGAGGAAGCAAGTTCTCGGTGGGGAAGCGGGTGACGGCGGACGGGATGATCCACGAGCGGGAGACGATTGGGGTGGCGGGACCCTGCGTCCGGCGTGGCGCGGCGTGGGGAATGCGGCATGCGACGTGCGGCCTTGGGGCCATCACGGGGCGGGACGGCTTCGCGGTGTACAGAGCGGAGAACGAGGATGAGAGGCACGAACCGGGCGTGTGGTTCCCGCGGGGGGGCGGGATCAGCCGCGGAGACCCCACCGGAGGAGTTCGGCGAGCCCCGGCAGGCGCCCTTGGGAGAGGATGCCGATGCGGAAGATGCGGCTGCCGATCCAGAGGGCGGCGGCGGCGGCGAGGAGGACGCCGAGCAATCCGACCCAGGGTTGCCAGGCGGGAACACCGCCGGGGGACCCCATGCGGATGAGCATCAGGAGGGGGGTGAACGGGGGAAAGAGGGAGAGCCCGGTGGCGAGGGTGCCTTGGGGTTCCTTGATGACGGGGAGGAGCAGGATCATCGGCACGATGACGGGGAGCATGACGGGGAGTTGCATGTTCTGGGCGTCCTTGGCGTCGCTGCAGGCGGCGCCGAGGGCGGCGGCGACGGCGCCGTACATGAGGATGGCGGCGATGATGTAGGCGGCGAGCCAGGGAAGGAGGGACCACGGCACGGCGGAGGCCCTGGCCAGGGCGGCGAGGGTGATCCAGGCGCCGCCGAGATAGACGGCTCCGGCGGTGAGGGCGGTGGCGAGACCGCCGAGGAGTTTCCCGGACATGATTTCCCAGGGAGTGGCCGCGCTGAGCAGGACTTCGGCGATGCGTTGGGTTTTTTCCTCCATGACGCTTTGGAGGAGGGGGGCGCTGCCCATGAGCATGAGCATCATGCCGAACATGCCGATGATCACGGGGACCCCGAGAGCCAGGGCTTCGTTCTGGCGTTCCGCGCCGCGCACGGTGCCGGAGACCGGGTCGCGGCTGGCGAGGCCGAGGCTTTCGACGGACACGGAGGCGACCAGGCGATCCACGGTGCTCAGTTCCAGGCCGGCATCCTGGAGGCGGATGCGCCGGACGTTCTGGTTGACGACCGAGGCGAGCCACTGCCGCACTTCGTCGAGGGTGGGGTTCTTGGCATGGTAACGCACGGAGCCGTTGGTCGCCTGGGGGGAGGGGGACAGGACGGACTCGCCGATCTCGGCGAAGGCATGGAGTTGACCGGAGCGGACGCGGTCGGAGAGTTCGAGGCGGCGGGCTTCGGGATCGGGATGCTGGGCGGTGGCGAGTTCGACGTGGTAGACGGAACCGGGTTTGGAGTCGGGATTGGGGCCGCGATTGCGTTTGTCCGCGGCCTCGACGATGGAGGGCGCGAGGCGTCCGGTGTGATCGATGAGGACCAGTCGACGGTCGGTGACGCGGGATTGGCGTTCGGTGAGGGCGGCGCCGATGACGCCGCCGCTCATGAGGACCGGGGCGAGGACGAGTCCGAGGATGAAGCCCTTGGTGCAGACGCTGGCGACGTACTCGCGGAGGGCGATGCGGAAGGTGTTGCGCATGGGGGGTGGTGCCGGGGGATCGCGGGGGCTAGGCGAGCGTGGAGGGTTCCTGGACCTGGGGCGGTTGGGGGGCGGCGATGCGGACGAAGATGTCGTGGAGGGTGGGTTGGTTGATTTCGAAGCGGTGGACGGCGCCCAGTTCGAGGGCGGCGCGGAGGATGGCCTGGGGGTCGGTGCCCCGCAGCAACCGGAGTTCCTGGCTCTGGCCGAGGTCGCGGAGGTCCTCGACCCCGGGGAGGCGGCGGAGGGCGAGGGGATCGGCGGTGGACTGGAGCCGGACGGTATCGGACCCGTAGCGGGACTGGATTTCGCGGACGGTACCGTCGAGGACCTTGCGCCCGCGGAAGATCATCAGGACGGAGTGGCAGAGTTGCTCGGCGACGGCCATGTCGTGGGTGCTCAGGAGGAGGGTGGCGCCCGAGCGGTGGAGTTCGAGGATGGCGGTGCGGAGGACCTCGGCGTTGACGGGGTCGAGGCCGGAGAACGGTTCGTCGAGGATGACGAGTTCGGGGCGGGCGACGACGGCGGCGATGAACTGGACGCGCTGGGCGGTGCCCTTGCTGAGCGCCTCGATTTTTTTGTCGGCGTGTTCGCGGAGGTCGAGGCGGGAGATCCACGACTCGACCTCGTCGTCGACGCGGTGACCGGATTTGAGTTCGCCGAAGAAACGCAGGAGGGAGCGGACGCGCATGCGGCGGTAGAGTCCGCGTTCCTCGGGGAGATAGCCGATCCGGCGGGACCGCGGGCCGCCGGGGAGCTCGTCGAAGACCCGGAGCGAGCCGGCATCGGGGCGGAGGATGCCGGTGATCATCCGGAGCGTGGTGGTCTTGCCGGAACCGTTGGGGCCGATGAAGCCGCAGATCGAGCCCGCGGGGACGACGAGCGAGAGATCCGAGACGGCGAGGGTGGCGCCGAAGGTCTTGCGGACCTGATCGAGTTCGACGGCGTGCATGGGGGGCGACGACGGGCAACCGTGCAGGCGAAACCGCGGACGGGCAATGGAGGAAGGTGCCCGCGACCGGCTCCCCCCCATAGCGTCCGCGCGACGGCGGGCCGGGTCGCGGGGAGATCGAAGCAGGCGAATCGAGAGGCGAAACCGGCGACTCGGCAGTCGCCGACCCCACAACGCAGTCTGGCACCGGACTTTATCGACCGCCTTGGGGTCAGGGTTCGAGCCAGCCGTCGCGGAGGCGGATGATGCGGTTGCCGAAGGCGGCCCAATCGGGGTTGTGGGTGACCTGGACGATGGTGGTTCCGGCCTGGTTGAGTTTCTTGAAGAGCTCGAGGATGTCGCGGCCCTGATCGGAATGGAGGTTGCCGGTGGGTTCGTCGGCAAGAAGGAGGGAGGGTTTGGCGATGATGGCGCGGGCGATGGCCACGAGTTGTTGCTGACCGCCGCTGAGTTGGGCGGGGAAGAGGTCCTTCTTTCCGACGATCCCGAACCGGTCGAGGGTGTCGGCGACCAGGGCCTCGCGTTCGGACTTGGGCAGATTCCGGTAGTCGAGGGGGAGGTCGAGGTTTTCGGCGACGGTGAGGTCGTCGAGCAGGTGGAACTGCTGGAAGACGAACCCGACCTCGCGCTTGTTGAGGGCGGCGCGTTCCTTGTGGGAGAGGCGGTGGACGGGTTGATCGCGGAGGAAGTACTCGCCGGACCAGGCGTGGTCATAGAGGCCGAGGATGGCAAGCAGGGTGGATTTGCCGGCCCCGGAGGGGCCCATGACGGTGATGAAGTCTCCCTCGGCGATCCGGAGATCGATCTGGCGCAGGACGAAGGTCTCGCCGGCGCGGGAGGGGTAGGATTTTTCGAGGTGCGAGAGGTGGATCATGGGGAGGGGGAGATTTCACGATTTCGGACACGTATTGAGACCATGAACCGGGGGCGAGGGATTAGGATTAGGAGTAGGAGTAGGATTAGGAGTAGGAGTAGGAGTAGGAGTAGGAGTAAACGCCCTCGGTCGGTTCATGGGGTTCATAGAGAGGGGGAGTCAGTCGGTGCGGAGGGCGACGAGGGGGTCGACGCGGGTGGCGCGGCGGGCGGGGAGATAGCAGGCGAGGAGGGCGACGGCGGCCAGGAGGAGGGGTACGAGGATGAAGACGGGGAGGTTGAGGGGGCTGACGCCGTAGAGGAGCCGCGAAAGGGCGAGGGAAAGCAGGGCCGCAAGCACGAGGCCGAGGACGAGGCCGGTGGACGTGAGGCGCCAGCCTTCGCGGAGGACGAGGGACAGGACCTGGCGGCGGGAGGCGCCGAGGGCCATGCGGACTCCGATTTCCCGGGTGCGCCGGCTGACGCCGTAGGCGACGACGCCGTAGAGCCCCATGATCGCGAGGATCAGGGCCAGGGTGCCCTGGATGGAGGCGAGGAGGGCGGCGACGCGGAGGGGCATGAGGGCCATGGCGCTGGTGCGGAGGTGTTCGTCCATGGTGCGGATGGAGTAGAGCGGAAGCGTGGGATCCAGTTGGGCGACGATGGACTGGAGGGCCGGGGCCAGGGCGGGCAGCGGGGTGGCGGTCCGGATCTCCAGGATGGTGGGGGTGAGAAAACGCTGGGCGAGCGGCAAGTAGACGTAAGGCCGGGGTTCCTCGCCGACCATGACGTACTTTCCGTCGCGCGCGACGCCGACGACGGTGCAGGGGTCCTGGCTCCGTCCGACGTGGAGACGTTTTCCGATGGGGTCCTGATCGGGCCAGAGCTGGCGAGCGAGGCGTTGGTTCACGATGACGACCTTCGGCGAGTGCGGTTGGTCGAGGCGGTGAAAGGCGCGTCCCTGGAGCAGGGGGATGCCGAGGGTTTGAAAGAAGTCGGGATCGACGGCGTTGTAGGCGATGCCGCGCAGGAAGCCGTCGGCGGAGGAGGCCGGGGCATCGAGGGTGACACGGCCCGCGGCGCCGACTTCGGTGAGGGAGATGCCGTATTCGAAGGGGATGGTATGGGACGCGGAGGCGGATTCCACTCCGGGGAGGGCGCGGATGTGGTGGAGAGCGTCGTCGAGGAACTGGCGGGCGCGCGCGTCGGGGTAGCCGTGGAGTCCGAGGTCGAGGGAGGCGAGGGCGAGATTCCGGGAGTGGAAGCCGAGGTCGAGGCGCGCGACCTGGCGGAGGCTGTCGACGAAGAGGGCGCCACAGACGAGGACGGCGAGGCAGAGGGCGACCTGGGACACGACGAGGAGGTTGCGCAGGGGATGGCGATGGGAGCCGGCGAGGTTGGCGGCGCCGTCCTTGAGGGCGGATTGGAGGTCCAGGCGGGTGGCGCGGAGGGCGGGGCCAAGTCCGGTGAGCAATCCGGCGAGGAGGGCGACGCCGAGGGTGAGGGCGGCGACGCCGGCATTCCAGGAGCGGTCGAGGCGGATCGGCAGATCGCCGCCGGGGGCGAGGTGGTCGAGGAGGTGGCCGAGGCCGGCGGAGAGGGCGTTGCCGGCGAGGCCGGCGAGGAGGGCGAGGACGAGGCTTTCGAGGAGGAGCTGGGCGACGAGTTGGCGCCGGGAGGCGCCGAGGGCGGAGCGGATGGCCAGTTCGCGGTGGCGATGGAGGGCGCGGGCGAACAGGAGGTTGGCGACGTTGGCGCAGGCGATGAGGAGGACGAGGAGGACCAGGGCGAGGAAGATCGCGGCGGCGAACGGCATGAACTCGGCGAAGGTCGGCTCGGGGCGGCAGCGCAATTCGGGCAGGAGCAGGACGGAGGCGCCGCGGTTTTCGGCGGGAAAGGCGGCGGCGAGGCGTTGGAAGGCGACGCGGATGGAGGCGCGGGCCGCGTCGAGGGTGGCCTGGGGTTGGAGGCGGGCCATGACCTTGAAGGCGGTGGCGCCGCGGTTTTCGAGCAGGGACCGGTCGTTGCCGAAGAGGCGGGGCAGGTTGGAGGCGGGAACCCAGGCGGCGGGGGCGAGGACCCATTGGGCACCGAAGAAGGACGGGGGCATGACGCCCAGGACCGTGAAGACCTGGCCATTGAGGTGGACGGAGCGTCCGAGGATGGCGGGATCGGAGCCGAAGCGGCGTTGCCACCAGGCATGGGACAGGACGATGACGGGATCGGCAATCGGGGCATCGGGATCGGGGTGGGAGAAGACGCTTCCCAGGGCGGGGGCGACGCCGAGGGCGGAGAAGTAGTTCGCGCTGACCGATTCGATCCACAGGCGCTCGGCGGACTGGCCGGGGACGGCGGCATGGACGGGATTGATGACGGTGGCGAAGGCGTCCTGGAATTCAGGGACCTGGCGGCGGTAGTCGAGGAAGTCGAGCCACGACTGGCCATGGGGATATTTCCAGGCATCGCTCTTGCGCAGGAGCATGACCAGGCGCTCGGGATCGCGGACGGGCAGGGGTTCGAAGAAGAACCGGTGGATGAGGCCGAGGATGGTGCCGTTGGCGGCGACCCCGAGGGCGAGGGTGAGGACGGCGACGGCGGTGAAGCCGGGTTGGCGGCGGAGTTGGCGCAGCAGATGGCGAAGGGTGCGCATGGGAAGGAGAGATTCTCGGATTTCGGACACGCGTTGGGACCATGAACCCGAACGAGGGAAGGAGGGGGAGCGGGAGTAGGAGTAAGATGAGGAGGGGGGAGTAGGAGTAGGAGTAGGATTAGGATTAGGGAGTAGGAGGAGGAGCCGGGATGGGAGTCTGGGCTCGGTATTGGGGTAGGGGAAGCGGACGGGATTACGGATGGGAGGCGGGGGCGGGCTCGGATTCGGCGTGTTCCTCGACCACCCGGCCGTCGAACAGGTGGATGGTGCGGTCGGCGTGACGGGCGAAGCGGGAGTCATGGGTCACCATGCAGATGGTGGCGCCTTCGCGATGGAGGTCGCGGAGCAGGTCCATGACGGCATCGCCGTTCTTGGAATCGAG
>CAZSOV010000109.1:0-22825 GCA_964608505.1 uncultured Verrucomicrobiota bacterium
TCTCCAAAGTCCGGACACGTATTGTGGCCATGAACCCGAACGATGGAGGGAGGAGGAGTAGGAGTAAGAGGAGGAGGAGGATCCGGGATGGGAGTCTGGGCTCGGTTCATGGAGAGAACCAGGGGTCCCGTGGGAGGGATCAAGGGTGGGTGTCCCGAGGAGGGTGCACGGCTTACTTGCGGGTCTTTACGTGGGGTTCCTGTCCGATTTCGGGAACGGCGGCTTTGGCTTGGGCCAGAGCGGCGGCTTCGTCGTCGGGCAGGGGCATGACCATGACGTTCCTGAAGTTCACGACGGAACCCGGGTCATGCTGTTGGAGCGCGAGGTGGCCTTCGGTGAACGAGTTCTTTTGGTCGACGAAATCGACGACGATCTTGTCATCGACCTTGATGATGACGCGGTTGCCGATGGCGATGACGGTCTGGGTCCACCAGGTGTCGTCCTGGATCAGCTGGTCGAGATTCTTGGCGCGGTTGTAGAGCGTGCCGGTCTTCTGGGGATCGGGGCTGGTGTTTTCGACCTGGGCTTCGTAGCCGTCGGGCCAGCCGGGCATGAGTTTCGCGCGGAAATACATGCCGGAATTGCCCTTGTGATTGAGTTTGGCGTCGGCCTTGAAGACGAGGTTCTTATAGGTCTTCGGGCTGAAGAGGTGGCTGCGCGGGCCGCGGCCGATGATCTGGCCCTGCTTGTCGACGGACCAGCCACCGGGATCGAACGTGAGCCAGCCGCTGAGGGTGATGCCGTCGAAGAGCTTGATCCAGCCCGCGGCATCGGGGACGTGGGAAATGGAGAGGCCTTCGGCGAGGGGCCGCGGGGAGGGTTTGGCGGGGGCCTGAGCGAGCGCAGGGAGCTGGGTGGCGGCGCCGAGCAGGGCGGCGGACGCGAAAACGCGGAGGGCGCGGGTGAAGTGCATGGGAGGGCTATAGCGGGGAAGCCGGCCCGGAAGAAAGGAGGAAGACGTGGCACGGAAGAAGTCCGGACGCCGGATCCAGGACACGTTCGCCACAATTCCATTCCCGTCGCATGGCGATTGATGTCCACTCCTCCCGACTCCCAATCGGATCGCAATCCAATCCAGTCCGCCCTGCAAAGGAGATTCCCATGTTCATTTCCATTTGGTCGGCGTCGTTTGGCTCCCGGTGGCAGGCTTCCCTCGCCTGCGGCGCGAGAATGGGATGGCTTCTCGCGTGGCTTGGCTTCTCCGCCCTGGTGCCCGCCCAACCGGTGGCGGGAGTACCCACGATTACCGTCCCCCCGGCGGCCTCGACGGTCGTGAAGGCGGGGGCGCCCGTGCGATTGACGGTGTCGGGGGCCGGGACGGCGCCGCTGACCTACCAGTGGCAGCGGGACGGGACGAATCTGATCCAAGGCCCGCGGATCGGCGGCGTCGCTACGGCCAGTCTGACCCTGGCCAACGTGACCGAGGCTGATGCCGGCGTTTATCGGGTCCTGGTATCGAACGCGCTCGGGATGGCGGCCAGCCCTCCGGCCTACGTGATCGTGATGACGCCGCCGAGCATCGCGCGGCAGCCGATGACGAAGGCGGCGAAAGCGGGGGACGCGACGCATTTCTCGGTGGACGTGGCGGGGACGGCGCCGTTCGGATTCCAGTGGAAGAAGAACGGGCAGGTTCTCGCGGGCGACCCGCGGATCCTTGGGACCCGCGAGGCGCGACTGGAGATCCTCGAGGTTCGGGCGACGGACGCCGGGAGCTACACGGTCACCGTCACGAATGCGGTGGGGACGGTGACCAGCGCGGCGGCGACGTTGTCGGTGCAGGTTCCGCCGGCGGTGACGGGGTCGAAGCGGACTCCGGCCCACGGCGTGGTGATCACAGGCGGGACGGCGCAACTCAATGTCACGGCAACCGGCACGGCGCCGCTGGGTTATCTCTGGTCGAAGGACGGGGTGCCGCTGAGGAACGGGGGCAGCGTGGCGGGGGCGACGACGGCGACGCTCAGCCTGTCGCGGGTCACGGCGGCGGACGCGGGGTTGTACTCGGTGCGGGTGTCGAACGCGGTGGGGCTGGCGCATGGCCCGCATCTGGAAGTGCGGGTGATGGCCCCGCCGAAGATCGCGCATCAACCGATGCCCGCGGCGGTGAAGGCGGGGGACACGGCGCGGTTCCAGGTCATCGTCGATGGCGGGCAGCCGCTGGGCTTTCAGTGGAATCGGGCCGGCAAACCGGTGGCCAACGACGCCCGCGTGCAGGGGGCGCAGGGTGCGGAGTTGCTGATCACGGGGGTCCAAGCGGGTGATGCCGGAGCCTATTCGGTGACGGTGACCAATGCCGTTGGAAAGGTGACCAGCGCGGCGGCGACGCTGTCCGTGCAGGTGCCGCCCGGGATCGCCACGGTGAAGGCGACGCCGACGAACGGCGTGGTGATCGCGGGCGGGACGGCCCAACTCAACGTCACGGCAACCGGCACGGCGCCGCTGGGCTATCTCTGGTCGAAGGACGGGGTGCCGCTGAGGAACGGGGGCAGCGTGGCGGGGGCGACGACGGCGACGCTCAGCCTGTCGCGGGTCACGGCGGCGGACGCGGGGTTGTACTCGGTGCGGGTGTCGAACGCGGTGGGGCTGGCGCATGGCCCGCATCTGGAAGTGCGGGTGATGGCCCCGCCGAAGATCGCGCATCAACCGATGCCCGCGGCGGTGAAGGCGGGGGACACGGCGCGGTTCCAGGTCATCGTCGATGGCGGGCAGCCGCTGGGCTTTCAGTGGAATCGGGCCGGCAAACCGGTGGCCAACGACGCCCGCGTACAGGGGGCACAGGGTGCGGAGTTGCTGATCACGGGGGTGCAAGCGGGTGATGCGGGAGCCTATTCGGTGACGGTGACCAATGCCGTTGGAAAGGCGACCAGCGCGGCGGCGACGCTGTCGGTGCAGGTGCCGCCCGGGATCGCGGCAGTGAAGGCGACGCCGACGAACGGCGTGGTGATCGCGGGCGGGACGATGTCGATCACGGCGACGGCGACGGGGACGGCACCCCTGGGATACCAATGGTTGAAGGAGGGGGTGGCGTTGAAGAACGGGGGAGGCATCGCCGGCGCGACGTTGTCCACGCTGACGTTGTCGCGGGTGACCGCGGCGGAGGCCGGGTTGTACTCGGTGCGCGTTTCGAATGCCGTGGGGCAGGCCACGAGCGGGGAGGTGGGGGTGCAGGTGATGGCGCCGCCGAGCATCGTGCGGCAGCCGTCCGGGGCCGCGGTCAAGGCGGGCGATCTCGTCCGACTCCGCGTGGATGTGAACGGCTCCGATCCGCTGCGCTTTCAATGGAGCCGGAGCGGCAAGGCGGTGACGGACGACGGTCGCGTCCAGGGAGCGCAAGCCGCGGAATTGGTGATCGGGCATGTGCAGGCCGGGGATGCCGGGGCGTACTCGGTGACGGTCAGCAACGCGGTCGGCAAGGCGACCAGCACGCCCGCGACGCTGTCGGTCGAGTCCCCGCCGGTGATCACCTCGATCCAGGTCACGCCGACGAACGGCGTCGTGGCGGCGGGCGGGGCCGCGAAGCTCGTGGTCACGGCGATCGGGACGGCGCCGCTGGGGTATCGGTGGCACCGGGACGGACATCCGTTGGCGGATGGCGGCAACGTTGCCGGGGCCGGCACGGCGACGCTCAACGTGAGCCGGGCCTCGCTGGCCGATCAGGGGCAGTACTCGGTGGTGGTGACGAACCGGGTCGGGCGCGTCGAGGGCCGACCCGCGGGCCCGACGGGCGAACCGTTGGGGCTGGCCGTGCTGTCGCCGCCGGTGATCAAGGTGCCGCCGACGAACGCCGTGGCGGAGTTGGGCACGGAGGTTCTCCTGCGGGTGGTGGCCGAGGGGACGCCGCCGCTGCACTATCAATGGAAACGCAACGGGACGAGCCTGGTCGACGGGCCGGGGCTGGCGGGGGCGTTGACCGATGAATTGTCCGCGTGGGATCTGGGCCCGGAGGACGAGGGCAGCTACACCGTGACGGTCAGCAACGCGCTGAAGTCGGTGACCAGCCCCGCGGCGCTGGTGGTGTTGAAGCTGGACGTGACCACGCGGGAGCTGCCGGGCGGTTTGAAGGACGCGACGTACCAGGCCGCCGTGCAGGCGAGGGGCGGGCAGTTGCCGCTGACGTGGAGCAAGGTCGGGGGCGATCTGCCGCCCGGGCTGGTGCTGAGTCCGGCGGGCGTCCTGTCGGGCAAGCCGACGGCGGTGGGCGAGTATGTCTTCGACGTCAAGGCGACCTCGAAGGACAAGCAGGAGGACGTGCAGCGCCTGAGTCTGACGGTCCTGGGTCCGCTGGCGCCGTTGTCGCTCGCGGGGTCGAGTTGGAGCCTGGTGTACGGGGAGAACCCCGGCGCACCGCCCTTCGCGTACACCGAGGATCTGGTCTTTTTGAATGCCCGCGACGGTGCCATCTCGCATGACGAGGCCGGAGCGGCGGCGCCGATGTTGATGGGCGGTTTTGGGTATCGCTTTACCTATCAGTACACGGTCACGGGGCGGGACTCGGCCCGCATCGAAGGTACGGATTCCTCGGGGGCCCAGGTCACGGCCAAGCTGGACTTCACAACCCCGGGTCGGGCGACGGGGACGGTGCTCTGGGTCGTTCCGAACGGGCCCCCCGCCATGGAGGTTCCAGTGGAGTTCGTCCAGCGTTCGCGGACGGCCAAGAACGCGTCGGCGAGCCTGGCGGGTATCACCGTCGTGGGTCGGTCCAACATGGACGAGCCGTTCCCGAACGTTCCGGGCGCGTTTCCGGGCCAGGAACCGGGCGGCTTCGAACTCGAGTTTCGGACCGCGACCCTTTCCCGGATGTACGGGAGCGACGCGATTGGCGAGGACATGACGACGGCCTACTCGAAGACCGGGGACAACACCGCCTCGCTCACGTTGACGCGCTGGGACGGGCGGGGGGCGACGATCCAGTTGACGTATACCCGGATGGACGCGGGGGTCTTTGCGGGCCGGGATTTCGTGGGCGAGGACGTGGGAGGGGTGTTCGTCCTGCTCGGGTATGAATCCGAACCTGGGCACGGCGCCACGGAGGACTCCTTGCGCGTCGTCACCCAGGATCCCCTGTTCACGGGCGAACGGGGCAAGCCCTACCAGCAGGCGCTGGCCGCGGCGGGCGGAACCGGGCCGTACACTTGGTCGGTCGCGTCGGCCCACCCGGGTGGGCCCGGGGGGCTTCCCCCCGGCCTGACGCTGAATCCGACGACGGGCGTCATCAGCGGGACGCCCACGGCCAACGGGATGTTCCACGTCGCGGTGGTCGTGGCCGACAAGGCGACGCCGTCCGCGAGGGCGGAACGGATGTTCGAGCTCCAGATCACCGATGCGCTCGCGCCGGCGACCCTCGCGGGGAGCCACTGGGAAATCGAGACCTGGGACGACGAGTTCGGATCGGAAACGTTCGACGTGCTCTTCGCGACCGCCAACAGCGGAGCGGAGTACGGGGAGGACTATGCCCTGGGCATCCCGTCCTACACCTACGTGCGGACGGGGCGGGACACGGCGACGCTCCAACTGACCTTCCGGGAGGCGGGCTTCACGGAGCGTTCCAGCGTGTATCTCGCCTTCGACCCGACGACCGGCGGGGGCGAGTTGCATGCCATCGAGCTCGGGGTACCCCAGCCGGACGAGTCTTTCGGGAGCTTCCGCGTGGTCATGAGCCCGGCCCGGTACGCGCGCGCCGCGATCGGTGGCCTCAGCGTGACCGTGATGCCGAACTCGGAGGACGGTTTCGGCGATTGGGACACCTTCGACTTCCAAAACAACGGCACGGTCTTCAATTCCGAGGGAATGGCGACCTACACCTACCAACGCACCGGCGACAACACCGCGAGTCTGTCGATGAACGCCGAAGGACGACGGGCCCAGTTCACCCTGACCTACGTCACCCCCGAGGGCGGTTACTATGTCGGCACCTCCTTCGATGGGTTGCCTTCCGACGGCGCCTTCCGGTTCGGGTTCGGCGGCGGGGATGCCTCCCCGCCACCCGGTCCGGTCCACCCCGTGGCCAATGGCCGGACGTCGTTGGCGTCGATTCCTGCTCCTTCGGCATCATCGGCATCGTCGGCATCGTCGGAATCCGCGGCGCCGCCCGCGGCGCGGATTCAGGCGCGGGTACAGGATGGAGGCCTTGTCCTGACGATTGTCGCGCCCCCCGGGCGGCGGGTGATCCTCGAGGCGTCGGGCGATCTCTCCAACTGGCTGCCCATCGGCGAATGTGCGGGTCGAGGGGAGGCGTTGGAAATGGAGTTGGGGGCGGTCGGCGGCGACGTCGGCGCGTGCCGGTTCTTCCGGGCGGTTTTGGCGGAGGCCCCGCGGTAGGCGTGTCGCGGGGTGGGGGCACGCGGCCTGCAAACGTGTAGGCCCGGTGCCCTCACCGGGCGGAGGGGTGGGAGCAGCCGGTTCATGGAGCGAGTTCAACGCGGGCCCGGACGGACGTCATGACGAACCTGACGGCGAGCCACGCGCGCCTGCGCGCCTGCGCGCCCAGGGCGATTGACAAAGTCGATTGGGGCCCGCGACCGCCGGGTCGCGGGGCGATCGAAGCAGGCGAATCGAGAGGCGAAGCCTGCGACTCGGCAGTCGCCGGCCCCACATCGCCGTTCCACGCAGGACTTTGTCAACGGCCCTGCCTGCGCGCCTGGCGGGGTCCACATTTCCTTTGCCGGGCGGGAGGCGGGGGGCGTAGGCTGCTCCCCGTGATTCGGAAGCCCAACAACCTGCTGCTTACCGGCGCGCTGCTTACCGGCGGCGCGGCAACCGGGTTGTAGGCGATCACTGGAAACAGAAACGATTCGACCCGCCCGCTGCCGCGAACCGGAGGCGGGCATTTTCGTTTCCGGGGGGTGGTGGTGGTGGGATGGGACCGGGATCGCGAGTGTGAACGAAGCTTCCGAAGTCGAGCCGCGAAGGGCCGAAGCAACCCGAAGAAGACCATGTTGAAACAGCCCGCGACCAAGTACCGACCGTTCCCGCCGATTCCGTTGGCGGATCGGCAATGGCCCAACCGTGTCCTCACCGCCGCCCCGATCTGGTGCAGCGTGGACCTGCGCGACGGCAATCAGGCACTCGCCGTGCCGATGAACGTGTCGCAGAAGCTCGAGCTGTTCGACGCGCTCGTCCGCTGCGGGTTCAAGGAGATCGAGGTCGGGTTTCCCGCCGCCTCGAACACCGAGTTCACCTTCACGCGACGGTTGATCGAGGACGGGCGAATTCCGGACGACGTGACGATCCAGGTGCTGGTCCAGGCGCGGGAGGATCTGATCGAGCGGACGGTCGAGAGCCTGGTGGGGGCGAAGCGGGCGATCATCCACCTGTACAACTCCACCTCGCCGGCCCAGCGCCGGATCGTGTTCGGGTTGGGCAAGCCGGAGATCCTGAAGATTGCCACCCGGGGAACGCAGTGGGTGAAGGACCGGGTGCCGCGTCTCCGCGGGACGGAGGTCCGGTTCCAGTACTCGCCGGAGAGCTTCTCGGCCACGGAGGTGGATTACGCCCTCGAAGTGTGCGAGGCGGTTTCGGACGTCTGGCAGCCGACGCCCGAGCGCCGGATCATCTTCAACCTGCCGGACACCGTGGAGGTGGCGACGCCGAACGTGCATGCGGACCAGATCGAGTGGTTCATCCGCCATCTCCGCCGGCGCGACACGGCCATCATCAGCATGCACACCCACAACGACCGGGGCACGGGGGTGGCGGCGACGGAGTTGGGCATGCTGGCGGGTGCGGAGCGGGTCGAAGGCACGTTGTTCGGCAACGGCGAGCGCACGGGCAACCTCGACGTGGTGACGGTCGCGTTGAACCTCTACATGCAGGGCATCGATCCCGGGCTGGATTTTTCGAACGTCAGCCGGTTGGTGGACGTATACGAACGTTGCACCGGGATGGTGGTGCCGCCGCGCCAGCCGTACGCGGGCGAGTTGGTGTTCACCGCGTTCAGCGGGTCGCACCAGGACGCCATCCGCAAGGGATTGCACGCCTGGGAAAATCTCCGGGAATCCGGGACGACCCCGGCGATCTGGGACATCCCCTACCTGACCATCGACCCGACGGACATCGGGCGCGAATACCGCGAGGTCATCCGGGTCAACAGCCAGTCTGGCAAGGGCGGGGTGGCCTACCTGTTGGAGAGCGAATTCGGGATCGAGTTGCCGAAGGACATGCAACGCGAGTTCGGGCCCATCGCGAACGACGTGGTCGACCGGCTCGGCCGCGAGGTGACCGGGGCGGAACTGAAGGGCATGTTCTGGAAGGAGTACATCGAACGCGTCGTGCCCTGGGAACTCGAGGAGTTCCAGTCCGAGAACCGCAACGGCCTGGTTTCCTGCCGGGCGCGGGTGCGACGGGACGGCCGCGCGCAGGAACTGACGGGGCAGGGCAATGGTCCCATCGCGGCGTTCGTGAACGCGTTGACCGGCGACGGCGCCCCGAAATTCGAAGTGGCCCACTACAGCGAGCACTCGCTGAGCGCGGGCGAGGGCGCGTCGGCGATTTCCTACATCCAGATCCGGCTCGCCGATGGCCGCGTCCGCTGGGGTGCCGGCGTGGACACGAGCATCGAGGTGGCGTCGCTCAAGGCGGTGCTCAGCGCGCTCAATCGGAGCGCGGGCGCGGCGTGACGGCGTGAGGTCGATGTGCCCGCGGGGCTCTTCCATGGCCCCGCGGGTCGAACGTCGCTGTGGGACTTCGCGGCGACGTCGACGAAGGCATTTCACCGAGAACGTCGAGGGGCCGCCGCGCTACGGCAACGATTCCGTCGTGCACTCCGCGAGAATCCGCGGACTCCGCCGTGGTTGACGTTATAACCGATGTGCCTACGCTCGTGCCGTGATGCTCGAGCTCAAACTCCGTCCGGTGGGCAACTCGGTGGGAATCATCCTGCCCAAGGAAGCTCTCGCCCATCTGGACGTGGGAGAGGGTGACTCCGTGACGGTGACGGAGGGGCCCGAGGGCAGCCTGCGTCTGAGTCCGCACAAGGCGGAGGTCGTGCGCCAGATGGCGGCCGTGCAGGACGTAATGGAGCGATACCGGCACGCGTTGCGGGAACTGGCCAAGTGAAGGAGCCCGTCTGGATTCACCGCGAGGTGGTGGTGATGGCACACGAGCAATCGCTGGCGCGCTTCGGCGGCCTGCCGGGAATCCGGGACGCGGGCTTGCTGGAGTCGGCGCTGGGCAAGCCGGGGAACCTCTTCTTTTACGGCACGGCGGACCTTTTCGATCTCGCGGCTGCCTACGCTGCCGGACTCGTCCGGAATCACCCGTTCCTCGACGGGAACAAGCGGGCGGGTTTTCTGGTGGCCGTGGTCTTCCTCGAACTCAATGGGTGCCGATTTCGCGCGACGGAAGTGGACGCGGCCCTCCGCACGCTTGCGCTGGCCGCCGGCGAGATGTCGGAGTCCGAGTACGGGGCATGGCTGAGGGCGAACTCGGCAAGGTCCTGAGGTCGCCGGGCGCCCCGGGAAAAGGGAGCACCCCGGACAAGCCAGGTTACTTCCCGGCGCGGGCGAGGAGGCCGAGGACGAGGAGGGCGACGAGGACGAGGGCGAGGAGGCCGAGGCGCCAGAGCCAGGAGACGGCGGCGGCGGCGCGGGCGTCGATGTGGATGGTGAGGTCGGCCCAGGTATTCACCTCGAGGGGGCGGGTGAAGACGAGGCGGCGGCCTTGTTCGGGGAGGAGGGCGCGGATGGCGGCGGGCTTCGCGGAGACGGCGTCCTGCTGTTGGATGAGGCGTTCGGCGAGGCGCTGTTGCACGGCGGTTTCCTCGGAGGTGTTGCGTTCGAGCAGTTGTTTGGCTTCGTTTTGGGAGTAGTTGACCGTCCGATTCTCCCACAGGGCCCGGGGCGCGGCGGCGGCCTGGGAGGGGGCGTCGCCGGCGACGCGGGCCTGGCGGACATTCAGGCCGACGAGGGCCTGCTGCATCTTGAGGTTGTTCAGTTGGACGCGGGCGTCCTCGTTGAAGGCCTGGTCGCCCTGCGACATGCCGTAGGCGGCCTGGAAGGCGCGGCGGGCCTGCTGGGGATCTCCCTGGACCAGGAGGGTGTTGGCGTGGGCGAGGAAGGTCACGGCCTCCTTGGTCTTGGCCTCGCGCGATTGGGCTTCGCCGCGGATGTAGGTATCGAGGTCGAGCGCGATGGGTTGGACGACCTCGTCGCCCCGGCGCCACTGGAGCGTGCCGGAGGTGTCGTGGACGCGCCATTTCTCGTTGAGAAAGACGGTCCAGATGACGTTCTCGAGCGGGAGATCGAACTTCGGTCCGTCGAGGGCGAGGTCGAGGGCGCGGGTCGAGCCGCCGCCGCCGAGGGAGGTGTAGAAGAACTCGACGGTGACGTCTTCGCCGGTGCGGGCGTTCTGTTCAAGGGGGAGCAGGATCCGGTTGGTGGATTGCCAGGGCCAGACGCTGTCCTGGTTCACGAAGGCGAACCAGAAGCGGGCCTGGTCGGGGAGCCGGACCTGGAGCAGGCGTTTGTCGCCCGGGGTGAGGCCGAGTTTGACCTGGGTGAGGACGGCGCCGTCGTCGGACACGACGGACGTGAGGGTGACCGAGTTGACGCGGGCGGGGAGGAGTCGGGTGGCTTCGCGGCGTTCGAGGCGGATGGGCAGGCGGAATGCGGGTTCGACGAGGCGGAAGGCGTGCTCGGCGGAGGGCGAGGCGATGTCCTTGAGGAGCGCGCGGGGGATGACCTGCCACTCGGTGAGGGCGAGGGCGGCGGGGGGATCGACATGGACCTGGAGGCGGCCGCCGGACTGGACGGTGACGAACCCGCGCTGGAGGTTGACGTCGCGGGCCTCGATGCCGGGGATTTCGAGTTGGGTGGCCTGGGGCGGGATGAGGAGGGTGTACGAGGCCTGGAGGGCGTATTTGCCGAGCACGCGCCGTTCGAGTTTGACCTCCCAGTCACGGAGCGGGGTGTTGGTGGCGCCGGTGGGGAGGAAATCGCTGACCTGGTCGCCGCGGAAGCGGACGTTGTCGGCGCCGGCGGGGAGGCGGACGAAAAGGCTCTTCACGCCGGTGTTTTCGATTTCGTACTGGAGGTTGGCGAGGACCTGGACCTGGGCCTCGTGGACGGTGACGTGCTGGAGTCCGGTCACCTGGAGCCAGGCGTCGACGCGATCCAGATCGAGCGTCACGGACCAGGGGTCCTGGAGGATGCGGAAGACCATCACGCCCTTCTGTCGGAGGCCGGCCTGGATCGGATCGGTCTGGGTCGCGCCCTCTCGGGCGGCCACCTGGAGGCGGAGGCCCTGCTCGGGGACGACGACGAGCTGGCCGCGGTGTTTGGAGGCCTCGCGGAGGGAGAGGCGGGGGACGGCCCAGCCCTTGGCGGAACGCACGCCGGGGCCGACCAGGGTCACGGAGAACGCGTGTTTGCCCTGGGTCTTGCCCTTGAGATGCAGCGTGACGATCCGGGCTTGGTCGGACTTCAGCTCGGTCCAGTGACTCAACGCCGGGCCGCTGACGGCCTCGACGTCGAGGCCGGCGGGCAGGGGGAAGCTGAGCTTGAAGATGCCGGCCCGGTTCACGTCGACCTGGAGATTACCGGCGAGCACGGTGCGGTCCTCGCCGAGCGAGAGGGTCTGCTGGAACTCGACCCGGACGTCGGGTTCCACGGCGGCGGCCTTCACAACGAGGGTGCCGGAGGGCGACGAGAAGCGGAACGCGCGGCGCAGGGCGAGGCCCTGGATCTGCGCGGCCAACGTTTCCACGCCGGAGCCGGAGAAGTCCTCCAGATTGATGGGCGCGAGGCCGTCGACCCGGACGTCGTCGAGCTGGACTTCGTTACCGGTGGCGATGCCGACGGTTCCGACCTGGCCGGCGGCGCCTTCGAGGGCGATGGGCTGGACGGACTTCTCGAAGGGCAGGGGGTTGGCCCCGGTCTGGGAACGGACCCGGACCGTGAAGGCGCGGGCGAGGGCGGGCGAGAGGACCGCGCGCAGGCGGCGGGTGTCGGGATCGAACCGCCAGAGCGAGAGCCCGGGAGCGGTGACGTCGGTGACGGTCATGCCCGCGGGGATTTCGAAGGTCAGTTCGCCGACCTCGCCGCGGGCGGGGCGGATTTGGAAGTCATGAAGTCCCTCGAGCAGACCGGCGCCCGGGACGAAGAGCTGGGAGGATTCGGAATAGAACTCCACCTTTTCCCGGCGCGTGTCGCGGGTGCGGGGTTGCCAGGACAGGAGGGGCGCATGGGCGGGGCGAAGGACGAGCGAGGCGACCGAATTGCTGCCGGCGGTCCGATCCTCGTGGCGCACGAGCACCGCGTCGGGGGCCACGATGTCGACGTCCTGCCCGGCGACGGTGACGCGGGCCCGGGTCACCAGTCCGCCCACGACCGGAAGCCGGAAGCCGCGGACGCCGTTGTGGTTCGTGACGGCGACCTCGTACGCGAGGGTGAAGTCCAGCGGTCCGGTGGCGTCCACGAGGAGCACCTGCGTGGGGCGTCCGTTCCGGGTGAGGCGCACCAGCCGGGATTGGTTAGTGGGGTGGGAGGATCGCGTGAGCACGCCGGGTTCGGTGAAGAGCACGAGCGATTGTCCCCTGGCAGGCGACCAGCGAACGCGGGCGGTGCCGAACGCCTGGTCGTCCTCGACGCGGATCTCGTGTTCGACGGATTCGGCGAAGGGCGTGGGCGCGGGGGATTGGGCGCGGGCATGGGGGGTGCCGGGTCCGGCAAGGAGCGAGCCAATGCCGATGAGCACCAGGACGGCGGCGGAGGTCGGCGCGGGGGACGAGGGTTCGAAAGGCGTGGTGCCGGCGGAACCTGGATCGGTGGGGGTGGATGGACCGCGCCACCAGCGTCCGAGCGCGGGCAGGAGAACACGGAGGCCGAGGAAGGCGCCGACGACGATGAGGAAGGGGACGGCGCCGACGGGGAGTCGGAGGGCGGCCCAGCAGAGGAGCCACCAACCGGCGGCGCCGGCGAGGGGGCGCCACCAGCGGGTTCCGGCGAACCAGCCGGCGACCCAGAGCGCCAGGGTGCCCAGGGCGAGGACGGGGGACAGGAAGCCGAGCGAGCCCGAGTCGAGGGGCACGTTGGCGAGATCCACGCGCCAGGGGACGTTGGGTTGCTGCACGGGCATGACGAAGCGGAGGTCCGTGGGGATCGAGAGGACCTGTTCGGACGCAATGCGGGCAAGGACGGCGAGGAGGACGAGGGCGATCAAGGTCGCGGCGCCGCCGAGGCAACCGGCGAGCAGATGGCGGGGACGAAATCGCCGGTAGGGCCCACCCACCCGCCCGGTCCAGAGGGCAGCGGCGGCAAGCACGGCGAGGAACAGCGCGCCGGCGGCGCCGAGGAACCGGTTTCCGTCGGCGGAGCGCAGGGCCCGGGCCAGGGCCGCGAAGCCCGACGCGTCGGGGATTCCCCCGGTAGGAGTCAGGGTTCCGCCGCGGTAGACCAGGCGCCGGCCGTCGGCAGGGGTGAGGGTCCAATCGGCGAGGAGGACGGGGGCGGAGACGACGGGAGCGCCGACGGAGAGGCGGCGGGCCGCGCGGGCGCGGGTGGCGATCTTGGCGCGGACCTCCATGACCACGTTGGGATCGGCGTGGGTGGGGAGCGGCACGAGGTGGGCGAGGTTGTCCTTCACGGGTACGACGGTTTTGCCGTCGACGGTGACCGACCAGAGTTCGGCGTCCCCGGGCAGGAGGAGGCGGAGGTGGGGGGCGCCCTTGTTTTTCACGAAATAGCGGGCTTCGGTGACCACCTGGCCCTCCTCGGAGATCTTGGTGGCGAGGGAGGCGCGGTCGACGATCTGGCTGACGATCTCGCCCTGGGCGAGGGGGCGAAGGGCGAGTTGGAGTTGGAAGGGGCGCGCGGTGTAGCGGTAGGCGGCGAGGATCGGGGCATCGAAGAAGAGGCGGTATTCGGCGGGCACCTCGCCGGGTTCGATGGCGAGCAGGGAGCCGGAGACGGTGGCGGGGGTGACCTCGAACTGGTAGGCGCTGATGACGAGGGTGTAGCCCTGTTCGGCGAGGGAATCGAGGGGACGGACGCCGGTGAAGGCGAGCGTTTCGCCCTGGGCCTTGAACGGGCGTTCGTAGGTGACCAGGAGGGTGTAGGAACCGGACACGGGCGTGTGCAGCTGGACCGTGTAACCCCGGTCGGTCTTCTGCCAGTTGCGCAGGTTCTGGCCGGTGAACTCGACGTTGAAGTACTCGCTCGAGAGTTCGACGGCCAGCGTCGAGACCGGCGCCCCGGACACCACGTAATTGATCAGCGAACTGCCGTACGCGATGCCTTCGCCCACGGAGAAGAGGTGGAAGGCGTCGGCCTGGATCGACTGCGCGAGGCGCTCGACGGCGAGGGCGGCCTGCCAGTTGGCGTCGGACAGGCGGAACGCGGCGTGGAGACCGGCGATGCGCTTCGGGAAGAACGCCGGCGCCAGTTCGATCAGGCCGGTCGTCGTCCCGGGCAGGATCCGGAAGCCGGCCTCCGCGAGGACGCCGACATGGCCCCGGGTCGAGCGGGCTCTGAGAATCTCGAGCCGGGGCAGGGACCAACGGACGTCGCCGAGCGGTTGGTTTCGTTCCAGGCGGAACTGGACGACCTGCCGTCCGAGCACCGGG
Organism: uncultured Verrucomicrobiota bacterium; assembly: GCA_964608505.1. Classification (GTDB taxonomy): domain Bacteria; phylum Verrucomicrobiota; class Verrucomicrobiia; order Limisphaerales; family CAIMTB01; genus CAIMTB01. Next base: position 14,555 of record CAZSOV010000109.1, read on the forward strand.
GCGCCGTAGACGAGGCGCAGGACGGCGTTGGTGCCCTCGGTGGCGTCGGCGAGGAATTGGTCGATGACCCCCGCGGCGTTGAGTTGGGCGAGGCCATAGCCCCGGGGCACGGAGACGTGCAGTTCGCGGAGCGGCGCCTCGCGCACGTCGATCTCGAATTCGGCGTCGATGGAGAGGTCCGTTTCGCCCAGGCGATAGGTGAGGACCTCCGAGACGGAGAGTTCGGGCAGGATGTTGTCGGCCTGGATGCGGAGGTTGGCGCCGGCGCCGGCGAAGCGATAAGCGAAGACCTGCGACGCGGGGGCGGGGAGCAGCGCCTTGACGGCCTCGCTCTGGATGAACTGTTCGGGGGAGATCTGGGACAGTCCACGGGCGTCGACCACCTCCAAGCGGACCGCGCCCTCGTTGACGACGCGCACGTGGCCGGCGAAGCGGGTGGCGCCCTCGGGTTCGAGGGCGGCGGGTTCGACGGCGAGCGGGAACGCGCCGAGCACGCGTTGCACCTGGACCTGGACGGCGGCGAGGTCGCGCTGGGGCTGGTTGAAGCGGACGATCAGGCGGCGGTCGGACGAGCCCGGGACCGGCGCCACTTCCCAGCCGAACAGCTGCGGTCCCTGGACCCGGGTGATCTCGCCTTCGCCGCGCACGCGAAACGCCATGGACGACATTTCACCCTGCATGACCTTCAGTTCGAAGAGCGAGGTCTGGCGGAGCAGGCCGGGTCCGACGCCGATCTGGGTCACGCTTTCCGCCGAGTAGAAGAGACGTCCCTCGGTGGCCGAGCGTGCCCCGCGCCAGGACAAGGCCACCTGGCCGTTCGCGGGCAGGAAACTTCGGAAGGCGTCGTCGCGGCGCTCGGGGCGCGCGCCGGCGGGGAAGCGGAGTTCGGTATCGGGCTGGAGTCCGCGCAGGACGAGGGGGGCGAGCGCGCCCGGAGTCACCTGGAATCCGATCTCGTTCCAGCCGTTCGTTGCGCGGACCCGGGCATGGAAGCGGACCCGCAGGGGATAGTCGCCGGGTTGATCGAACGTGGCGGTGAACCGCGACCCCTCGTAGCGCAGGCGCCAGTCGGTGCCCGTCGGGGGGGCGGTCAGGGCGACGTCGCCCGACACCAGTTCGACGGTGCCGCCGGTGGCGGATTTCACCCGGGCCAGCGCCGTGAGCTCGAACGTCGCGCCGTCCTCCACCAGCGTGCCCTCGAGTTTGAAATCGGAGAACACGATCTCGCGCGCCTCGGGTTGGGCGAAGGCGATGACGAGGAGGAGCGCGTAGGCTTCGCCGTGGAACCGGAAGCCGCGAACCGCCCCGGTCGCCGGCGCGGGGGTCTGGTTGGTCGCGCCGGACAGGTTGGGGAGATACCGGGAATCGACCGGGACGAGCCCGACGACGTTGGTGGTTTGCACCGCCAGTTCCGGGGCCGTGGCGAGGCGCACGTAGCCGTGGCCAAGGCTCGGTGGATCGGGCACCAACGTCAGCGGGTTCAGCGCACCGGGGATGGCTCCGGTGGGCTGGGAGGCGCGGATCGTGGCCGAGAAGGTCGGGCGCGGTTTCTCGGTGGCGAGCAGGCGCAGCACGAGGTGGCGGGTTCCGTTGGTGGCGGTTTGCACGCTCCAGTCGGCGAGGTCGTCGCCGGTCACGGCGCTCACCGTGCCGGGGCCTTCCAGCCGGAGGCGGATCTCGCGAAGTCCGCCGCGCAGGGCTTCCGCCCGGACGGCGAACTCATGCTCCACGGTGGCGCTCGTGACGCGCAGGGTGTGATCGAGACGGGTCGCGTGGAGCGCGACGTCCTTCTCCCGGTCCAGCAGGCCGCCCAGGGTCGCCTGCACCACGAGGCGCGCGGTTTCGCCGTCGAGCCTGCCTTCGAGCGTGGCGTTGCGGAGTTCGACTTCGGCGGCGTGGGCGGGGAGGGAGGGGGAGGGGAGGAAGGCGAGGAACAGGAGGAAGGGGAGGAAGGGAAGCGAGGAGGGTTTCATGGGGGAGGAGGTGGTGGTGGAGCTGGGGAGGGGTCCGCGGGATCGACGGGGAAGGATGGCCTTAGTGGGCCGCTGCCTGGGCCTGGCGGAGCATGTTCTCGAACTGGGCGGGGCGGGGGTCGGGTTGAAACAGGTCGGGGAGGCCACGGACATAGGCCAGGAGTTTCTCCGGGGAGGCGTCGCCGGCGTAGGGACTGCGGGCGAGCCATTCGCCGAAGCTGCCGGCGGTGGCGGCGAGGCGCATGGCGGGGCCGGAGGTCTCGAGCGGCGGGGCGGCGCCGTCGTAGGCCATCACCCATTCCCGTTCCTCGTAGATCCCGGTCTCGGGCACGCGGAACCGCACGCGGGCGGTACCCAGGGGACCGTGGCCGTCGGGGTTCAATTCGAGGGCATAGAGCGCGTTGCCGGATTCGGCGGCGCCGAGTTCGGCGGCATCGACGGTGTTGTCGCGGAACTGCTCCTGGCGGAGTTGGTGCCGGGCATAGCCGACCTGGCGCCAGGCCTTGACGCGGCGGGGGTTGAACTCGATCTGGACCTTCACGTCCGCGGCGGCGGTTTGCAGGGCGCCGGCGAGCAGGTTCGCAAAGTCGGTGGTGGCGGCCTCCGGGGTGTTCACGAAGCCGTAGCGTCCGTCGCCGTTGCGGGTCAGTTGCTCGAGCAGATCGTCGTTGAGTCCCTCCCAGCCCACCCCGAAGGCGTCCAGGGCGACGCCGCGGCGGCGGTTCTGCTCGACGGTCCGTTTCAGGGAGGCGGGGTCCACGTCGCCGAGGTTCGCGGCGCCGTCGGTGAGCAGCACGACCCGGTTCGCGGCGCCCGGCGAGTAGTTCTTGAACGCCGCCTCGTAGGCCACGCGCAGCGCCTCCTCGAGATTCGTGCCGCCCTCGGGAGCCAGGTTGCCGACGGTATCGAGCATCTCCTGGGCGCGTTCGCCGGGCAGTCCATCGAGCCAGAGTCGGGCCGTGCGGGCGAAGGACACGACGCTGACCTTGTCGGCGGGCGTCAGTTTCGAGGCCAGGACGTTCAGGGCTTCGCGCAGGATCCGGACGCGGTCGGCGCGTTCCATCGAACCCGAGTTGTCGAGCGCCAGAACGAGGTTGAGCGGGCGCCCGGACTCGCGTCCGCGGGCGGCGGTGCGCACGGCGAGGCGCAACCATTCGCGATCGTGGGCGAAGGGGTGACGGGCCCGTTCCCAGGTGAATCCGACGGGCGTGCCTGCAGCGGGCTCGGGGTCGCGATAGGGCAGGGCGTTGATGAATTCCTCGACGCGGATGCCGCCGGGTGGGGGTAGTTGACCGTTCTCGAGGCTGGCCTGGGCCAGCTTGAAGGACACGTCGCTGACGTTGAGCGAGAAGGTCGAGAACCCGTTCTCGAGGGTGTTCATCTCCGGTTGGGGCTGCGGGACGTCGCCGGGGGCGGGGGTGGCCGGGGCGGCGGCCGCGAGCCGTTCGAGTTCGCGTTCCTTGGACTCCGCCTCCTGCTTCTGTTTGGCGAACTGGGGTGTTGCGACTTCGACCGCGAGCGTGAGCGGTTTTCCGGCGACCGGCACCGAGCGGCCCAGACGGGTGATCAGGCCCGCGTCCGCCGCGTCGCCCCGGGCGGTCGTGGCCGCGTCGTCGACGAGGTCGGCGAGGTTCGACCGGGCGGACTCCTCCGCGACGGCCTTGTCGCGTGCCGCTTTCCCGGCCGCCACGGGTTGGGCGGCGAAGCCGGGTGAAGCCAGCGCCGGAAGGGGTGCGTCGGCGTCCCTGGCCAGCCCCTCGAATTGCCATGTCCCGCCCGCCACCGACCCTGGTGCGGACGCCGTGGCGGTGGAGATCGCGGCGCGTTCCTCCAGTTGTTCCAGTTTTTCCAGGCGGACGTCCTTCCCCTCCGCTTCGCCCGCGGCCCTGGACGTGTCGAGGGCGAAGAACGAGTTCACCTGCTGCCCCAAGGCGACTTCCGCGCCGGCGCGGTCCGCGATGCCCTTGTGGACCGGTTGCGGTGGATTCGGAGGCGAGGCCTCGAGGGTGCCCCTCGCCCAATTGCCGAAGGCCCGTCCGACCGTGGGCGGATCGCCCAGCATCGGAGCTTCGGGATTGGCCCCGGCGAAATCCTGAACCACCGACGTCATCAATTCACGTCCCCGGGCGGGAACCCGTTGGACGTCTTTTCGGCCCCCCGCGGCGAGGGCGACGCCCCGACCGCCCGCGCCCCTCCCAACGTCGCTCCCGAAGCTGCTAGGGACGGGGCTGTCGGCGAACAGACGAGGTTCGGCGGGCAGGGTCGGAGGGATCGCCTGCAGGAAATCCTCCCGCGCCAGGACGTCCGCCGCGCCACCCCTCGAGGGGCGAGGCGGTGTGGTCGGCGTGTTGCCCGTCTGCGCCAGCCCCAATCCCGTCCTCGCCGGAGCGGCGGGCGTCGAGTTCGCCGGTTCGATGGCCGCGCCGACGACGACCGGTGGGGGCGGCGGGGTTCCCGCGCTTCGGCTCCCGGTGTCGAAGTTCAACCGGACCGATTCCCGGCTATCCGCTCCGGCCTCGGCGCCGAAGGCTGCGGAGGTCTGCCGGCCTCCGCCCGTATCGGGAAGGCCGTTGGCCAGCATCGGCGCGGGCGGTGCGGTCGGCGGCGGCGAAGACGGGGAGGCTGGGGTGGCGGTGCGTCCGAGCGGCAGGGCGAAACGATACCGGGTTTCGTCGGCGACCTGCGCCTCGCCGACGAGGGCTTCCACGGTCCGCGGATCCGCGGGTGCGGACTCCCTCTCGGCGCGGGAAGCGGCGGCGGGTTTTGCCCGGAACGCGAGTTCCCCCAGCTCGTCCAGGCGCCGTTGCGTGCGCCCTTCCTCTTCCTGAAGCGGCGCCCGCGGACGACCTGCCGAAGCATCGAACCAAAAGCGGTCCAACTTGGCCGCCGGGCCCGCCGCCAGGAAGGCCGGTGCGCTGCCGGCACGTTCACCCAGCGCCATCCAAAAGCCCAGCAGGCCGAGGACTCCGATGAACACCGCCGCGAGCGCCAGGGAGAAGCGCGGTGGGCGGGCCTCGTCCGGTCCGTGCATGAACTGCACGGGCACGATGCGCGGCGTGGGCGTGGGTGTGGGTGTGGGGGCGGTTGCGGGGGGATGGGCGTGCGCGGCCGAGTTGGCGTCCGAGTCGCGCAACCGTTGCAGGAGTTGTCCGCGCTTGCCGTCGGCCATCCGGGGCCAGGCCGCCGTTTCTCCCGCCGGCTCCACCGGCTGGGCGGCCGCGTCGCGCAGCAGCGCCACGGTGGCCTCGAGTTGCCGATGGAGTCGCGACAACCCGGGGTCGGCGGCCAGGGCTTGACGCACCGCGTCGGCCTCGGTGGCGGTCAGTTCGCCCAGGAGCAGGGCTGTGATCCGCTGTTCCTGGTCCTCGCGGGGAAGCTGTTGAAAGTCGGGATTCATGACACAAGGCCCGCCCGGGCCAGTTCATCCGCCAAAGACTTGATCGCGTGATGGAGCAGGTAACCCACGTGGCCGGACTTCAGCCCGGTGCGTTCCGCGATCTCCTGATAGGATAGCTCCTCCTCGAACTTCAGCCGGACCACCTCGCGACTTCGCGGTTCCAACGTTTGAAGCCCGAGGCGCACCAGTCCGATGCCCTCCCAGCGGGCCAGTTGTTCGTCCGGCCAGGGTTGGACATCGGCGAGATCGGTTTCGGACGTGCCCGGCGCCTGGGCGTCGTCCGGCAGCGCGAGGCCGGGCAGGGGAACGATCCGCCCGGCGGCTCGAAGATGCCCGAGCGCGAGGTTGTGGACGGTGCGATACAACCACCGGCGGGGCTCCCGGACCGCGTCGCCTTCGGCGTGCAGTCGGAGAAATGCCTCCTGGACGACATCCTCGGCCATGGGGTGTTCCTTCAAGAATCGCAGGGCGTAGCAGAGCAGGGGGCCCTCGAGCGCGAGGAACAGATCCTCGAGCGTCTCGCCGCGTCGGAACGTCCCCCCGGTTTCGTCTGGTCGTACGGCGGCCATGCTCAGCCCGTTCTCGTCTGGTCCGTGGGTTGGGTGGCGGCGGGGGGCATATTCCGACGCGATCCATGTCGCGCCCTACCATTCTAGACTCCGTCACGCGCGGTTTCTTAGGAGAATTTTCCGGGCGCCGCCGGGGTCGAGCTTTGTGCTTGGATCTTCGAGGCTGGACGCCAGCCTGTCGGCCTCTCCCCGCCATGCGCCCCACGATCCTGCTCCTCCTTGCCTTCCTCGCCTCTTCCTCCACCGGTCGTGCCGCCGGGCCGTTGGGCCTCTTCGAACGGCACGCCGACATCGGACGTCCGCTTCGACCCGGGAACGCGAGCCATGACGCCGCGCAGGCGACCTATTCGGTCACGGGCGGCGGCGACAACATGTGGTTCGCCAGCGATGCGCTGCACCTGCTCTGGCGCGAGATCTCGGGCGACTTCGCGCTGACGGCCCGCATCGCGTTTCCCGAGTCCGGCGGGAACGCCCACCGCAAGGCGGTCCTGATCGTGCGCCAAAACACGGACACCAACGCGGCCTACGCCGACGCCGCCCTGCACGGGGACGGACTGACCTCGCTCCAGTTCCGCGACGAGGCGGGGGCGCCGACCCGCGAGATCCAGGCGGCGGTGAAGGGGCCGGCCCGGCTCCGGATCGAGCGGCGCGGCCATTTCTTCTCGATGTCGGTGGCGGGGCCCGGCGAGGCGCTCCGGCCGGCCGGGGGGGCGGCGAGGGTCGTGCTGAAGGATCCGGTTCTGGTGGGTCTCGGGGTGTGCGCGCATGATGACAACCGGGCCGAGACGGCGGTCTTCTCCGAAGTCACCCTGGTCCCGCTTCCCCCTTCGGCTTCCACCAACCGGGTGCTCCATTCCACCCTCGAGACGGTGAACATCGCCTCCAAGGATCGGCGGGCGGTGCTGCACCTCGCGGAGCACTTCGAGGCTCCCAATTGGTCCCGTGACGGACGGTCCCTCCTGTACAACGGTCGCGGACGCCTCCATCGGTTCACCCTCGCCAATGGTTCGGTGGAGCGTCTCGACACCGGGTTTGCCGTCCGGTGCAACAACGACCACGGCTATTCCCCGGACGGGACCCGGATCGTGATCAGCGACCAGACCCGGGACGGACGGTCGCGGATCTACACCCTGCCCGCCGGGGGAGGCGAACCCCGGCTCGTCACCGAGCTCGCCCCGTCCTACTGGCATGGCTGGTCCCCGGATGGAAAGACGCTCGCGTACTGCGCCGAGCGGCAGGGCAACTACGACATCTACACCATTCCCGTCGACGGAGGGCCCGAGTTGCGGTTGACCACCGCCGCAGGACTCGACGACGGCCCCGACTATTCCCCAGACGGAGAGTGGATCTATTTCAACTCGGAGCGCTCGGGGCACATGCAGATCTGGAGGATGCGGACCGACGGAACCCGGCAGGAGCAGGTCACCCAGGACGTCTCGAACGACTGGTTCCCGCATCCGTCGCCGGATGGGAAATGGCTGGTGTACCTAGCGTACCGTCCCGAGGTGCAGGGACATCCCGCCAATCAGGAGGTGGAACTGCGGCTCAAGCCGTTGAGCGGGGGGCCGACCCAGGTCCTCGCCCGACTCTTTGGCGGCCAGGGCACGATCAACGTTCCATCGTGGTCACCGGACAGCCGGCAACTGGCGTTCGTGAGTTACCAGCTTCGACCGGCGGACGAGCCGACGCGGTGAACGGGGCGGCGTTCCCGCCTTCGATGGCGGGGTCATGCCGGGCTCGTGGTCAGAGAATGCCCACCGTGGACATTTCGAGAACGGTTCGAACGGGCAATTGGCCGACGAGTGACCGCGGCCCGGGAAGAACCTGCCGGGTTCGGCGGGGGTCGGCGCGTCGCCTGCGCAGCGTCGGCACGGGGGAGCCGGGCTGGGAGAACGGGGGTGCCTGGTCCGCTAGTCCCTTGGCGCAGAGGCGCCTCGAACCAACCGGGAGGCGCATGGGGCGGCCTGTCCGGGAACGGCTTCCGGGGGACTCCCGGGGGTGCGGGCGACCCACGGAGCATCCGGACAGCCCTTGGCACGAGCCATGCTGATGAATGAGTGTGGTGATCAAAAGCCACATGCTGATGCCGGTGATGAATAAGCCAACCGCCCTGACCTTCCTTGTCGGGACAAAAGGCCCACCAGAACCTGCCCGCATGCGCCGGCCCCCCGGGTTCGACGCCCTCTAAAACGACTGACGTAATTGGTCCCGGCGACCTGCCTGAGCAGGTCGCCGGCTTCTTTTTTCCTCCGCGCGCCCCACCTCGCACGCGGCGCCCCCGGTGAGGGCACCGGGCCTACATGCTGTAGGCCGCGTGCCCCCACGCGGCGAC
>CAZSOV010000110.1:0-22764 GCA_964608505.1 uncultured Verrucomicrobiota bacterium
GGACGACGGACCCGGCGGGAAACACGCAATTATCGGGCGCGGCGGAGGCGCTGCGGGCCCGCCTGATCCAGATGATCGGCGACCGGTATTTCCAGCTGTACCGCCGAAGCGAATCGGCGCGGGAGGCGATCTTCACGCGAAAGGTCGGGCACACCCAGCGGGGCGGAAGGCCCATCCGGTTCGACCGCTTCCACGCCGCCCAGCTGGGGGCCGAGGCCGTGGATCTGCTCGTGGAAGGCGGTAACAACGCCGTCTCGGTCCTTCAATATGATACGGACCGGGGATTTCGGGTGGAGGGCTTCGACGCGAACCGCTTCCGGGACCGGTGGGGATTGATCCATGCCCGGCGCATGCATCCGGGCCTGTACGATCCGCGCCATCTCAAGCCCTCCGAGATGGGCATCGAGTACCTGAAATCGATCTTCACCGACGCCGTCGGCGAGGACGACATGGAGCACCTGCGCCAGACCCTCTTCGCGCCGGGCAACCTCGCGCAGCCGTATCATTCGATCAACACCGACATCAACAAACGGATCCGGTACCTTCCGGACGAGCCGGTCGCCTGACCCGAGTTCCCGAGCTCACCCGATCTCATGGCCATCCACGTCGCCCTCCATCATCGGACGCACTACCGCTACGATCGCCCGGTCCTGCTGGGACCCCAGGTCGTGCGGTTGCGGCCCGCCCCGCATTCCCGCACGCGCATTCTGAGCTACTCGCTGCGCGTCCAGCCCGAGAAACAGTTCCTGAACTGGCAGCAGGATCCCCAGTCGAACTTCCTCGCCCGCCTCGTCTTTCCCGAGCCGACGCGCGAACTCACGGTGGAGGTCGATCTCGTGGCGGAGATGTCGGTGTTCAACCCGTTCGATTTCTTCCTCGAACCCGAGGCGGAGCGCTTCCCGTTCCGGTACGACCGGGCCCTGGAGCACGAATTGGCGCCGTTCGTCCTCAAGGGACCCGCCACGCCGCGGTTCGCCGCGTACCTGGACCGGGTCAGGTCGACCCTCCTCGCCGGGGTTCCCGTCGAGATTGACGGACATCCCGTGCCGCGGACGCATTCGGAGGCGGGCGGCGACGTGCGGCACGGCGGCGGGCACCTCCCCGAATCCCAGCCGGGGGCGGTGGTCGAGGCGCCGGATCCCCGGCCGCGGACCATCGATTTCCTGGTGGGAATCAACCAGATGCTGTGGAAGGACATCCGGTATCTCATCCGGCTCGAACCGGGGGTGCAGACGCCGCAGGAAACCCTCGAAAAGGGGAGTGGATCGTGCCGGGACTCGGCGTGGTTGCTGTGCCAGTTGTTCCGGCACTGCGGCCTCGCCTCCCGGTTCGTGAGCGGCTACCTCCTCCAGCTCGCGCCCGACGTGAAGTCCCTCGACGGTCCGAGCGGCCCCGAGAAGGACTTCACCGACCTGCATGCCTGGTGCGAGGTGTACCTGCCCGGGGCCGGCTGGATCGGACTGGATCCCACCTCGGGCCTGCTTGCGGGCGAGGGGCACATCCCCCTGGCGGCGACGCCGGACCCGCAGAGCGCCGCGCCCATCTCGGGCCTGGTCGACGAGTGCGAATGCACCTTCGACGTGGAGATGAAGGTGACGCGGATCCACGAATCGCCGCGGGTCACGCGTCCCTATTCCGAGGAGGAATGGGCGGAAATCGAGCGGCTCGGGCACCAGGTCGATGCCGATCTCCTGCGGTATGACTGCCGTCTGACGATGGGGGGCGAGCCGACGTTCGTGTCCATCGACGACATGGACGGAGCGGAGTGGAACACCGTGGCGTTGGGACCGAAGAAGGCGCAACTCGCGGACGACCTCATCCGGCGGCTGAAGGACCGTTTCTCGACCGGGGCGTTCCTGCATTTCGGCCAGGGCAAATGGTATCCCGGCGAGTCACTGCCGCGCTGGGCGTACGGCTGCTACTGGCGGAAGGACGGACAGCCGGCGTGGGGGAATCCGAAACTGCTGGCGGAAACGACCCGCGATTACGGCTTCGGCGTGGCCGACGCCGAACGTTTCGTCCGCGCCCTGGCGGAGCAGATGGGTTGCGAGGGACGCTGGATCCTGCCGGGTTACGAGGACACGTGGTACTACCTGTGGAAGGAACGCCGGCTGCCGTCCAACGTCGATCCGCTCAAGTCCAATCTCCGGAACGCGGAGGATCGGGCGCGGCTGGCGAAGGTGTTCGAACAGGGCCTCGACAAGATCGTGGGATTCGTCCTGCCGGTGCAACGGGCACGGCGGGCGGGGCGCTCCGTCTGGGTCAGCGGTCCATGGTTCCTGCGTCCGGAGCGGATGTACCTGATCCCCGGGGATTCCCCGATGGGCTTCCGATTGCCGCTGGATTCGCTGCCCTGGGCCAGCGAAAGCGACCTGCCAATGCCCAGCCCGAGGGATCCGATGGAGGAACTGGCGCCCCTGCCACGGCGGCAGGAGCTGGTCGTGGAACGATCGGAAACCGTCCGGGGACGCCCATCCGTCCTCTGGCAGCGGGCCCTCGACCCGGGTTCCCCGACCGGCGGGGCGGGGCGGGCGGGAGCAGGCGAGCGTGTGCCGGCGCCGGGCGAATCGGCGGGTTGGATCGTGCGGACGGCAGTGTGCGTCGAGCCCCGGGGGGGGCGCCTGCACGTTTTCCTGCCGCCGTGCGACACGCTGGAAGACTATCTCGACTGCCTGAGCAGCGTGGAGGCCGTCGCGACGGTGCTGGATCGTCCGGTCGTGCTGGAGGGCTATCCACCCCCGCGGGATCCCCGCCTCGACGTGTTGAAGGTCACCCCCGATCCCGGGGTCATCGAGGTCAACATCCACCCGGCGCGGAACTGGGCGGACATGGTGCGCCATACCGAGGTGCTCTACGAGGAGGCGCGCCAGTCCCGGCTGGGCACGGAGAAGTTCATGATCGACGGTCGCCACACCGGCACCGGAGGCGGCAACCACATCGTTCTGGGCGGCTCGACCCCGCAGGAATCGCCGTTCCTGCGGCGGCCCGACCTGCTGCGCAGCCTCCTGGCCTACTGGCAGAACCATCCCTCGCTCTCGTTCCTGTTCAGCGGCCTGTTCATCGGGCCCACCAGCCAGAACCCGCGGGTCGACGAGGCGCGGAACGACTCGTTGCGCGAGCTCGAACTCGCCTTCCGGCAGGTGCCCGACTTCGGATATCCGCAACCGTGGATCGTGGACCGGCTCTTTCGGAACCTGCTCATCGATGCCAGCGGCAACACGCACCGGGCGGAGTTCTGCATCGACAAGCTCTACTCGCCCGACGGCTCCGCCGGGAGGCTGGGCCTCGTGGAGTTGCGCGCGTTCGAAATGCCGCCCCACGCCCGCATGAGCCTCGCGCAGCAGCTGCTGCTCCGGACGCTGGTGGCGCGCTTCTGGAAAAAGCCCTACGAGAACCCGCTCGTCCGCTGGGGCACCGACATTCATGACCGCTGGATGCTCCCCCATTTCGTGGCGGGCGATCTCGCGGACGTGATCGAGGAACTGCGCCACGAGGGCTACCCGATGAAGGCGGAATGGTTCGCCCCGCATCATGAGTTCCGGTTCCCGCAGTTCGGCGACCTCGAGGTCCGGAACATCCACCTCGAACTGCGCCAGGCCCTCGAACCCTGGCACGTGCTCGGCGAGGAGGGCGGTCCCGGCGGCACCGTGCGGTTCGTCGATTCCTCCCTCGAACGCGTGCAGGTGAAGGTCCGCGGCCTGACCGACTCGCGGCATGCCGTCTGCGTCGGCGGCGTCGCCGTACCCCTGCATCCGACCGGCACCAATGGCGAGTACGTCGCGGGCGTGCGGTACCGCGCCTGGCAGCCGCCGAACTGCCTGCACCCCACCATCGGAGTGCACAGCCCGCTGGTGTTCGACATCGTCGACCAGTGGAACGGGCGGAGCATCGGCGGCTGCACCTATCACGTGATGCACCCGGGCGGACGGAACTACACAACCTTCCCCGTGAATGCCTACGAGGCGGAGAGCCGGCGCCTGGCCCGCTTCTTCCGGCACGGCCACACGCCGGGCACCATGAAGGTCCGGAAGCTCGAACCGGATCGCGAATCGCCGTTCACCCTCGATCTGCGCCGGGCGTAATCCGGGGAAGCCACCGTCGATATCGTAGCTGCCTGGCGCACGGCCCGGGCTCCACCTCGTCACCTCGGTGGCCACGAGATGCAGGGTGCGCCAGGTGCCGGGTCGTAGCCGCCGGCATCTCGGAGGGCCGGCTTGTCGCCGATGAATAACTTCGGACCTCCTATATCGGCGGCTACGAGGTGCGGGTGCGCGAAGTGGTGGGTCGTAGCCGCCGCCGTAAGGAGGCGGAGCGAATGCAATCCGCGATCCAGCCCCGCGTCCTGGGGCTGCCGGGCGGACCGAAAACGGGTGGTCAGTCGAAGGGGAGGCGGGCAGGCTGCGGGGTGATGTCCGGACCCGGTGTGAATCAGGAATCCATGGGGGTGTTCGCGACGACGCGCTGGACGGTGGTTCTGCGTGCCGCGGAGACGGAGAGTCCCGGTTCGGGAGAGGCGTTGTCGGAGGTCTGCCGGGCGTACTGGTATCCGTTGTATGCCTACGTGCGACGGCAGGGGTTCGACGTGCACACGGCGCAGGACCTGACCCAGCAGTTCTTCGCGAAGCTGGTGGAGAAGAATTATCTCAGCGCGACGGACCGGCAACGGGGGCGGTTTCGATGGTTCCTGTTGTCGGCGTTCAAGTGCTTCCTCGCCAACGAATGGGACCGGGTGCGCGCCCTGAAGCGCGGCGGCGGGCAACGTCCGCTGTCGCTCGAGCAGATGACGGCGGAGGAGCGATACCGGGCGGAACCGGTGGAGACGTTGAGCGCGGACCTGATTTACGACCGTCGTTGGGCGTTGGATCTGCTGGCCCGCGCCCGGCAGCGGCTGGAGCAGGAGTATGTGGACGGCGGGAAGGCCCCGCGCTACGAGACGCTGAAGCACTACCTCCCGGGTGGATCGCCGACGGGTTCCCAGGCGGACGCCGGGGCGCGGCTGGGATTGAACGAGAATGCGGTCAAACAGGAGGTCCATCGCATGAAGCGCCGGCTGGGCGAACTGATCCGGGACGAGGTGGCGCAGACCGTGGCGACCCCCGAGGAGGTGGACGACGAACTCCGGCACCTCACGGAGATCGTCTGCCGCGGTTGAGTCCCGAGGGCGGCGCCGCACTTTTTTCGTCACCCCCGGGCGCCGGTGCTTATTCGTCGTAGGTATGGACTTCGAACCACACGGCGTTGGCCCGGGCCGGATTTGTCCCGACTGCGGGAACCCGCTGCCGGCGGCGGAGGGCGTGGGTTGTCCGGGCTGCCTGTTCGGCCTGGCATCCGTCGGGGGCCCGGAGGACGTCAGTGGCAGGGTGACCGCCCGCAGGGGCCCGTTGCCGGGACTTCGGTCGCGGTCCTTCGGGCAGTACGAGATCGTGGACGAGATCGCGCGGGGCGGGATGGGGGTGGTGTACCGGGCTCGGCAGCGGGGCCTGGATCGGTGCGTCGCGTTGAAGATGCTGCCCCCGGGGCACATCCCGTCCCCGTCGGCCTGGGAACGATTCCGGACGGAAATCGCGGCGGCGGCGCGGCTGCATCACCCGGGCATCGTGCCGTTGTACGAGTCGGGGGAGGTCGACGGGGTGCATTATTACACGATGCGCCTCATGGAGGGCGGGGATCTGGCACGGCAACTGGCCCGTTGGCGCGAGGGCCGGGACGGGGGGGGTGGCGCTGGCGGCGGGGAAGGGGCGCGGGGGGGGGCGGCGACGCGGCGGGCGCGGGTGGACCTGGTGATCCAGGTGGCGCGCGCGGTCCACCACGCCCACCAACGCGGGGTGCTGCACCGGGACCTGAAGCCGTCGAATATCCTGCTGGACGAGAGCGGCGCGCCGGTGGTGGGTGACTTCGGGTTGGCCAAACTGCTGGCCCGGGAAAACGCCGCGACGCTGACCGAATCGATCCTGGGTTCGCCGAACTACATGGCGCCGGAACAGGCCGAGGGCCGCGGGGCCGATCTGACGGTGGAAACGGACGTCTACGGCCTGGGGGCGATCCTGTACGAGTGTCTGACGGGCGTGCCGCCGTTCCGGGCCGCGACGCCGCTCGAGACCATTCGCAAGGTCACCGAGGAGGCGGTGGCCCGCCCGCGACTTGCGGATCCGGGCCTCGACATCGATCTCGAGACGATCTGCCTGAAGTGCCTGGAGAAGGAGCCGCGCGCGCGTTACCGCTCGGCGGAGGAACTCGCGGACGATCTCGAGCGGTGGCGCGACGGGCACCCGGTGCTGGCCCGGAAGGCGAGTCTGGCGGGGCGCCTGGGACGCTGGGCGCGTCGGCGCCCGGCGCTGGCCGCGTTGAGCGGCGTGGTCGGGCTCCTCGTCGGGATCGGGGTTCTGGGCGGCTGGCTTGCCGCGGCGCGCGTGCGGTCGGCGGAACGGGAGGCGCGCGCGAATTTGCGCGAGGCGCTCCTGGGCCAGGCCCGGGTGGTGAATCGCTCCGGCATCCTCGGCGGGCGCGGCGAAAGTCTGGAGGCATTGCGCCGCGCGGGAATCCTGGGCGGCGACGGCGCCTTCCGCGCGCGGTTGCGCGACGAGGCCATGGTGGCGCTGGGCCTCAGCGACGTGCGCTTTTCGGCGGGTGCCCGGCTCACCGGAAACCGGCCCGAGTGGTCGCTCGTCGATCTCCCGCGCGAGCGCGTGGCCCAGGTCGTGGCCCCGTCCGAAATCAGCCTGAAACGGCTCGGGGACGGCGTGGAAATCCGGCGGATCGGGGTGGACGGCGCGCCCATCGAACGCCTGGAGTCGTTCAGCGCCGACGGTCGTTGTCTCGCGGTCCGGCGGGTGGACGGACTGACGTTCTGCGACGCGGAGACGGGGGCGACGTTGTTCGCGACGAACGTGTCGAATCGGGCGTTTTGCTTCGCCCCCGCCTCGGCGCGGGTGTTGCTGGAGGAATCGGAGGGCGAGCCCCGGGTGGCGACGGTTCGGGAACTGCCCTCCTTCGACGTGGTTCACCGGATGGAGGTGCCCGGGGTGGCCGGGGACGAGAGGCTCCAGGGATGGGGGCTCTTCTCCTGGGCGCCGGGCGAGAAGATGCTGGCCACCGCGCGCCACGGCGGAACGGTCGTCGAATGCTTCGACGTCGCGACCGGCCGGGTGCTGTGGCGACGCCAGGATCCCGTGCGGACCATGGCCTTCGCCTGGGACGTCCCGCGGCGTCGGATCCTCCTGGGCGCCGCGGACGGTCAGTGCTGGCTGATGCGCTGGACCGACGGAACGGTGGAGGGCCGGCTCGAATTCCCCGGCGGTCCGCGCTCCCTGGCGTTCAGTCACGACGGCTCCGTGCTGGCCGTGGCCTGCGATGACCGGCGGGTGAGACTCATGGACACCGCGTCGCGACGACTGCTGTACGAAATGCCGTCCGACACCCACCGCGTCGAGTTCGATGGCGGGCTGCGGGTCGGCACCCTGGTGCGCGCCGGGGAGGTCGGCTGGCTCGAAATGACGCGCTCCCGGATCTTTCGCGAAGCGGTGCTGCCCTCGCCGACGAATGCGTGGACGACGCTGGGGTTCCTGCCCGACGGACGCGGGTTGATGCTCGCGGGACGGGGGCGGTTGGTGTGGTGGGATCCCGACGGGGCCTGGACCCTGGGCGAGACACGTCTGGCCGGCGGGCGCTTTTTCGCGGAGGCGGACCCCGGGGGCGACGGAATCTGGACCTGCGAATCCGCGGGCGTCGTGCGGCGGACCTTGTCCCGGAAGGGAACGCGCCGTCTCGAGGCGGGCCGGGAACGGGTGGTCCTCCCGGGGCGGCAGTGGTCGGCCCTGGCGTTCGGCGCCGGGCGGGAACGCCTGTGGGTGGCAAACCTGAGCAGCAACGCGGTTCTCGGCTTCACGCGCGAGGCGGAGTTCACCGGCGAGGTTCTGGGACCGCACCCGGGCGTCGATGCCGTCGCCGCCAGCGCGGATGGGCGCTGGGTGGCGAGCGGCAGCAGTCGCAGCAAGGACGTGACGGTGTGGGACGTCCGGGCCCGGCGGGCCGTGGCGACGTTGCACGCGGGGCGAAACCATCGCCTGGCCTTCAGCCCCGACAGCCAATGGCTGGTGGTTCACGGCGAGATCTTCGCGCTGCGCCGCGCGGGTGAATGGGAGACGGAGCCGCGGCTCTCCTTTCCGGAGGAACCGGGAACCCTGGGTGCGGCGGCGTTCTCGCCCGATGGACGCCGGTTGGCCGTCGTGGAAAACCAGTATGACATCCGGTTGTTCGAGCTGGCTTCCGGCGCCAACCTGGGACGCTTGGCCACCCCGGAGCTCACTTCCGTTCTGGGCCTGGATTTTCACCCGGACGGGCGCCGGCTTTCGGTCCTCGGTTCGCGTGGACGCTGGCGCATGTGGGATCTGGCGGGAGTCGAGCGGGAACTGGGGGCGCTTGGGCTGGCGTTGCACAGGCCGTGAGTCCCTCCTTCGCGTTGGGGCCGGCGACTGGCTCCCCGCGGAAGCGTCCGCCCGCCCGCCGTCCCGTAGCGCCTTCCTTGGTGTTGGGGCCGGCGACTGCCGAGCCGCCGGTTGCCAGTTGGTGGTCCGCCTGACGCGCGGAAGCCTGCGACCTTACGGTCGCAGGCTCCCCGTCGCTGCACCTTGCCCCGTGGGGCGTGCGGTGCTCAGGGCTTCTCGTTCTTCTTCACGTCCCAGCCCCTCGGCGGCAGGGACGCGGGGTGCGGCGTGAGGGTGGCCCAGGCCTCGATGAGGGCCTCGACTACCTCGCTGGTGTCAGGACCGTCGAGACCGGCGTCGACCAGGGCTTCGTGGAGCCCGGCCAGGAGGCCGGTCATCAGGAGCTCCGACTCCCGCAACGTATCGGAACGCCGGCGTCCGACCGAGTCGAGAAAGGCTTGCAGGCGGTGGGGGTTGAGTTGCAGGCCGCGGACCGCGAGGTTCCAGAGGCCGAAACGGTCCGGATTCCGGCGAGAGGCCTGGATGGCATCGCGCAGGACGACGGCGAAGCAGTCGGAGTCCACGGTGCGTTCGTCGGCGGCGCAGCCGTGGGTGGCGCGGGCGGCAGCTTCACGGACCTTTTGGATGGCCGGGAGCAGGAGGCCCACCGGGCGGGGTTCCTGGGCGCGGATGTCGAGCAGGGCTTCCTCGACCTGTTCGAGGGTTTCGCCGTCCACGCCTTCGAACTTAATAAACACGGCCGCCTGCGCGATGCCGGTCTGGAGGGCGCACCCACAGGCGATGGAGAGGGCGAGTTTGCGGAACAAGGAGGTCTTCATGGGATCGGTAGGGACGAGGTAACGAGGTTGGTTTGGTTTCGACCGGTCAACTCGGACCACTCCGAGCCACCCGTACACCCAGACCAATAAGCGACCCCCGGGGAAGGTTACGGAAGGAATCGTCGCGCCGCGCGCGGACGTGGCGGGCGCCGGTTACCTGCGGCTCACCACCCAGCGCAGAAACCGCACGCGGGAGGGCGCGCGGGGTGGGGTGGGGTCGAACAGCCGGACGAGGTCCGTGGTGGCACCGGGCGTGACCACGGAGGCGACGGAGTCCACGGGTTCCCAGCGAAGCAGGTCCCCGGAGGACTCGAGGTGGATGCGGACGTGTTCCGCGGCGGTTCGATCCCGCGGCAGCAGGAAGGCCAGCACGGGCGCGCCGTCGGGACGCAACACCTCGACCCGCGGATAGCCGTCGCGGTTCGGGATCGTGGGGGACGTGCCCATGAGGAACTCGAGCAGGTTGACCACGCCGTCGTGGTCGGGGTCGGCACCGGGGGCGCTGGCCTGGACCGCGAGTTGGGCGGCCGCGGCCCAGCGGTCGTACGGATCCTCCTCGACGATGGGCAGCGCGGCCAAACCGAAGTTCCCGGTGAACGCGAACCCGGACCCGGCGCGGACGAAGAAGGACGCGTCGGTCGCGGTGGTCGCCTCGAAGCCGGGCACCGGCGCGAGCTGGAGCCGGCCCTCCCCGGCGTGCAGGTCGGTGAAGAGATACGAGCCATCGCCCGCGCTCGTGGTGGCGCGGGGCGGGTGGCCGGGTTGGACGAGTTCGACCCGCACTCCCCCCAGCCCGGGCTCGAAGGCGCCGCGGCTCCGATCCCGGTCGGCATCGATGTAGAGCCGTCCCGAGACGACGCCGAGGGTGCGGTAGGGAAGGTGGATCACGGCCGCGGACCGGGCGGTGAGCTGGACGGTGACGGCGGGCTGGGACGGGGCATGGCCCGGCGCCTCCCCGGCTAGGACCCGGACGCGTCGGGTGGGCACGGGATGGACGTCATAGGTGCCCTGGCCGGTGCTGAACGTGCTGCCCAGCGTGGCGCCCGAATCAGCGTCCTGAAGCACGACGTGGATGCCCCCGAGACCGGGTTCGCCCGCGCCGGGGCGCCCATCGCCGTCCCGGTCGGCGAAGACGAGGCCGGTGAGGCTTCCGGTGCGGTAGTTTCCGAACACCGCGGAGGCCGAACCCTGTTGGGGAAGGAGGACGTCACGGCTCGCCGTGCGGGCCGGTTCGTCGGGGGAGGGGCCCGCCAGGGCCAGGGTGCCGGAGGCCAGAATCGCGATCCGTCCGGGCCCAAGTTCCTGTTCGAGGACGTAGTTGCCACCGGGCAGGTCGGGGAAGGCGAACTCGCCCCGTTCGCCCGTCAGGACCGAGGCGACGCGTTCGGTGGAGCCGGCGCGCAGCAGGTGCACGGGCACGCCGGGAAGGCCCGGTTCGGCGGCGTCGTGGAGCCCGTTGCCGTCGGTGTCCTCGAAGACAAGGCCCAGGATCGTGCGGCGCGGGCGGAGGCCGAAATTGACGGTGGCTGAACCGCGCTCGGTCAGGACGAGCGAACGCTGGGCGGCGGAGGTGGCGTCGTGGGTGTCGGGGACGGCGAGCCTCAGCTCCAACAGGCCCGCGGACACGCCGTCGAAGCGGTACCGTCCGTCGCTCTGAGCGAGCACGGTGCGGTCGGGTTGACCGGGACGCAGCAGGCGCACGGCGAGGTTGCCGAGACCGGGTTCGCCGGGATCGGGTTGGCCGTCGCCGTCGGTGTCCTCGAACACGGCGCCGCCGACGGAATCGGACGGTTGATTGCCGAACTCGACGCGGGGCGGGAAGCCGGTGGGGGCGATGGCGACGATCTGGGCCGGGAGGGTGGTGAGGGCGAAGCCCTCGGGACTGAGCTGTTCGACCGTATAAACGCCCTCGGGAAGGTCGGGGAAGAGGAAGCGACCCTCGGCATCCGTGTGGACAACGAGGTGCAGCCCGCCCCCGGTCACGCGCACGGGAACGCCCTCGAGGCCCGACTCGTTGGCCGTCCACTGGCCGTTGCCATCCAGGTCCTCGTAGACGCCGCCCAGCAGATCCCACCCGCGCGGGAGGACGACCAGGGTGCCGTTGATCTCGCCGTGGTCGTTCGGGTTCTCCACCCGGGCGCGCACGGCGTACGAGCCGGGCTCGACCGGAGGCAGCAGGCTGCCGTTGTAGGTGACGACGACGGGCACGCCGGGCGGATCGGTGCGGACCTCCACCCGGCGGGGCGAGCCATCGGCGCGTTGCTCCAGTTGTTCCAGCGCCAGGCGGACGGATCGCGGCCCCACGGACACCGCCCCAAGGAGGGGATCGGCGGGCAGGAAACGCTCGTCGCCCGGCTGGGAGAACTGGATCAGGATCTGCCCGACTCCGGTCACGGCGAGGAGTCCGCCGTCGATCAGCGTGGCGGGACCGGCGAGGAAGACCCACGACGTCGGAAGGCCGGAGGAGGACCGGGCCGCGGGGGTGAACGGTGCCGTGCCGAAGTCGAGGGTCTCGGGGAGTTCGGCGACGAGCGTCTGGGGGCGGCGCCGAACCTCGAGCAGGATACCGTCGCTGTCGGCGTGTCCGGAGGCGTCGGAGATTCGGACCCAGACGCGGGTGGCTTGGAGGAGGGGCTGGGATTGCCAGTCCGCGGAAGCGGAGGGTTCACCCAGGGGACGGCTCGTGTTGCCGGGTTCGCCCTCGAACCAGCCGAAGGACAGGGGGCCCGGGGCCGTTGCCTCGACACGGAGTTCGGCGCGGTCACCGGCCCAGAGGCTGCGCGCACCCGTGACCGCCAGCAGGCGGGCGGGCGGCCCGACGACGAGCCGGAACGAGGTCTGCACGGAACCGCGTTCGTTGGTGATCTGCACCGCGTAGGTTCCGGCATCGGACTCCGCGACCGAGGCGAGGCGCAACGTGGGCCCCTGCGCGCCGGGAAGCACCTGGCCGTCCTTTCGCCATTGGTAGCCGGGACGGGGATGGGCTTCGACCTCGACGCGGAACTCGGCGGGATGCCCGAGCCACGCGCCTTGATCCCCAGGGGCGTGCCGGAGTCGGGGCGCGACCGACGGCGCGACCGTGAACGGTTTCAGCTCGGCCAGCGCGCCGGGCGGCGACGCCGGGAATCCGTCGTTCCCCAACCGGGCGGCAAAGGTCGCGCTCTGTCCGACCCGTCCGCCGGCGGACGCGGTCTCGGCAAAGGAGGCACCCGCCGAACCTTCCCAGACGCGGACCTCCACCGTGGCCGGCGTGCCGGCCGAGAGATAGGGCACCACCCGGGTGACGGGTCCGAAGTAACCGGCGCCGTCGTCGGAACCGAAGCCGATGGGGCTGCCGACGGCGGCCAGCGAGGCCGCGCCCGGGCCGCCGAACAACTGGACCTGCCACTCCGGACCGGCGAGTCGGGTGCCGTCGGACGCGAGGGTGATCGGTGCGTCGAGGCCGACATCGGCCACCCGGTTGGCCAGCAGCAGCGTGCCGCCGACTTCCCGGTACCGGGCCCGGGCGGTGACGGGACCACGGACGACCAGGAGGCGTGGGTTCTCGGCCCCCGCGAGATCGCCCTCCCATCCGGCGAAGTCGTAACCCGGTTGGGCGCGGGCCTGGACAAGGACCTCGGATTCCTCGCGGAAGAGCGCGCCTTCGGGGTCGAGCACGATCCAGCCGCCTTCGTCGGCCGTGATCCGGACCGGATAATGTTTGGGAATTCGGGCGACCTCGCGCGACGCGGTTCCACCCGGACCGCTCACCGTGACCGAATAACTCCCGGCCTCGGCCGCGGGAACGAGCAGGGTCGGTCCCGTGCCGCCGGGAATCGCCGTGCCGTCCAGGGACCACGCGTAGGCCAGCGGTTCGGCACCTTCCGCCTGAACCGAAAGGGTCAACGGACTGCCTTCGACCGGGGGAGTGGGTTGGGCCTGAACCGCCAGGATCGCGGTGCGCGGGAACACGCGCAGACGGGCCTCGGGCGAGACGACGTGGCCCAGCCGGTTGGTGACGCGCACGGAGTACAGTCCGGCGTCCGCGCGGGTCACGGCGGACCATTCCAGCCGGGCCCGGTTCGCGCCCGGAACCGGCGTGCCGTCCTTGTACCATGCGAACGTCAGCGGACCGCTGCCCGTGACCGTCACCTCGAACCGGGCGGGGGAGCCCTCGACCACCTCCACCGGATCCGCCGCGCGCGTGATCGACGGCGGCAGGAGAACGCCGGGACGGAGTTGGAACGATCTCAGGCCCGTCAGGTAGGCGGGCAGCGTCGGAGGCTCCCCGGCGTTCCCGGTGACGACGGTCAGGATCTCGCTCTCGCCATGCCGTCCCGGGGCGGAGATCGCCGTCTCGTAGGTGGCGCCGGCGGTGGCTTCCCAGGCCCGGATCTGGACGTCGGCCCGTTCGCCCGCCGGTACCGTCCGAATCAGGACCGTATCGCCGAAGAGAGTCCCGGCGCCGGCGCCGGATCGGAAGGGGACCGGCTGTCCCATGGGCCGGAGTTCGCCCCCGACCGGTCCGGCGTAGAGTTGGGCGAGGAAGTCGGAGCCTTGGAGCCGCGTCGTGCCATCCACGTCGTAGATCCGCGCGTCGAGATCGGTGCCGGAACGGTAATTGAGGAGGTACACGGTCCCGCCGGTGGGGCTGAACAGCGCGGAGACCTTCCGGTCGCGGTCCATGACGACGGTGGTGGGATTCTCGTCTCCCTCGTGGCCGCCGAGCCACCACAGGAACGTGAAGCCGGGATCGGGGATGGCTTCGAGCACGACCTTGGACCCGGCATCATGCCAGCCCGAGTCCGGCGAGCGGAGGACGCGACCGTTGGCGAGGGAGACCAGGTCCAGGGACAGACGCCCAGGCAGCGTCACCACGTCGCGAACCACGGTTCCACCCGCTCCGCTCACCACGATCGTGTACGTGCCGGGGGGCGCACTGGGAAGGTCGAGGCTGGGTTCCGAGGGCCAGCTGTACTCGTAAAAGCCGTTGCGTACCCAGGCGACCCGGTACTCGCCCTCGACGACCAGGTCCACCGTGATTTGCAGACGTTCCCCGGCGGCGGGCGAACCGACGATGTGGACGCCCGTGATCACGGGGGCCGGCACGATCCGGAGCGTCACCCGTCTCGACTCCACGCGCCCACCCCGATTGGAAACCTCGACATGATACTCGCCCGCGTCGGACGACCGGACCGATTCCAGGCGCAGCACGGCGTACGTGGCACCGGCGAGGGCGTGTCCGTCATGGAACCACTGATACTTCAGCGTTCCGTAGCCGGAGGCTTTGACCTGAAAGTGGACCGTGGCGTTGGTTCCCTGCTGCTGTGAGACCGGTTGCTGCACGAGGACGGGCGGGGGCGGCAGGATGGAGCGCAGTTCGACCCTGCGACTGGTGGCCTTGATCCCGTTGAACTCGACCTCGGCGTGGTACGTCCCCGCCTCCTCGGGCGCGAAGTCGGGGAAGGTGAAGTAGTGATACCGGCTCGCGGTGCTGACCTGTCCGATCGGCTGCCCATCCCGGAACAGCACGATGCGGGCCGTCGCGGGCGTCACGCCCGCGGCGATGCGAAAGCTCACCGAGGAACCGGCCAGCACGTCGTGCGACGGCTCGGTAAAGTACAGCCCGGTGTTGGGGGGCACGGTGATATAGCACACCAGCTCCGGGGTCGGCGGACCGGTTCCCTCGGGTGCCAACGAGACGGACACGTTGTTGCTTCGGGTCGAGCCACCGGGACCGGTCACCCGGACGTAAAACTCCTGGATCGGGATGGCGGACGAGACCGTCACAACGAGGTTCGCATCCCTGCCGACCAGGGCGCCCGTGTGGTTGTTGTACCACGAGTACTCGAACGGCCCCGATCCAGTCACATCCAGCGTCAGGCTCACCTGCTGTCCGTTCGTTCCGCTTCGGTTCGCCGGCTGCCGGATGATCGAGGGTGGTCTGAGCCCCGACGCGACGACCACCGTGATTCGCGGACTGGTCACCGCCCCATAGTCGTTGCGCGCGACCAGATGGTACTGGCCGGAATCCAATGTCCGTGCCGAGAGGATGACCAGATTGGCCTCCGTCTGGCCGGGGAGAGGCACGTCGTCCCGGTACCATTGGATGGACATCGGACGCGCTCCGGCGACGTAGGCCTTCAGAGTCAGCTCCTGCCCGGTGGTCAGACTTCGCGGTTGGGTCTCGAACCCGGGGAGCGTCGGCGGGTCGGCCCGCACGACGACCTGGGCCACGCGGCTGGTGACGGACCCGTCGGGGTTGGTGGCCACCAGATGATAGGCACCGGCATCCGGGGGTCCCACCGACGCCACCTCGTATGCGGACGCCGTCGCGCCAGGCAGCGCCTGATTGTTGCGGTACCAATTCATCGCGAGGGGGAGCCGGCCCGTGACCCGTGCCGAGAGGCGCAGGGAAGTGCCCGCGTCCGCCACCACGTCGAACGGTCCGGCGTCGATGGCGAGCGGGGGGATGCGGACTTGCACCGGCGAACTCCGCGTCGTGCCACCGGGACCGGTGACGTCCACGAGGTAGGTTCCAACCATGTCCCCGGAGTCTCCCTGCAGAAGAAACGTCGGGCCGGTGGCCGATTCGATCGGCACCCCGTTCCGGTGCCACTGATACAGAAGGGGGCCCGATCCCGTCGCCTGGACCGAAAACAGAATCGATTCTCCCGACGCGTCGATGACCTGGCCCGGCGGAGTGATGGCATGGATCACGGGAGGCGTCGGCGGTGCCGGACGGGGAACCTCCAGGGCCTGCCCCGGAGCCGCGCGCAGGCTGGCGACCTGCGCCTCGTTCACGGCGAAGTTGTAGACTTGGATGTCATCCAGACGCCCGACGAACCCGGGACCGATCCGGAACGACCCGGCTGCCAGCGCGCGCGAACCCGTCAGCACGCGTCCTCGCAGTTGGCCGTCGAGGTAGAGCCGGAGGTCGTTCGAGGGATCATCGGTGCAGGCCACCACGACGTGATGCCAACTCCCGTCCGCGACCGGAGCCTCGGCCGCGACGTCGCGCCCGCCGCCGGCACTGCCCAAAAATCGGGGGTCATCCGTGGCGCTCGGCTCCCGTCGGAGGCCGAAGGAGGCCCAGGACCAAAGCGTCCCCGAAGGCGAAGCGCCGTCGCTGCCCGTCCGGATCCAGGCGCTGACGGTGAAGCCTCCGCGGGGAGGAATCGCGAACCCGCCCGCGTCCAGGCCCTCGCCGGAACTTCCATCGAACTCGAGGGCGCCGCCGGCGGTGCCGTCGGTGACGCGCTGGATTCCGGCGGACGACAGCCGCAGGTGGTGCCAACCGGTTTCGTCGTCAAACCTCGGGTTACCGGCCTCGTCGAACCGCCAATGCGCGAGCAGCAACGCGTCCTGGGGGGTCGGGGGGATCGGCGCCGGTTGGACGACGTATTCCTGGCTGACCACCGGGCTGAGGGCGCGACCGCCGATGTAGCCGCGCACGCGCAGCGTCGCGGTCCGGGACAGCGTGAGCTCTCCGACGTATCTCGGACTGGCCTGGTCCGGCAACGACCCATCCAGGGTGTAGTGATAGGCCGTCGCATCGCCCGCGATGGGATTCGCCGGCGTGATGCTCACCGTCACCTTGTCCTGATAGGTACCCGGCGGGGGCAGGACGATGGGGGGCGGGGGATCGTACGCGACCAACGTCAACACCGGAGAACGGGCCGCGCCCGCGTCGTTGACCACTTCCAGCTGCCAGCGGCCTTCGTGCCGCGGCAGGACCCGGATGAACTGGAGATCGTCCCGCCACGCGAAGGGTTCGTTGTCCGCAGGAACGCGGGTCCCATCGAAATACCAGCGATACTCGTAGGATTCGTCGTGCACGACCGGCCAGCGCAGATGGAAATCGTGCCCGAGCATGGCCTGGACCTCCCTGTCCGGGCCCGCGCTCACGACGGGTGGCGCGGAGGCGGCGCCGCGCGCGGCCAGACCGCACGCGACCTGAAACGCGGTCAGAAGCACCAGCCAGCAGCGGGCAGGGACGCCGGCGGGGCGGGGCCAGTGACAGTGAGTTCGGGGTCCGGGGGGATTGTTCATGTCGACACTCTCGCTTCGGGGAATACCGGCGTCCGGCTTTGGCGGTACTCGCATGTCGCTCCCGGGGCACGTGACAGGCAAGTGGAAAGTCGGCAATGAAAAGTCGGCGGGCAAACTCATCATCCCGCCGGGCCATGGTCCCAGTCCGGTGCGGAATCGCGGGGTGGGGCCGGCGACTGCCGAGTCGCCGGTCTTCCATCCGGTTTCGCCTGCTTCGATCGCCCCGCGACCCGGCCCGCCGTCGCGCGGACGCTATGGCGGGGAGCTGGTCGCGGGCCCCAATCGACGGCGTCCATCGCCCGGGCCCCCGCCCCGGGCTTCCCCGCCTTTTGGGTGGCCAGCGAATCGGCAGTGCGGGCAGCCTGCGGGCATGCAACCGGTCGTTGACGGCGGGGTGGGTTCGGGGCGTTCGCCCCTGCATCGGCGGGAGTTTCTGCGGCGCACGGCGCGGGGCGCGGCGGCGTCCGGGCTGGCCGCGGCCTTTGGAAGCCGGACGGTCGGCGCGGCGGAACAGCGCAAGAAACCGCCGGAGATGACGTTCCAACAGACGCCCGATCATCTGGACCTCACGTTCGGTCCGCTCCACCTGCTGCGGTACCAGCTCCGTCCGCCCGCCGCCGGGGGTCCGGGCGTGGAGAGCGCCGCCTACCTGCATCCGTTGTCGACGCCCGGCGGCACGGTGGTGACCGACGTCGGGCCGGACGATCATCCCCATCATCGCGGGGTGTTCCTGAGCTGGGTGGAGATGCACGGGGCGAAGGACGCGGATTTCTGGGGTTGGGGCGAGCCGGCCCCGATGGAGGGACGTCGGATCGTGAATAAGTCGGTGGACGCGCCGCGCCCCGAGCTGGGGGCGGCACGCTTCCGCGCGGTCAACGAGTGGATGGCGGACGGCACGCGGCTGTTGACCGAGGAAAGCCGGTACGGCGTGGAACTGCGGGACGGGGCGACGATGCTCGATTATTCGGTGCGGTTGACCCCCGACGCCGATTTGACGCTGGCGCGCTGGGCGTTCAGCGGGTTCGCGGTGCGGACGCGGAAGGACGCGGAGATCATCCCGATCGGGGCGGGGGGACGGGTGACGTTGGCGGCCCCGAACCACATGCAACCCGCGTCGAACTGGCCGGACGCGTCCTGGTACGGGCTGCACCTGAA
Source organism: uncultured Verrucomicrobiota bacterium (assembly GCA_964608505.1). GTDB lineage: Bacteria > Verrucomicrobiota > Verrucomicrobiia > Limisphaerales > CAIMTB01 > CAIMTB01. The sequence goes on from CAZSOV010000110.1 coordinate 18,449, forward strand.
ACTCAAGGACGGCAAGGAAGCCACGGTCGTGGTGGCGGGGCGGAAGGCGAATCCACCGACGACCTGGCACGTGGTGGCGGGCATCGGGTTGATCAATCCCGCGATCACGGCGCCGGCGGCGGTGAAGCTGGTGCCCGCCCAGCCGTTGATCCTGCGATACCGGGTGCTGGCGTTCGACGGGGCGCCGAAGCTGCCGGTGATCCAGGCGCTCGCGGACGCCTGGTACCAGGCCGGTTGAGGAGCCGGGCTGAGGAGGGTGGGGGTGGCGAGTAGCCGGGGCGGGGGTGGGTTCGTTGGGCGCCGCGGGAAATCGGTGCAACCTCCTCGTGAAGCCGGGAGTGCTAGGCCCGGACGCCCCGAATATCAGGGCACAGGTGACGACAACTCCGGACAACTTCGAGGACTTCATGAGGTCCTATCAGGACATGGTCTTCTCGACCGCCATCCGGCTTTTGGCGAGTGAAGCCGAGGCCAAGGACGTGGCTCAGGAGGTGTTCCTGCGCGCCTACCAGCATTACGAGGACCTGCGGGGCAGCCCGACCGCCGGCGGCTGGTTGAAGACCGTGACGCGGAACCTCTGCCTGAATCACCTCACCCGGTACCGGGCGCGGTGGCGGTTCTTCTCGGAATTCTCGCGGGACGACGACGACCGGGACGACCGGATCTGGGACGTGCCGGTGGAGGACAAGACCGTCGGGGAGGCGAGTTCGGTGGACCGGCGGGAGCTGCTGGATCGCGCCCTGCAGAAACTACCGGCCAGCCAGCGGGTGCCCATCGTGCTGTTCCATTACGAGGACCTCAGCTACGAGGAGATCGCCGCGCGCCTGAAGATCTCGCTGAGCAAGCTGAAGACCGACATTCACCGGGGCCGGGAGGCGCTCCGGAAAAAACTCCTGATCGGCGTCCACAAGGAGGAGTTCGCGGACCAAGCCCGCGCCGCCCTGTCATGAAGATCATCCGACATCCCCTTTTTATGAGGCCGACCCCTGAATCCGAATTGGAGCAATGGCTGGACCGCGAGTTGCGCGGGTTGCCGGCGCGCCGCGCCCCCGCGGATCTGATCCCGGGCGTGTTGCGGGCGGTGGCCGAGTACGAACGGCGTCCGTGGTGGCAGCGATCCTATGCCCAGTGGCCCGCGCCCGCCCGCGTGCTGTTCCTCGCGCTGGCCTCGGGGCTCGCCGGGTTGCTGGTCTATTTCACCTGGGGATTGTCCGCGGGGGCAACGTGGGGCGCGTTGGGTGCGGAGATCGGGGAGCTCATGGGGCGCTGGGAAAGCGCCCGCAACCTCGGTGGCGCCTTGGGTGGCGCGGCCCTGGCCCTGGGCCGGGCGGGAGGGGCCTGGCTGATCTGGGGCGCCGCGGGCGTGCTCGGCGCGTGCTATGTCACGACGCTGGCGCTGGGGACGGCCTGCTACCGCCTGGCCGTGCAAAAGTCCTGAAGGTCCGGAGGTGCGTATGATGTCGAGCGATTCGAAATGGCGCCGGTGGTGGGTGACGGGCTTGTTCATGGCCTGGCTGGGCGTGCTCGGGGCGGCGGAGCCGGAGTCGGGGCCACCCTCGCCGCCGGTACCGCCCGCCGCGCCGTCCGCCCCGGTGCCCGCCGTGGCTCCCGCCGAGCCCGTCCCCCGGGCGGAACCGGTGGCGAAACCGCCGCCGGCGGACAAGGCGGTCACCCCGACTCCGCGGGTGCGCCTCCACGAGGTGGTGTCGGTGGGCGGGACCGCCCGGGTGCAGGCCGACGAGCAATCCGAGAGCGTGGTGGTGATCAACGGCGATGCCGAGATCGATGGTCAGGTGAAGGGGGATGTGGTGGTGGTTTTCGGACGGTTGAAGCTGAACGGATCGGTCAGCGGCGACGTGGTGGTGGTGCTCGGCGAGGCCGAAATCGAGGGCCGGGTGTCGGGCGACGTCGTCCTGCCGTTCACCACGGCGAAGGTGGGGCCCACCGCGGTCCTGCGGGGCGGCCTGCTGTGCGTCGGCGCCTCGCCGGACATCCATGTTTCGGCGAGTCTGCGGGAAAACCCCGAGGTCATCACGCTGGGCCCGCTCATGAATGTCCTCGCCTGGGGAAGGGACTACATCCTCCAGGGCGTGGTCTGGCTGCGCCCCTTCCCGCCGCGCGTCGGCTGGGCCTGGGTGGTGGCGGGCGGATTCCTGGCCTTTCACCTCGCCCTGGCGCTCGTGATGGGCGGTACCATGCGTTCGTGCATGCGGATTCTGCGGGAACAGCCGGCGCGTTCGTTCCTCGTGGGGTTGCTGGCCTGTCTGTTGGTCGGGCCGGTGTCGCTCCTGCTGAGCTTCACCGTCATCGCGCTGCCGTTGATCTGGCTCGTCTTCCTGGCCTTCTGCACGTTCGGGCGCGTGGCCGTCTACGGCGCCGTCGGGTCGGGCTTCGGACGCTCTGGCGACACCGGTCCGTTCGTGCATCCCGTGCCCGCGGTGTTGCTGGGCTCCCTTCTTTTCTACGTCTCGTACATGATCCCCGTCGTGGGCTACCTCGTGTATTGGCTGGTCGTGCCCTGGGGCGTCGGTGCCTGTCTGATCCGGCTCTTCGAATCGCTCCGCCGGGAAGGAGCGTCCGGCTCCGGGCACGCCGGCGCCGCCGGGGCGGGCGGCCTTCCCCAGGCACCCTCCGCGCCGCTGCCGACCGCTGCTTTCATGTCCGTCGAGCCGGGGCCGGGGCCGGGGGCCGCCGCGGCCGCCGCGCTGGCGGACGGACTCCCGGGCCCGGCGACCCATGCCGCCGTCGGTGACCCGCCCGCCCTGCCGACATCGCCGACCGCGGCCTCCGAACTTCCGCCGCGGACGCCTCCCCCGCCGTCCCCGTCCCAGGCACCCTTTTTCGGCGGGACGGAAGCCGTGATGCTCCCGCGCGTGGGGTGCGGTCCCCGGTTCGGCGCGGCGCTGATCGACGTCATCCTGCTCGCCATCGTCAATGGCATCTTCCTCTGGGGCACGGCCCGTGGTTTCTGGGGGCTGCTTGCGCTGTATCATCTGGGCATGTGGGGATGGCGCGGAACAACCCTGGGCGGGACCATTCTGGGCCTGCGCGTGGTGCGCGTGGACGGACGTCCGATGGACTGGTCGACGGCGGCGGTGCGGATGCTGGCCAGCGTGATCTCGCTGGTGCCCCTGGGGCTGGGCTTCGTGTGGGCGAGTTGGGACGAGCAATCGCAGTCGTGGCATGATCGCATCGCCGGAACGACCATCGTGCGATCGGACCGGCCCCGGCCCCTGGTCTGACGGTCCTGCACCCGCGCCGCGCGCGGCGCTCCCCGCGAATCGCGGATTGCGCCATAAACCCGGCCCATGTTGGGATCGCGGATGCCTCCCACGCGCGTTCTCCGGGCCTTCGTGATCGGCTGCGTCCTGTTCTCGCTGTTCCCCACCCCCGCCGCGCGCGCGGCGGAACGCGTGGCGCTCGGGTGGACCAACGGAATCCTGACCCTCCGCGGGGGAGCCCTCCCCGTGCCGATCCAGATCCTCTACCTGGAAGCGTATTGCCGGCCCGGTTCGACGGATCGGGATTGGGGCCGGACCGTGATCCCGCATCGCACCGGCCAACCGGAGGTGTCGGACGACGGCCATCGACTGACGTTCGAGGACCGGTTGCAGGACGGGGTGATCGCCAACCACGAGATCGTCGGGCGCCCCGACGGCGCGGAGTTCACCGTGCGTTTGAAAAACCCCACCGACCGGACCTCCGAGGCGCATTGGGCCCAGCCGTGCATGCGCGTCGGAGCGTTTGCCGGGACGACCACCCAGGATCGCATGGCCCTGGTTCCGGACTATGCCCGAAAGAGTTTCGTCTTCCTGGATGGCAAACTCACCCGGATGCCGACGATGCCGTGGGCGGACAAGGCGCGGTACGTGCCGGGTCAGGTCTGGGCGGCGCCGGGCGTGAACCGGGACGATGTCAATCCGCGCCCCCTCAGTTCCCTCGTGCCCTCGAACGGGCTGATCGGGTGCTATTCCGCCGACGATAAGCAGATCCTCGCCATGGCCTGGGACTCGTGGCAGGAGCTGTTCCAGGGAATCATCACCTGCCTCCATTCCGACTTCCGGATCGGCGGCTTGAAGGCGGGGGAGACCCGGACCGTCCGGGGTCGCGTCTGGGTCTTGCCGGCGGACGAGCAGGAATTGGTGCGGCGCTATCGGTCGGATCTCGGGATCCGGTGATCCGTGGTCCGGGGCGCCGCAGGGCCGTTGACAAGGTCCTGCGTGGAATTGCGATGTGGGGCCGGCGACTGCCGAGTCGCAGGCTTCGCCTTTCGATTCGCCTGCTTCGATCGCCCCGCGACCCGGCCCGCCGTCGCG
>CAZSOV010000111.1:0-22742 GCA_964608505.1 uncultured Verrucomicrobiota bacterium
CACGCGGCCTACAGCGTGTAGGCCCGGTGCCCTCACCGGGCGAAGCGGTTGCCGGCGACCGTTCATGGAGAGAGGGGGCACGACGCCCTCGTTGTTGGAGCGCGCGATCCGGGGGGTCGGGGCGTTGCCGCCACCCCTCACCCAACCGTCGTGCACCCGCAGGTGGCGGTTTACGGAATACGACTGGCAATCGGCCTCGTTTGGGCCCAGCTTGTGCCCGGAATGAAGTTCATTCTTTCCACACATAACATCACGCTAACCAAGGCGATCGAGGACCACATCCTCTCGCGGATCGACAAACTGGAGCACCTGGACGCGCGAGCGCTCGAAGTGCGGGTCATCATCGAGCATGACCACACTCGAGGGCCCGACAAGGCGTTCAAATGCTCGATGCGGCTCGTCGTGCGAGGCCCGGACCTCTACGCCGAGGATGTCGAGGCCGACCTTTATGCCGCCATTGATCTGGTGGCCAAGAAGGTCCAGCAACAAATCCGAAAACGGCAAAGCAAGGCGAAGGCCAAGAAGCATACCGAGGCCTCCAGCCTGAAGCGGAAGCGGCAGGACAAGGTCGAGTGAGCACGATGCTCCTGCGAGCCCGAATCCTGCTTCCGATCACCGCGCCGCCCCTCGAGGACGGCGCGGTTCTCATTTCGGACGGACGCATCGCCGCCGTGGGGCGATGGGCGGATCTCCGTCGCGCCTCGCCGTCCGAGGTCGTCGATCTGGGCGAGGTGGTGCTCATGCCGGGCTGGGTGAACGCGCATTGTCACCTCGACTACACGCGCCTCGCGGGCCATCTGCCGCCGCCGCGCAGCTTCTCCGACTGGATCCAGGGCGTCCTCGGCCTGAAGGCCGGCTGGAGCTACAGCGACTACGCGGCATCCTGGCTGGACGGCGCCGGCCAGTTGCTGCGCTCGGGCTGCACGACGGTGGTCGATTTCGAGGCGGTGCCGGAACTGCTGCCCGACGTCTGGAACGGCACCCCGTTGCGCGTGGCTTCCGCGCTCGAATTGACCGGGGTCCGGGGAAACAAGCCGCCCGAAATCCTGCTCGGCGAGGCGCTGGCCCGAATCGACGGACTGCGGCATGCCCGGTCGTGGGCCGCCTTGGGACCCCATGCGCCGTACTCGACGCGTCCCGAGTTCCTGCCGCTGTGTGCCGCTTCCGCCCGGGCCCGGGGACTCCTGACGACGATGCACGTCGCCGAATCGGAGGAGGAATACGAGATGTTCCGCCACGCGCGCGGCCCCATGCATCGCTGGATTGCCCGGCAGCGCGGCGCGGCGGATTGCGGCGTCGCGTCGCCGGTCCGGCTCGTGGCGGAGGCGGGACTGATGACGCCGGAAAGTCTGCTCGTGCACGTCAATTACCTCGACGACGGCGACGAGGGGCGGTTGGCACGGTCGGGCGCCACGGTGGTTCATTGCCCACGGAGCCATGACTACTTCGGGCATGCTCCGTTTCCGGTGGGCACGCTGACTCAGGCCGGCGTGCCCATCTGCGTGGGAACCGACAGCTTGTTGTCGGTGCGCAGGCCCGGGCGGGACCTGCCGGTGCTGGATCTGCGCCGCGAACTGGCCGCCTTCGGGGCGCTCCATCCTGCCTGGCCGCCGGATCGGCTCCTGGAGTTGGCAACGTCCGTTCCGGGGCGGTTTTTGGGACGCTGGATGGGCGGCCTGGTGGGCGTGCTGGAGCCGGGCGCCCACGCCGACCTGGTGGCCTTTTCCTACGCAGGTTCGGCCGCGGGCGCGGCGAACGCGATGATCCACGGAGAGGAGGACGCGACGTCCGTCCTGATCGGCGGCGCGTGCGTGCCCGGGCCCGCGGAGAGCGGGACGCCGGCGGGCCCGGGGTCCGGAAAGGCCCCTTCCGCATGAAGGTTTCCGACGAGAGCCGCGGCGGGGACCGGCCTGCCGGAGCCGCGCCCACCGGGCGGCGGGTGGCCCTGGTGACCGGGGCTTCCGGCGGGTTGGGGACCGCGTTGGTCGAGGCCTTCGTGGCGAATGGCTGGGACGTGGCCGCCGCCGGACACGCGGAAGCCCCGCGGGCGCGCCCGGGCGTGATCTGGACCGGATGCCTGGACGTGGTTGACCGGGCGTCGGTGGGCCGGGCTTTCGAGGCCGTGGACCGGGCTGCCGGGCGGTTGGATGCGTTGATCAACAACGCGGGGGTGACCGAGGACGGCTTGCTGGCGACGATGCCGGACGCGGCCTGGGACCGGGTGGTGGGCACGTGCCTGAAGGGCGCCTTTCTTTGTTCGCGGTCGGCGTTGGAGCGGATGCTGCCGCGGGGCGCGGGACACATCGTGAACGTGTCGTCGCTGGCGGCGCGGACCGGGGCGATCGGGCAGGCGAATTATGCGGCGGCCAAGGCGGGACTCATCGGGTTGACGCTGTCCCTGGCCCGGGAGGTGGGAACCGAGGGGATCTCGGTGAACGCGGTGATGCCCGGCGTGCTGGCCACGCGCATGACGGCGGCATTGCCCCGCCAGGTCCTGGAGCGATTCGCGAGAGCGAGCGTGCTGGGACGGATCAACACGGTGGAGGAAGCGGCGCGCTGGATCGTCGATCTCGCCGGCAGCCGGGGCGTTTCGGGGCAGGTCTGGGAACTGGACGGGAGGATTTCGCGATGGTGCTGAACGTCGCAGTCACGAGCGCATGAGATCGATCCAACTGAAGAACGGCCTGCCGACCGTCGACGAGGCGCGACGCCGGTTGTTGGCCGAGATGGATTCGGCGCGGGCCGCGGGCGTGCGCGTGCTCAAGGTGATCCACGGCTGGGGATCGTCGGGGGAGGGGGGCGTGATGGGGCCGGCCATTCGTCGATCCCTGCGTCTGCGCGTGAAGGAGGGGCGCGCCCTTCTGGTCGTGCCGGGGGAGCGGTTCGGTTCCGATACCGAGGAGGGCCGGCAGCTGGCGGGGCGCCATCCCTCGGTGCGCGGCGACGTGGACTTCAACCGGGCGAACCCGGGGATCACGGTGGTGGAACTGGTGCCGTGAACGGCGGGCAGCGGGCGGCAGCCGGCAGGCGGCGCGGCGGGCCGTCAGATGCGGCGCCGGCTCTCGGGGAGCGGTCCCGGGATGACGCCCTGGACACGGGTCTGGATGCGGCAGAGGTAGGTATTCGCGGTGAGGTAGAGCAGGGAGCCGTCCCCGCCCCAGGCGCAATTGGCGGTCGCCTCGCCGGTATCGATGGTCCCGAGGTGCCGTCCGTCCGGGGTGAGGATCAGGACGCCGCCGGGGCCGGTGGCCCAGAGGTTGCCGAGGGAATCGACCTTCAGGCCGTCGGGCAATCCTTTGCGACCGGCGACGAGGCGGGTGGCATCGAAGATGGTGGTGCGATTGGTGAGGCCTCCGTCCCGCTGGACCTCGTAGGCGAGGTAGACGGCGTTGGTGGGGTCGGAGACGGCAACGTAGAGGTGCTTTTCGTCGGGCGAGAACGCGAGCCCGTTCGGGAAGGACAGGTCCCGGGCAAGCAGGGCGACCTGCCCCCAGCGGGAGACGCGGTAGACACCGTTGAAGGGCAGTTCCTTGCGCGGATCGGCATTGCCCTTGTCGAGACCGTAGGGGGGGTCGGTGAAGTAGACGTCGCCGTTGGAGCGGAGAACGACGTCATTGGGGCTGTTGAGGCGTTTGCCCTGGAAGTTGGTGGCCAGGGGTTCCCACTGGTTGCGCTGCTTGACGCGGGCGACCTGGCGGTCGCCGTGTTGGCAGATAATGAGGCGACCCTCGTTGTCCAGGGTGAGCCCGTTGGCGCCGGAGGTGCCGCCGCTGTAGGGCCGACGGGTGTAGCCGCTCGGGTTCAGGTATTCGACCAGGCCCTCGTATTCGCGCCACCGCCAAAGGACGTTGCGGGGGACGTCGGCGAAGAGGAGGCAGTCGCGATGCGGCAGCCAAACCGGACCCTCCGCCCAGTCGAATCCTTCCGCCAACACCTCGATTTTCGCGTCGGGGGCCAGGAGTTCGTCGATCTCGGGGGTCAACCGTTCGATCTGCCCGATGAAACCGGACCGGATTCGGGGGGCATACACGCTGACGCTGGCATTCGTGGCGGAACCCGCCACCGAAGGGGAGGCCGAGGGCACGTCGGCGGCATGGAGGAGCGGGAAGCCGGCGGAGCCCACGACCCAGAGCAGGAGGGTCAGGATCTTCATGGCGTCAGGCAGCATGTGGAAGTTCCGACCGCAACGTGGGCGCGCGAAGCCAAATCGGCAAGAGCTCAGATTTCCTCTCCGGACGGGACGGCCCGCTGCTGCCCGGCGGTCCGCGCTACGAGGGGATCCGGGGAGGCATTGGGGGCTTTCCTTGCGCGGGGGGTGCTTGGTAGGGTTCGGGGCATCCCGAATCCGAAATTCAATTCGACGTTCCGGATGATTTTCGAGTCTCCAGCCGCATCCCACCGACATCTATGAGTGCAACCGCGCAGAACAATTTCCCAAAACTTCACAATGCCATGTGGCCCGGGTTGGTGGGCAAAGGATCGCCCGGGGCGGAACCCTTCATCGATCTGGACACGATGCTGGACCTGACCGCGAAGGCGGAGGTGAACGGCGTGAAGTTCGACGGCGTGGACCTGTTCCTGTACGACCCGCACATCTCCATCGACCTCGACGACGACGGGATCAAGCGGCTGGCGGACAAGATCAGGGCGAAGGGCTTTCTGGTGGGATCGGTGGTGGCGCCGGTCTGGTTCGAGGGTTCGGCGATGGGCGACGAGACGAAGCGCAAGAACTGGGTGACGGCGGTGAGCAAGGCTTGCCGCATCGCGGCGAAGCTGCGCGAGCTCGGGGTGCGCCCCTACGGCATCGTGCGCATCGACTCGGCGGCCTCCGTGACGGACTGGGACAAGGATCCGAAGGGCAACACGAAGCTGATCGCGAAGACGTTCAAGGAGGGCGGCAAGGTCGCCAAGGACCACGGCGAGCGGTTGGCCGCCGAGGGGGAGATCTGCTGGGGCGGCATGCATTCGTGGCGGAACATGATCCGCACCCTCGAGGAGGTCGGCCTGCCCAAGGTCGTCGGGTTCCAGGCCGACATGGCGCATACGCTCCTGTATTTGCTGGGGTACAACGCCCAGGAACACCGCCTGGTTCCCGACAAGTTCCGCTGGGAACCGGAGGTCTTCCACAAGGCCATGAAGAAGATGACCAACGCGCTCCGGCCCTGGACCTTCGATTTCCATGTGGCCCAGAACGACGCCACGGTGAAGGGCTCCGGGGATCACGAGAAGACCGGCAAGCACTGTCCGGTGAACGATCCGAACGGGAAGCTGAACGTGCCGCGCGACGCGGGCTACTGGCTCCGGGACGAGACCGGGAAGGTGACCCGGAAGTTCAAGCACATCTGCTGGGACGGCTGCATGTTCCCCAACGAGGTCATGCAGCGGCAGGAGACATGGAACAACATCCTGGCCTCCATGATTCAGGTCCGCGAGAACCACGGCTGGGTCGGCTGAGCCGGCCCGTCGCATGCAGGCCCGGTGCCCTACCGGGCGGGGCGAGTGCATGACGCCGCGTGGGGGCACGCGGCCTACAGCGGAAGGCTATTCCACCGCGCAGGGCGGCACGCGGGCCCTCGCGTGTAGGCCCGGTGCCCTCACCGGGCGGAGCGAATGCATCACGCCGCGTGGGGGCACGCGGCCCGCGGCCCGCTACCGGGATTCGGCGAGGAAATCGACCTTGGCGCTGAGTTCCGGCGTCAGGTAGCGGTCGGGGTTCCGGATCTGCACCTTGATCTGGAGGGTGCCCTTCTGCCGGCTGGCTTCGGGGGCCACCTCCGCGACGACCCCCTCGTACGAGCGGTCGAGGTAGGCCTCGGGGGTGACCCGGCATTTCTGACCGAGACGCACCTTCGAGAGATCCGCCTCGTTCAGGTCGATCTCGACCTGAAGATCCCGGGGATCCCCGACGGACATCAGCGCCGTGCTGGGGCCGCGGCTGCCGCCGAAGCTCTGGGGGGTGACCAGTTCGTTGGGGTCTACGAGCTTCTCCAGCACCACGCCGTTGATCGGGGATCGGATGATGGTCCAGTCGATCCACGTTTCGATCCGTTTCAACTGTCCATCGAAGGTCTGGACCTCGGCGCGGGCGGCATCGAGGTCGAGTTTCGCGAGATCGAGCACGCGTTGGGTTTCGATCTTGGCGTCGGCGAGCTGCTGGCTGCGCTGGAGTTCGATTTCGGCCCGGCGCACGCGGACGAGGGCCCCCTCCCGCATGCCGACGAGTTCGGCTTTCTGGGCCTGGTACTCGGTGTCGTCGAGGAGGACGACGACCTGGCCGTTGGTGACGGCGTCGCCCTTCTTGACGCCGATCCAGCGGACCTGGCCCATGAAGCGGGGGCTGAGTTCGATGCGTTCGCGGTTGATGATGTAACCGCTCACGGTGAGGACGATGCCGTCGGCGGGAGGCGGCGCGGTGCGGGAGGAGGCCTCGCTGGTGGACGGCGGAGCGGGAGCCGGGGCGGGAGCGGTGGCGGCGGCCGGTTTGGCCGCGGTGCCGGCCTGGGACTTCGAGGTGGTCGAGCCGGCGCCGGTGGCGCTGCGGACGCGGGAGGTCTCGGTCACCCAGGGGCGCCAGAGCAGGACGGCAGCGAGGGCGACGGCGAAGGTGACGATGAAGATGGTCCAGAAGGTGCCCTGGGTCCGGCGTTTGGCGGAGGGATCGATGCGGAGTTGACCGACCTTGGAACGTTGGGAGTCGTTCATGCGCGGGAAGCGAATCGGGGATCAGAGGGACTTGAGGGCGGAGATGACGGGGAGGCGCGAGGCGCGGATGGCGGGAAGGAGGGTGCCGAGCAATCCGACGATGACGGCGAAGGCGATGCCCTTGGCCATCAGGAAGGGAGTAACGCGGAATTCGAAAACCGTTTCGGAAAAGGTCTCGAAGCTCAAGGTGCCGACGGCGTACCCGTTCATCGGGAGGGAGAGCAGGCAGCCGAGGATTCCCCCGATGCAGGCGAGGAACGCGCCCTCGATCATGAATCCCAGGACGACGGCGCGGCGGCGGTAGCCGAGGACCCGGAGGGTGCCGATCTCGCGGGTGCGGGCGCTGACGGCAGCGTACATGGTGTTCATGGCGGCGAAGATGGCGCCGACGGACATGGCGACGGCGAGGAAGTTGCCGAGCCACTTGATGGGGCGGGCGGTCGAGGTCTGGGTGGAGTAGTACTCGCTCTCGGGCTTGGCGAGCAGCTGCAGGCGTTTGTCGGCCTCGATCCGATTCAGAAGGTTCGTGGCGTCCAGGGGGCTTTTCGGGCGCACGAGCAGGCTCGAGTACTGCTCGCGGTCGAAGATCGCCCTGGCCTCGTCCGCATCCATCCAGATCTCGGAGTCGAAGGCGCTGCGTCCGGCGTCGGTGTGTCCGACGACGGTGAAGGTGGAGGGCCCGCTCTTGAAGGAGGCCCCGATGTCGAAGCTGGCAAAGCGCGCGGCGAGACGGCGACTGACGACGACCTCGCGGCGGCCGCCCTGGAACCAGCGGCCCGCCACGAGGGTCACCTGGGAACGGAGGTCGCGGCCCCGGGGGGAGACGCCGCGCAGCAGGACGTTCGCCTCGCCGCCGCCGTTGCGGCGCGCCTGGTTGAGGAGGACGAGGACATCGGCCGAGACGAGGGGTTCGTCCTGGTCGGTGCGGGCGATCTCGGGGCTGTACATGAGCGCCCGGAGCTGGTCCCGGGAGACGATGCTGCTGGATTCGGAGGTGGAGCCCTTGCGGACGATGAGCAGATTGTCGGGCCGCCCGGTGTTGCCGCCGCTCCGCTCGATGCCGGCGGCCATGGCCTGCATGAGGACGTAGACGCCCACGACGAGGGCCAGGCCGAGCACGGTGGCGAGGGTGGAGCGCCAGCGGACGAGGACGTTGCGGACGTTGTATTTGAGCGGAAGGGCCATGGGATGCTCCGGAGTGGCGTGGCGGGGGGCGTGGCTCAGTCGAGGGTCTTGAGTCCCGCGACGACGCTGGTGCGGGCGACGGCGATGGCGGGGGGAATGGCGGCGACGATGCCGAGGCTGGCGGCGACGGTGAAGGCCATGGCCAGGATGCGGGGCGTGACCTCGAACATTTGGATCATGCCGCCGGAGAGCGTCCGGATGTCGACGGACTGGAAGATCGCGTAGGCGCCGCCGGCGCCGAGGACGGCGCCGACCATGGCGAGGCCGAAGCTCTCGGCGAGGATGAAGCCGAAGATCTCGCGGCGGCGGTAGCCGAGGGCCTTGAGGATGGCGAGTTCGCGGAACCGCTCGCGGATGGCCATGCTCATGGTGCTGACGGCGACGAGCAGGAGGGTGAAGACGACGACGCTGCTAATGGAGCCGACGAGGAGCTTGATGTTGCCCCACATGGAGACGAAGCCCATCTGGAAGGCGCTCTCCGTCTCGGCCCGGACCTCGGCGGACGTGTTGGCAAAGGCGTCGTTGATCGCGGCGATGACCTGCGGCGCCTCCTCCGCGGAGGCGGCCCGGACCCACCAGGTGCCGACCGTCTCGTTGCCGTTCAGCATCTCGTCGAAGTGCTTGTGGTGAAAGAACACCGAGCCGTCGTCGAGCGTGCCGGAGTAGATCCCCGCGATGCGCAGGTCGAGGTCGACCGGATAGAACGTGCCGGTGAGTTTCATCTTCCCGCCGAGCTCGAGTTTGTAGCGGTCGAAGGTCGCCTTGCCCACGAGGCAGGAGCCGCGGTCCTTCATCCAGTCGGCCAGTTGCTCGGTGGCGATGCGGGCATCGACGAACACGTTGGTGAACCCGGCCGGATCCACGGCGAACTGCGCGAACGGGGTGAATTCCATGTCCTGGAAGCGTCCGCCGAAGTAGGTGAAGGGCGTGAACGCGGCGATCCCCGGAATCTTCTCGAGCGTGGAGCGCTGGCGGGCGGGGAGGGGCATGCCGAGGGAGACCTTGTTGCGGACCGCGATGCGCAGGGAGGCGCCGATGTCCTCGGGCGGCAGGGTGAATTCCCGCTGGAAGGTCTGCAGCACGACCAGGAGGAAGAGACTTGCCGCCACGCTGATCGTGGAGAGCAGCGCCCGGCGCTTGTTGCGAAACGCGTTGCGGATGACGAAGCCGGGCAGGGTCATGGGGAGTCGGGATTTCCGAAGTTCGGACACGCGTCGGGACCCTGAGCTGCGGACCCCGCGTCGCCGCGTGAGGGCACGTGGCCTACAGCGTGCAGGCCCGGTGCCCTCGCCGGGCGGCGCGGTTGCGGCGGGAGATTCATGGAGAGGCGGGGTGGGCGGGTTGACTCCGAAAGGGAAACCGCGAGGGGATGTGGGAGCCGGTTCGTGGTCCCCGGTCGTCCCAGTGCCGTCCGTCAGGTCGCGCTTCCCTCCAATTCCCCCTTCTCGAGGTGAATCTGCCGGGAACCGAACGCGGCGGCCTTGGGATCATGGGTGACCATGATGACGGTCTTGCCGTGGTCCTTGCTGAGCGACTGGAGGATGGTGAGGACGTCGTGGGCGGAGTGGGAATCCAGATTGCCGGTGGGTTCGTCGGCCACGACGAGCGACGGGTCGGTGACGAGCGCGCGGGCAATGGCCACCCGTTGTTCCTGGCCGCCGGACATCTGTTTCGGCAGATGGTGCTGGCGGTCGGCGAGCCCGACGAGGTCGAGCGCCGTGGTGACGAGGCGACGTCGTTCCTTGCGTGCGAGGCGGGTGAGGAGGAGGGGCAGTTCGACGTTCTCGAACGCGGTGAGGACGGGGATGAGATTGAAGCTCTGGAAGACGAAGCCAACGTTCTGGTTCCGCCAGTCGGCGAGCTCGGATTCGTTGAGCCGGGTGATGTCGATGCCCTGGACATGGAGTTCGCCGCCGGTGGGGCGGTCGATGCCGGCGATGAGATGAAGGAGGGTGGACTTGCCGGACCCGGAGGGACCCATGAGCACCAGGAATTCGCCCTGCACGATATCGAGGGTCACCTGATTGAGGGCCGTGACGTTGAGGTCGCCCTGGCGATAGATCTTGGTGAGGCCGCGGGTCAGTACGATGGGCTCGGATCGGGCGGGGGGCGTGGGTGCACCGGTTGCGGTCGGCGCTGCGGCACCTGTCATGAGAGCAGTCTGGCGACAGTTCGCGCCGGTGCAAGGCGGATGCTCGGGGACCGGATCACCGGGCCAGGGCGCTCACCATCGCGCTTGCGGAGGTTTGGGGGTCCATGCCAACACGGGCGGGACGCAACCGTTCGAACTCGCATGAGCACCAGTCTGACCTCGTTCTCGTTTCCGACACCCACCCGTTACGGCGCCGGTTCGATCCGCGAACTGCCCACCCACATGGCCCGCCTGGGCATGCGCCGACCGCTCGTCGTCACCGACGGCGGGGTGGCGAGGACGGACGCCTTCCGGGCCCTGGCGACGGTGCTCGGCGAGCAGGGCCGGGGCCGGGACTGGTACGTGTTCGACGGCGTGCATCCCAACCCGGTCGAGGACGACGTGCGGTTGTCGGCGGCGATGTTCGCGGAGAAGGGCTGCGACGGGGTGATCGCCATCGGGGGCGGGAGTCCGCTCGACGCGGGCAAGGCGGCGCGGCTGCTGGTGAAGCGCCCGGGGTACGATTTCACGAAGTTCTACGCCGAGCCGGCGGATTGGAGCGGGCTGGCGCCGTTCATCGCGATTCCGACGACGGCGGGGACGGGGAGCGAGGTGGGGCGAAGCTCCGTGATCACGCTGGACGCGACGAAGCGAAAGGCGGTGATCTTCCATCCCGAACTGATGGCGAAGCTGGTGGTGCTGGACCCGGAACTGACCGTCGGTTTGCCGCCGAAACTGACGGCGGCGACGGGGGCGGACGCGCTCACGCACTGCATCGAGAGCTTCACCTGTCCGCAGTTCCATCCCATGTGCGACGGCATCGCGCTGGAGGGCGTGCGGTTGGTGGTGGAGGCCCTGCCGCGCGCGGTGAAGGACGGGACGGACCTGGACGCCCGCGGCAAGATGCTCGTGGCGGCGGCGATGGGGGCGGTGGCTTTCCAGAAGGACCTGGGCGTCGTGCATTCGATGGCGCATCCGTTGTCGACGATCTGCGGCATGCACCATGGTCTGGCGAACGCGCTGTGCCTGGTGGCCGGGATGAACTTCTGCGCGCGGCGGAAACCGGGATTGTACCGGCGCGTGGGCATCGCCTGCGGCCTGGATCTCGCGACGTGCAGCGACGGCGAGGCCGACTGCAAGACCATCGGATTCGTCACGAAGTTCCTGGCCGACCTCGGCATGAACACCCGGCTGCGCGAGCACGGGGTGACGCCGGAGCAGCTCGACGCCCTCGTCGACCAGGCCGTGGACGATCCGTGTCACAAGACCAACGCCGTGCCCGTGTCGCGGGACGACTTCCGGCAGCTGTACCTGGAAGTGATCTGAGGCGCGCGGCGGGGCGCGGGAACGGGCGTTGCAGGATGCCGGGCGGGTCGGCAACGTTCGGCGCCCCAACCCGGCGAGCCCCATGAGCCAAGGTCCCCCGCACCACGACGACGAACGGTTGCTCCGGCAACTGGGCTACGAGCAGGAGCTAGCCCGGCGGATGTCGGGGTTCTCGAACTTCGCGATCTCGCTCTCGATCATCTGCATCCTCGCGGGCGGGATCACGTCGTTCCACGTCGGGCTGTGCAGCGCGGGCGGGGCGAGTCTCGGCATCGGCTGGCCGCTGGTCTGCCTGTTTTCGCTCTCCGTCGCGGCGTCGATGGCGCAGGTGGCGTCGGCGTTCCCGACGGCGGGCGGCCTGTATCACTGGGGGAGCATCCTGGGCGGGCGCGCGTGCGGATGGGTGACGGCGTGGTTCAACCTGGCGGGGCTGGTGACGGTGCTCGCGGCGATCAACGCGGGGACGTACGACTTCGCGACGGTGGCGTTCGGGGTGACGGTGCCGGCGTCCTCGGCCGCCCTGACGAAGACGCTGACGGTGGCGGGCATGACGTTGTCGCAGGCGCTGCTGAACCATTACGGGATCCGGTTCACGACCCGGCTGACCGATCTGAGCGGCTGGCTGATTCTGATCGTGGCGGTCGTGTTGACGGGCGCGTTGCTGGCGGTGACGGGGGCGTGGGAGCCGTCGCGCCTGTGGACCTTCACGAACTTCAGCGGCCTGCCGGAGGGGGCCCCGGTGTTTCCGCGGCAGGGGAACCTGGGCTGGCTGTTCGCGCTGGGATTCCTGCTGCCGGCCTACACGCTGACCGGGTTCGACGCCTCGGCACACACGGCCGAGGAGACGGTGGGCGCGGCGCGGAACGTGCCCCGGGGCATCGTGCGGTCGGTGTGGGTGTCGGGATTGTTCGGGTGGCTGATGATCGCGGCGATCCTGCTGGCGATGCCGGACGTGCGGCAGGGGGCGGAGAAGGGGGTGGAGGTCGTGCCCTGGGTGCTGAAGACGCGCCTGCCGGGCGGCCTGGCGATGGGCCTGCTCGCGGGCATCGTCGTCACGCAGTTCCTGTGCGGGCTGGCCGCGCTGACCTCGGCCTCGCGCATGACCTATGCGTTCGCGCGCGACGGCGGACTGCCCTGCTCGGGGGCGTTGAAGCGGGTGAGTCCGCGGACGAAATCGCCCTCGGTGGCGGTCTGGGCGGCGGCGGCGGGATCGACGCTGCTGGTCGTGTTGCTGAAGTACGAGACGATCGCGGCCATCGGGACGGTGTTCCTCTACATCAGTTACGTCCTGCCGGTGGCGGCGGGATTCCTCGCGTACGGCGGGCGCTGGCGTCGGATGGGGCCGTGGAACCTGAAGGGCTGGTTCCGACCGCTGGCCGGGGTGTCGGTGGTCGGGTGCGTGTTCCTGCTGGTGATAGGGGTGCAGCCGCCGAACCAGCAGGCCGTCTGGATCGTGGGCGGCGTGACCCTGGCCATGGTGGTGGTGTGGTTCGGACTCGAGCGGCGACGGTTCGCGGGCCCGCCGCGGATCGGGGAGTCGCGCTAGAGCGGAGCGGAGCGGCGCCGGCGTCTCCACGCTGGATTCCGGCGGGACCCGTGCCCAGCATCGGGCCATGGCTTTGACCCTACCGACTCATTTGTTCGTGGACGGCACGCTGCGGGAAGCGGCCTCGGGGCGGCGGACGCCGCTGATCAATCCGGCGACGGAACAGGTTTTCGCGGAGGTGGCCTCGGCCGGGGTTTCGGACGTGCAGGCGGCGGTGGAATCGGCGCACCGGGCGTGGGAGGGGGGATGGCGGGATCTGGCCCCGGGGAAGCGCGAGGCCCTGCTCCATGCGGTGGCGCGGAAGCTGCGGGAACATCAGGAGGAGATCGCGCAGCTGGAGCGGCTCCACATCGGGAAGCCGATCTCGGACGCGCGGGACGAGGCCGGGCTGGGGGCGCGGGTGTTCGAGTACTACGCGGGGGCGCTGACGAAGTTCTGCGGGCAGACGATCCCCGTGGCCCGGGGCGGATTTGATTTTACCCTGCGCCAGTCGATGGGGGTGGTGGCGGCGATCGTGCCGTGGAACTTTCCGTTCCCCATCGCATGCTGGAAGGCGGCCCCGGCGATGGCGGCGGGCAATTGCGTGGTCTTGAAGCCGGCGTCGTTGTCGCCCCTGACGGCGATCCGGCTGGGGGAACTGGCGTGCGAGGCCGGACTGCCGCCGGGGGTGCTGCAGGTGCTGCCGGGGAGCGGTTCGGCGATTGGCGACGCGCTGGTGACCCATCCGCTGGTGCGGAAGGTGTCGTTCACGGGGTCGACGGAAGTGGGTCGGCGGATCATGGAACTGGCGTCGCGGGACCTGAAGCGGGTGTCGCTGGAGCTGGGGGGCAAGTCGCCGAACATCGTGTTCGCGGACGCGGACTGGGAGAAGGCGGCGGAGAGCTCGCCGATGAGCGTGTTCGCGAATACGGGGCAGGATTGCTGCGCCCGGAGCCGGATGTTCGTGGAGCGATCCATCTACGAGCCGTTCGTGGAACGTTTCGTGGCGGCCACGCGGAAGCTGGTGACGGGGAATCCGGAGATGGACACGACCCAGCTCGGGCCGCTGGTCAGCGCGGGACAGCGGGCGGTGGTGGAGGAGTATCTCGCCGACGCCCGGGCGCGCGGGAGCCGGGTGGCCTGTGGCGGGGAGCGTCCGGTGGGGAAGGGGTACTACCTGGAGCCGGCGGTGTTGTTGAGTGTGGGCAAGGGGGATCGCTGCTGGCGGGAGGAGATTTTCGGGCCGGTGGTGGCGATTTCGCCGTTCGACGACGAGGCGACGATGATCCGGGAGGTGAACGCGTCGCCGTACGGGCTGAGCGGGTCGGTGTGGACGAATCATCTGGGCCGGGCGCTCCGGGTGGCGCGGGCGGTCGAGAGCGGGGTGCTGAGCATCAACTCCCACAGCAGCGTGCACGTGGAGGCGCCGTTCGGCGGATTCAAGCAGAGCGGCCTGGGGCGGGATTTGGGCATGGGGGCGATGGAAGGATACACGGAAACGAAGAACGTGTACGTGGCGGGGTAGGCGATGCCGAAGGGCCCCGCAGGGCGATTGACAAAGTCTGGTGTGGAACCGCGTTGTGGGGCCGGCGACTGCCGAGTCGCCGGTTTCCCCTCTGGTTTCGCCTGCTTCGATCGCCCCGCGACCCGGCGGTCGCCGGCCCCAATCGACTTTGTCAATCGCCCTGAAGGGCCCCGCAAACGCCTCGAAAAACTGATTGCCATCCGGCCTTGCGCTGTCATTGTCCGCCCCGCCGATCCGCGCAGCTCAGCTCGCCCATCTAGCGACCACGGTCTGGGAAATCTTCAGGTGAACGGTTGTTCCGTGATGATTCGAAACCCGGCAGTCGGGAACAGTCTTGGGAGGGGGATAGCCCGAAGCGGTTTCGGGAAGCAGACATCACGATGAACAACAAATTGTACGTGGGAAATCTTTCCTACAACACGACCGAAAACGACCTGCACGACGCCTTCGCGGCGCATGGAACCGTGCTGGAAGCCAACCTGATGGTGGACCGCCAGACCGGGCGTCCCCGCGGGTTTGGTTTTGTTACCATGTCCACCGGCGAGGAGGCCCAGAAGGCCATCGACGGATTGCATGGTGCGACGCTGGACGGACGTCCGCTGACGGTGAACATCGCGCGTCCGCGCGAGGAGCGTTCGGGCGGCGGCGGCAGTGGTGGCGGCGGTGGCGGTCGCGGTTACGGCGGTGGTGGTGGCGGTGGTAGCCGCGGTGGCGGTGGCGGGGGCGGTGGCGGCGGCGGCTACGGAGGGGGCGGAGGACGCGGCGGTGGCGGTGGCGGCGGCGGTGGCCGTGGCGGCTACGGGGGTGGTGGTGGCGGCGGTGGCCGTGGTGGCGACCGTTACTGAGTCCCCGCCCGAATCGACTTTCGGAACGTTCGAACGAGGCCCGGCTTTGTCGGGCCTTTTTCTTTGCCTCCCGAACGATCCATGTCCCCGGTCCCCGGCATGGCGAGGTGATCACCCGAGTCCGGACCGTGCCGGCGGCAACGATGTTTCGCGTGCCTTCGGCCAACCCCACGAGGTTTTGGCGGCCATGTCAGCAACCGATCAGCTTCGAATGGCGGCCCGCCGGTTGCGGGATGCCGTGGACCGCCTGCGCTTCGCGGCGCCGGTGGCCTTCGTCTACAACCCCCTCGATTACGCCGCGGGGTTGCATGACGAGTACCTGCGGCGTTTCGGGGACGGACCCAAGCGGGTTCTCTTCCTCGGCATGAATCCGGGACCGTTCGGGATGGCCCAGACCGGAGTGCCCTTCGGCGAGGTGGCGGCGGTTCGGGACTGGATGGGATTGCGTGGAACCGTCGGCAAGCCGGCCCGCGAGCATCCGAAGCGTCCGGTCGAAGGGCTGGATTGCGCGCGATCCGAAGTCAGCGGGCGGCGCCTCTGGGGACTGTTCGCGGAGCGTCACGGGAAACCGGAGAGCTTCTTCCGCGAGCATTTCGTCGCGAACTTCTGTCCGCTGGTGTTCATGACCGGGACGGGGGCGAATCTGACTCCGGACAAACTGCCGGCGTCGGAGGCGGCGCCGTTGTACGCGGCGTGCGACGAGCACCTGCTCGCCGTGGTGCAGGCGCTGGAACCGAAATGGGTCGTGGGGGTCGGCGGGTTTGCCGAGGGGCGCGCGCGGGAGGCGTTGGCCGGAATGGCGGTGTCGATCACGCGCGTGCTGCATCCCAGCCCCGCGAGCCCGGCCGCGAACCGGGGATGGGCGGAGGCCGCCACGAAGGAACTGGTGCGGGCGGGCGTGTGGTAGGGCGGGCAGGGCGATTGACAAAGTCGATTGGGGCCCGCGACCGCCGGGTCGCGGGGCGATCGAAGCAGGCGAATCGAGAGGCGAAGCCTGCGACTCGGCCCGCCGTCGCGCCGTCGCTTTGGCGGGGAGCCAGTCGCCGGCTCCACATCGCAGTTCCACTCAGGACTTTGTCAACGGCTGTGGCAGGGCGGGTGCGAAACCGTTTTTGCGTTTGTCGCGTCGGGTGTCGGCGCGGCAAGCTGCGCGTCTCTTGTCTATGATGCGGCAGGTCAACGTGGCGATTCTCGGCGGCGGCACCGTCGGCGGCGGCGTGGTCGAGGGCATCGGGCGCAACGGCTCGCTGATGGCGTCGCGCCTCGGCGTCCAATTCCGGATCCGGCACCTGGTGGTGCGCGATCCGGCGCGGAAGCGTGATTTCACGGTACCCCCCGGCGTGGTGTCGGGGGATTGGCGCAAGGCCGTCCAGGATCCGGAGACCGATCTGGTCGTGGAATTGGTGGGAGGCACGTCGACCGCGCGGGAGATGGTCCTCGCGGCGCTGAAGGCCGGGAAGCCGGTGGTGACGGCAAACAAGGCGCTGCTCTCGGCGCACGGGGAGGAATTGTTCGCGGCCGCCCGGGCCGCGGGGCGGAATCTCTACTACGAGGCCAGCGTGGCCGGCGGCATTCCGATCATCAAGGTCCTGCGCGAGGCGCTCGTCGGCAACCGGATCACGCGCCTGTACGGCATTCTGAACGGCACCTGCAATTACATCCTCACGCGGATGCAGACGGAGAAGGCGGACTTCGGCGCGGTGCTGGCCGACGCCCAGCGCCTGGGATATGCCGAGGCGGATCCGTCGCTGGACGTCGACGGCCATGACACCCTGCACAAGGCCGGCATCCTGGCCTCGCTCGCCCACGGGTTCTGGATCGACGTCGCGGAGGTGGCGGTGGAGGGCATCCGCTCGGTGACGCCGCTCGACATGGAGTTCGCGGCCAAGCTGGGCTACACGATCAAGCTGCTCGCCGCGATCAAGACCGTCGGAGCGGGTTCCCCGGGCGCCGCCAGGGCAGGGCGCGGGGCCCGGACCCGGACCCGGAAGGCGTCGGTGAGCCTGACCGTCTGCCCGACCCTGGTTCCCAACGGCCACGTGCTGGCCAGCGTGGCCGGCGTCTTCAATGCCGTCTGCGTGCGGGGCGACATCGTGGGGGACACCCTCTACTACGGCCGCGGCGCGGGCCGCAACGCGACGGCCAGCGCGGTCCTGAGCGACCTGGCCGACGTGGCGCTGGACCTCAAGAGCGGCGCGCACCATCGCGTCCCGCCCTTCGTGCCCCACGAGAAGGACGGGGCCCTGTTGACCTGCGGGGAGATCGTTTCCGGTCATTACCTGCGGCTCAGCGTGACGGATCGCCCGGGCGTGCTGGCCCGGGTCGCGACGATTCTCGCCCGAAACCAGATCGGCATCTCGTCCGTAATCCAACCCGAGGGCCACGAGGGGGAGAGCGTGCCGCTGATCTTCATGCTCCATGACGCCCCACGCGCGGCGGTGACCAAGGCGTTGGCCGGCATCCGCCGGCTGCCCGTCGTGAAGGGGGAACCCGCCCTGTTCCGCGTCGAGAATTTCGAGTGATCCAGGTGACCTTTCCGTGAGTGCCACGCCCAAACTCCCTCCTCCGCCGGCCTGGCCCGGCTTGATCCAACGTTATCGCGCCCACCTTCCCGTGACCGAGGCGACGCCGGTGGTCACCCTGCTGGAGGGCAACACCCCGCTCATCCGTGTCGACAACTTCGTCCGGGCCGTCGGCGGCGATTTCACCCTCTACCTGAAGTACGAGGCGTCCAACCCGACGGCCTCCTTCAAGGACCGCGGGATGACGCTGGCGGTGTCGAAGGCCAAGGAGCGCGGCGCCAAGGTCGTGATCTGCGCCAGCACCGGCAACACCTCGGCCAGCGCCGCGGCCTACGCCGCCCGCGCCGGCCTGAAGTGCGTGGTCGTCCTGCCCCACGGCAAGATCGCCCTCGGCAAGCTGGCCCAGGCGTTGATGTACGGCGCCACGACGATCTCCATCGAGGGCAACTTCGACGTCGCGCTCCGCATCGTCCGCGAGCTCGGCGAGAGCGGCGTGGCCGAGGTCGTCAACAGCATCAACCCCGTCCGCATCGACGGCCAGAAGACCGCGGCGTTCGAGATCTGCGACCAGCTCGGGCGCGCCCCGGACTTCCATTTCCTGCCCGTCGGCAACGCGGGCAACATCACCGCGTACTGGCGCGGCTTCCGGGAATACCACGCCGCCGGCCAGGCGGATCGCCTGCCCCGGATGTTCGGGTGGCAGGCGGCGGGGGCCGCTCCCATCGTCGACGGCGCGCCCGTCGAACAGCCCCAGACCGTCGCGACCGCCATCCGCATCGGCAATCCCGCCAGCTGGCAGGGGGCCCTCGAGGCCCGGGACGCCTCGAAAGGGCGCATCGACAAGGTGACCGACGACGAAATCCTCGCCGCCTACCGGTTGGTGGCGCGGACGGAGGGAGTGTTCGTCGAACCCGCCTGCGCCGCGCCCCTCGCCGGCCTGATCCGGTGCGTGAAGGAAGGCGCGATTCCCGCCGGCAGCGTCGTGACCGCGACCATGACCGGTCACGGGCTGAAGGATCCCGATACCGCCATCGGCCAGTCGGAGTTCAAGCCCATCGTCGTGCCGGCCACCCGGGAGGCGGTCTGCGGGGTGATCGGGGTGGGGTGAGGGAGCAGCAGCTTCCGGCACGGGCCGGGGAGAGGAATGACCGGGTTTCTCGGGTCTCGCCACGGGTTTGTTGCGTGGATGGCGTGAGGCGTCTTGGCTCCGAGGCGCTTGAGCCCCACGGCCCAGACGGACCGCCTTGCCCCGGTTGCGAAACCGGGGCCTCGACGCGGCGGGCAGGGGTGGGCGGCGGCGGTCGTGGCGGTCGTGGCGGTCTGGCTGCTGCCCGGCCCGGTCCTTCGGGGGCATGTCGCGCCGGACGCGCCGGTGCCGAATCTCCCGGCCCTCCGGACCGATGAGGAAATGCGGGTGGACGGGGCGTTGGACGAGGGGTTCTGGAAGGAATGCGCGGTGGCGACGGGCCTGCTGGACACGCGCACGGGGCAGCCGGTGGCGGACCAGTCGCTCATCCGGGTGGCCTACACGACCACGCACCTGTATGTCGGGATGGAATGCCTGGACCGCAACATGGCGGACATCCACGCCACGGAGCGGCGCGAGGATCGGGCGTTCGTCGGGGATGACTGGGTCGAGATTCACTTCGATCCGCCGCACAACCACCGGGGCAAGTACGCGTTCTTCGCCAACCCGCTGGGGACGAAGGCGGAGGCGAACGAGGGGCCCTCGGGGGTGTTCAACTACGGCTGGACGGCGCCGTGGGAGTGCGCGGCGCGGATGCTGGCGGACCGCTGGACGTTCGAGATGAAGATCCCGCTCGGGGTGTTGAACTACTTCCGGACCGACGGCCAGCGCTGGGGCTTCAACGTCACCCGGCTCCAGCGGTCGACCGACGTGACCAGTTTCTGGAGCTTCAACCCGACGGAGTTCTACAAGCCGCGGCATTTCGGGCACCTGACGGACATGGATCTCGCGGGGTCGACGTTCGACCGGAACTGGGAAATCTCGCCGTACGCGAGCGGGAGCGCGGACTTCGGGACCGGGGGGACCTCGACGCGGTTCGACGCGGGCCTGGATCTGAAGTTCCGGCTGACGCCGGCGATCATCAGTTCGTGGACGGTGAACCCGGACTACGGGCAGGTGGAGGCGGACGACGACACGATCGAGTTGCGGGACACGGAGCGGTTTCTGACGGAGCGCAGGGCGTTCTTCAGCGAGGGCGAGGAACTGATGCGCTCGCCGCACCGGTTGTACTACAGCCGGCGCTTCGTCGATCCGGACGCGGGCGGGAAGGTCAGCGGGCAACAGCCGGGGTTCAATTTCAACGCGCAGAACATCCATGGCGAGGTCGCGCACGACGGGCGGTTCCGTGGGAATTCGACCGTTTTACGGGCCAACCAGGATCTGGGGGAACGTTCGACGCTGGGCTATTACGCGGCGGGCTCGGTGCTGGAGGAGGGACACGCGGCGACCGGCAGCTTCGACGGGAATGTGTTTCTGAGCGACGCCTGGCGGGTCTGGTTCCAGGGGTCGGTGGCCGACGAGGAACTCGAGGACTCCCTGGGCCGGGCATTGCGCGGGGGAACGGACTATCTCGGGTTCGCCTCGCTCAACTACGAACTCTATCCGTGGCGTTTCGTCCTGGGCTACACCGCGATCACCGATGGCTTCAACCCGTTGCTCGGCTACATCCCGCGGCGGGACATCTTCGGTCCCAGCCTGCATTCCGAGTACAATCTCCGGTCCGGGACGGGCTGGTACAAGGAGCTGTATTTCTCGTACGACCCGCGGGTCTACCTGAACTCCGACGGGCGCAAGTCGGTGCATGACCACGATCTCTACGCGAGCGTCCTGCTGCGGAACGACGCGCGACTCCGGGCCGGGTACGAGAATCAGGAACACGTGCCGTTCGACAACTGGCGGACGACGCTGGGCACCGACCTGTGGGCCTCGGACTTCTACCGGGGCCTCGGGTTGACCTGGGCGACGGGGGAGTTCGAGCGCACCGACTACCACGAACTGATCGTCGGCAAACGACTGAAGTTCTGGGAGGAACTGCCGATCCGACTCGATTTCAACGTGCGCTTCGAGGACCGGCCCACGGGCGAAACCGAGATCGTCTGGCTGGGCCGGGTCGGGTTCGACCTCTACCTGGCCGACCGGATGTGGGTGAAGTCCTCGCTCCAGATCCGGGGCGACGGCCTGCACAACCACAGCGTGATCTACGGCTGGGGCTTCCGAAAGGACACGTGGTGGTACGTCGTCTTCAACGACGTCGACGACGGAACCCTCGCCGGGCGCACCGTGATGACCAAGGTGGTCTACACGTTCTGAGACGGGGCCCAGCGCTGCCCGACGGTCCGCGGCACGCCTACGCCGCCACGGTGGGCTCGCCGTCCGTGGCCGTCGCCGCGGCCAGATCCTGCTCGTGCTTCGCGCGCGCCGCCTCGATGTCGTACTTGTCGTTGTCCGGGTGCGCCGGGTTGAGGGGCGAGATGTCGCGCAGCCTCTGGATGATCGGGGGCAGGTGCCGGAGCAGGTAATCCACGTCCTCGTCGGTGTTGTAGATGCCGAGGCTGAACCGGATGCAGCCGCGGGCGCGCATGGGGGTCAGGCCCATCGCCGTGAGGACATGGGAGGGATCGAGGGAACCCGTCGTGCAGGCCGAGCCGCTGGAGGCGCAGATCCCGACCTGATCGAGGAGCATCAGCACGGCCTCCGCCTCCACGAATTCGAAGGCGATGTTCGAGGTGTTTGGCAGGCGGTTGGAACGATCCCCGTTGACGAACGTGTTGGGAATCGTCGCGAGGATGGCGGATTCCATCCGGTCGCGCAGGGCCTGCACGCGGCGGTACTCCGCGGCGTAGCCCGCCAGCGCCATCTCGGCGGCTTTGCCGAACCCGATGATGTGGGGGACGTTCTCGGTGCCGCCGCGGCGCCCGCGCTCCTGGTGGCCGCCGATGACGAACGGCTGGAAGCGCGTGCGCTTCTTCACGTACAGCATCCCGATGCCCTTCGGCGCGTACAGCTTGTGCGCCGAGAGCGACAGGAAATCGACGCCCAGCGACTTGACGTCGAGCTTCATCTTCCCCGGGGTCTGGACCGCGTCGGTGTGGCACAACACGCCCTTGCTGCGGCAGAGCGCGGCGATTTCCTCGACCGGAAAGAGCACGCCCGTCTCGTTGTTCGCCAGCATGACCGAGACGATGGCGGTGTCCGGACGAATGGAACGCTCGAGGAGATGGATGTCGAGGGAACCGTCCGCTTCGACGGGCAGCAGGGTGACCTCGTGGCCCTGGCGGCGGAGGTACTCGGCGTAGTTGATGTTCGCCGAATGCTCCACGGCGGTCGTGACGACGTGGCGTTTGCCGGGCTGGGTGACGAGCGCGCTGTGCAGGGCCGCGTTGTTGCTCTCCGTCCCGCAGCTGGTGAACAGGATCTCCTTCGGATCGGCGTTGACGAGCGCCGCCACCTTGCCCCGGGCGTCCTCGACGGCCTTGTGCACGCGACCGGCGATGCCGTAGGCGCTGGACGGATTGGCCCAGCCATCCCGCAGGAACGGGATCATGGCGTCGGCGACTTCCGGGGCGATGCGGGTGGTCGCGTTGTTGTCGAAGTAGTAGAAGCGCTCCTGGTTCATTGGCTCGTCGGCGTCGTCGGCTGTTCGGGAAACCGGACAGAACTTGTCCGGTTCAGTCTAGGGGAGGACGGCACGGGCGCAAGCATGGCTTCGCGGGGCCTGGCAGCGCCACGATCCGGGGATGGGAATGGGTCGCTGCACTCAACCCCGCCCACCTTCCGGGAGAGGGGCAGGGGAGGAGCGGTCAAGGCCGTTGACAACGTCCTGCGTGGAACGGCGATGTGGGGCCGGCGAA
The DNA here is from genome assembly GCA_964608505.1 of uncultured Verrucomicrobiota bacterium. Taxonomy (GTDB): domain Bacteria; phylum Verrucomicrobiota; class Verrucomicrobiia; order Limisphaerales; family CAIMTB01; genus CAIMTB01. The sequence goes on from CAZSOV010000111.1 coordinate 22,640, forward strand.
CTGCGATGTGGGGCCGGCGACTGCCGAGTCGCCGGTTTCCCCCCTGGTTTCGCCTGCTTTGATCGCCCCGCGACCCGGCCCGCCGTCGCGCAGACGCTATGGC
>CAZSOV010000112.1:0-22300 GCA_964608505.1 uncultured Verrucomicrobiota bacterium
ACTGCCTTGCGCACCGACATGGCGGCCACTGCCCCGTCGCGGCAAAGCGCTGTCGATTTCGTCAGACGGGTTTTCGAATATCTGGATCTCGGGGCGATCGCCCGAACCTATGCCGAATATGGCGTTGGCGACTTGCTTCAGATCATCCTTGAAGCTTTTTGCATCCACTTCTTCGCTTCGGCCGATGGCGCCCCGAACTGGACGGCCTGCCTAGATGCGTTCGAGGGGGTCAATCAGATTCCGATGATGACCGTCCATAAGAGCAAGGGGCTCGAATACGACACCATCATCTTCGTTGGCCACGACGACCGGGCTTGGTGGGCCCACACCCCCGGCGACCCCGAAGGCGTCGCCGCTTTTTTCGTCGCCCTCTCTCGGGCGAAACAACGCGCCATCTTTGTCGAGGGTGCGGCCGGGGTGAACTCGATTCCCGCCTCCCAGGCGAATCAGATCTTCGACATTCTGGAGAAATTCGCGGGCTACGGCTTCAATAAATCCCATGCCGCCGCGTACGCCCTCGTGGCCTACCAGACGGCGTATCTCAAGGCCAATTATCCGGTGGAGTTCTTCTGCGCCATGATGACCAACGACATGGCGGATACCGACAAACTGGCGGAATACATCATCGAGGCACGTGCACTTGGCATTCAGATCCTGCCACCGGACGTCAACAAGTCGGATGTCTATTTCGGTCCGGAGAGCACGTCGCCGGAAGCCGGGCAGTCTTCCGAAGCCGGGAGGGGGATTCGCTTTGGGTTGGCGGCCATCAAGGGCGTTGGCGAGGTCGCCGTGCGCAGCGTGCTCGAGGCCCGGCGGAACCACGGTTCCTTCGAAACGCTGAACCAGCTTTGCGAGCGCGTCGATACCCGAGCCGTGAACCGAAAGGCGCTCGAGGCGTTCATCCGGTGCGGAGCGTGTGATTCCCTGGGCGAAGCGAGGGCCGCGCTCTTCGCGCGGGTCGAGGTTGCCCTCGCCCGCGGGCAGGCGGCGGCACAGGACCGCGTCTCGGGTCAGGCCTCGCTGTTCGGAATGCTCGAGGAGGCCCCGCCCGCGCCGGCAAGGCTGGCGAACCCGGTCCTCGAATGGTCCGCGGGCGAACGTCTCGCCGCGGAGAAGGAACTGCTCGGATTCTACGTCACCGGGCATCCCCTGGATCCTTACCGGTCGCTGCTCGAGGTATACTCGATGACGGATTCCCGCCGGATCGGATCGCTGCCGAACCGGAGCATGACACGCTTGGGGGGCATCGTCTCGGCGGTGCAACAGGGGTTCTCGAAGAAATCGGGCAAACCCTACGCGCTGCTGACCCTCGAGGATCTCGAGGGAAGCGTCCAGTTGCTCTGTCTGAACGAGGCTTACGACCAGTACCGTGAACTGTTCACCGCGGGGCGGACCGTCTTCGTCGTCGGCGAGGTGAGCGCGGGCGAGGATCGTCCGAAGGTCTTCCCGCAGGAGATCTACCCGCTGGAGGAAGTGCCTCGACGGTTGACTCGTCAGGTCCACCTGCGCCTGCGCTTGGGGAGCGAAAAGGCATCCGAAAGGTTGCGGGCCACCCATGAACTCGTCGCCGCCAACCCGGGAAACTGCCCTCTTTTTCTTTGCTTCCAGCGGTCGGACGGAGCCGTGGCCTTTCTTGAAGCCAACGACCGGTTCAAGGTGGCTCCCACGCTGGAGTTCCAAAGGGCCGTGGAGGCCGTGCTGGGTCCATCCGCCTACTTTGCGAAGGCGGATGCCACTCTGCCGGAACGACCCCGCCGTCGATGGGAGAAATCGGATCCGGAAGGGTCCTGACGTCCGTCGTCACGCCGCAGGGCGGTCTTGTCGGGCTCGGCAATGCGGAGGACGCTGCGGGATGGACGTGCGCAATCTGGCCGAGGTGGCGGCCTTCACCACGAAGGACGGTTCGGAGATCCGCGAACTATTGGCGTACCGCAACTCCGGCCTCTGCAATCAAAGCCTGGCGGAAGCCAGGGTTCCGGTGGGTGGTTCCACCATGGAGCATTACCACCCCCGAGCCGAGGAGATCTACCTGATCACCTCGGGTTCGGGACGCCTCCGGATGGAAGGGGTTGAGAGGGATCTGAAACCAGGTGATGCGGTGGCCATTCCGCCCGGGGCGAGGCACAAGCTTTGGAACACCGGCGACGCAACGCTGGTCCTGCTTTGCTGCTGTGCGCCCGCCTACGAACATTCCGACACGGTGCTGACGGAAGACGAACACGGGCCGGGTCGGTTCGAGCGGCCGTGCTGAACTCGGGGTGAGGTTGCGTCCGACGGGCCACCTCGGACGGTTCCTCCGGCGGGTGCGGGGCGGGTTCCACTCCGAACCTCCTCCGGAACGAAATCGGCGGACGCGTCCTTGGGACGGGTCCGCCGATGCGGCAACGAAACGGGACTTACTCAGGCCTTGGCGGAGGGCTTCGACGCGTCCGACTTGGCGACATCTCCCTTCGAGGAGCCCGACTTCTTGGACGAGGGCTCCGATCGGTAGTGGGAGTAATACTGGTTCTGATAGTAGTAGTACGAGTAGTAGTACGAGTCCCGGCCCTCGAAATCGATGTCGTTCAGGAGGACGCCGATGATCTGGATGCCGGCATCCTGCACCCGCTGGATCGAGCGCCGGGCGTGCTCGCGGCGGATCTTCTTGAACTTCATCACGTACATGACGCCGTCGGCCTTGGACCCCATCACGAGAGGATCGCTGACGGCACTGATGGGCGGGCAATCCAGAACGACTCGGTCGTACCGTTGGCGGAGCTCGCTCAGGAACAGATCCATGCGCGGGGTCTCCAGCAGTTCGGAGGGGTTCGAGGGAATGGGACCGCAGGCGATGATGTCCAGATTCGGGACGTCCGACTTGACGACGATCTCGTCGAGGTTGGTGGTGGTACCCTGCAGGTAACCGGCCAGCCCGACGGGCACGTGGATTTGAAACGCCTTGTGGACGGAAGGACGCCGCAGATCGGCATCGACGAGCACGGTCTTGAGGCCGGCCTGGGCGGTGACGATGGCAAAGTTCGACGCGCACAGGGACTTCCCCTCGGAAGGAATACTGCTCGTGACCCCGAAAACGCGCATCTTGTCCGCCCTCGCCGCGAGGGTGATGGCGGCCCGGAGGGTTCGGAAGCTCTCCGACGCGGAGGAGCGGGGATGCAGATGAGCGTGGAGATCCCGCTCGTGGAGTTGTCCGGCCTTGATGTTGGGAACGTAGCCCAGGAAGGGAAGATTGAGGATGGTCTCGATGTCGTCCTGACTCTTGATGGAGTCGTCCAGGTAGTTGACAAAGAACGCCAGACCAAAACCGATGCCGATCCCCGCGACGACGCCCACGACCAGCACGATGGGGATGTTGGGTTTGACGGGCACGAGCGGCGCGGGAGCGTAGTCGACCACGCGCATGTTGTTGACCGAGTTCTTGCCCGAAACCTCCATCTCCTGCATCCGCGCCAGAAGGCTGTTGTAGAGGGACTTGGTTTGCTCGGACTTGCGGAAGAGGACGTCGTACTGGATGCGAAGCCGGTTGTGTTCGAGCAGAGCCGTTTGGCGGGCATTGACGATTTCCAACATTCGCTTTTCGGTCGCGGCCTGGATTTGGGCCTCGGCTTGGATGGATTCGTAGGCGCGCCGGGTCTCGTCGTCCAAGGCCTTGCGGGTGGACGCGATCTCCTGTCGCGCGTTGATGACCGCGGGCCACTTGTCCTTGTACCGGGTGAGCAGGCCCTGCAGGGCGGTTTCCCGCTCGGAGAGGCGAAGCTTGAGATCCCGAACGGCCGGGTTGACGGCGATCTGGGGGAGCACGTCCAGGCTGGTTCCGGCGCTCACCAACCGGGTCACCTCGTTGGCAATCTGTTGGGCCGCGGCCGATTTGGTCTGAGCCGCGTTCAGCTCGGTTTGGGCCTGGATGACGGCTTGGAGCACGATGTTTTGCGAAGCCTCCAGCGAGGCCATGTCGTGCTTCTCCTTGTACTTTTGGAGCTCGTCATCGGCGCGAAATACCTCCTTCTCCTTGTCCACCAGCTCGGCTTCCATCCATTTCACGGCGTCCAAGGCACGGCTGCGGCGAAACTCGAGGTTGTCGTTCACGAACGTCGAGGCGAGCGTGTTGGCGATGTTCGTGGCCAGCCGGGGATTCGTGTTTTCCACGCGGACCTCGACCAGTCGGGTCAGACGGATCGGATTGACCTGGATCTGGTCGCGAACCATGGCGACCGGGTCCTGGCTTTTCACGTATTGGGGAAGATCCTGGAGCCCCAGGTCCGCGACGACGCGGCGGAGCAGGGTAGGGCTCTGGAGGTTCTTGTACTGGGTCTGGATGTAGTCCAACTCGCGTCCCGCGGAAACGACGAGTTCCTTCGCGGAAAACAAGCCGTCGGATTCGCGATCGATTTGGATGATCGCGGTGGCCCGGTAGATGCGTGGCGCGCGGAAGAGGTAGAAGCCGGTGGCCAGCAGGCAGAGGAAGAACCCGATGATGACGAGCCATCGGCGCTCCAGCAGGACCTGCCAATAGTGCCGCAAATGAACCTTGGCCTCCGCACTGAGCAGACTGGGCCTGGAGCTATCGCTATGTTCCATGACGCGGGAGATGGAAAAAGTTGACCAGCCTTGGCAGGGAATCGACTAGAAGCGGGCTTCCTTGACGTGAATAACGTCGCCGGACTCGACGTGGATCGTCTTTTCCGGGTTCTTGAGATCTTCCAAGCTGAATTTCATCGGTTCGTTGCGCCCGGCGCGGATGAGCTCGATGTCGCTGGTCCTGGCCAGCCGGGTTACCCCGCCGGCAACGCTGATCGCCTCGAGAACGGTCATCTTGCGTTCGGCGGGGATCTCCACCAAGCCGGGTCGTCCGACCTGACCGATGACGGTGATCAGCTGCTTGCGAAACTCCTTGACCTGCACGATGACCTGGGCGTTGACGAGGTAGTCGGCTTCGAGAAGCCGCTTCAACTCCGCTTGGACCTCGCTGGTCGTGCGGTCGACGACCTTGACGGCTCCGATGAACGGATAGGAGATCTCCCCGGTGGCAGTCACGCGAAATTCCTTCGCCCCCAACTGCGGTTCGTTGACGACGTCCACTACGAGAATGTCCGTGGGCTGCAGCTTGTAGGATTCGCTGATCTGGGCAAACCCCGTCCACGGAAGGCAAACGACCCCCAGCCAGGCGATGATCAGGAGCCGAAGCGCGTCAGAAGCCCGCGACGGCGCGCAGGGTAAAGCGGTGGACGTCATAGTCGAAAATGGCCGGAATGTTGTCGGAATAGGTCAGGAAATCGTAGCTGCCGATCAGCGTCAACCACGCCTTCCACCGGAAACTGGTTCGCAGGGTGGCGCCCATGATGGTGCCCGAGCGATCCACGATGGCGGTGCCGATGTTGACCGGACGATCATAGGTATCCCATTGATAGTAGCCGTCAATGGTTGCCGTCCAACGGCCCTGGGTTCCAAACTCCTGGGTGGCGCCGATGCCGGCCCGGTCCGCTTCATAGGGAACGGCGCGGGCCTCGCGGGAAACCTGAATGGAATGCCGAAAACTCGCGGAAAGGGTGGTCTTGGCTCGCAACGCCCAGCTGAGCCGGGCCTCGGCTACCCAGCCGTTCGGAATCTCCGTGGCATCGTCGTACTCCCGCATCTGGTAGCCGCCGCTGATGATGCCGGTCAGTTTCGGGGTGAAATCACCCTCGGCACCGACGCCAAAGCTCAATCCGGAGAGAATCGGTGATTCGGGAAAGCCGGGTCGATTCGGCTCGACCATGGCTCGGGAATACACGACCTCGGGGAAGACCACGATTTTGTCGGAAGGAATATAGCCTGCCCGCACACCTCCCGAAAACTGCAGGTAATCGTACAAGTGATACCGGATCAGGTCCTTGGAATCATAATCGACCATGTCCATCCCGGCCCTCAGCCCGACGAGGGTGCGCGGCGAAACCGAGTAATCAAACCTCCACTGATCGCTCAGCGAAGTTTGACCCACCGCCGATTGGACGTAGCTGAAATTCCCGCCGAGGGTGGTTCGGCTGATGCTGAACGAGTCCGAGCCGGTGATGGAGAGCCGGGAAAATAGGAAGCGGGTGTTCAGCGTTCCCTGATGGCCGAAATAATTCAGATCCGTCGTATCAATGGGCGTGGGGCTTCCGGGGATGATCAAGCCATCGTCCAACCCGCTGTAGAAGGCAGCCTCCGCGTTGTAGCGCAACGAGATGAAGCTGTTTTCCCGGTCTCCGTACAGGAAGGTGACGCCGGGGCGCACATACGAGATCAGATCGGAGATCTCGTCCCGTTCCATGTAGAAGAGGTTGCTGTCGTAGACCTCGGCCAATTCCAGCGAAGGACGAATGCTGAGGCGCCCGAAATCGTAAACGAGATAGCGCTGGGCGTCGAACTCCCCAAGGACCTCCGAGGCGCCTAAGGCGACCGTAGCGGCCGTCGCGCAGCCGAGGAGCTTCGAGACGCGAGCGCCCGAGGGCATCCAGGACGACCTCGGAGCAACCGGGGAGGGGGAAGCGACGGACGGAAGAGTCGGCACGAATCTGGACATCTAGAAAAAAAAGACGCGGGCGGTTCGGCCCGCGTCCAATAGTCGTAGAGGTACCAGCCCGGCCTAGCGAGCGTCGTTCCGACGACGCCAGACGAGGGCGAGGGCTCCCATCCCCAGCAGGGACATCGTGCCGGGCTCGGGAACGGCAATGAATTGCGCTCCGAAGTTCGCGACGGAACCGGGAATCTGCTGCAGAGCCCAGTCGGCACCATTCTTGACCCAGATATCATCGAAGCTCTTGCCCACCGTCGGCGGATCGTAAAGCTTGAGACCGAACTGCTCGGAGCCACTCACGCCGGAGATCGCGATGGACCACGTGAATGACGCGGGCAGAAGCACGTTCAGCGGACGAAGGTCCGTGATGGTGATCGGGTAGTTGCCGTTGATGGGCGTGAACGCCGGGCTCTCGTAGAGCAAAGAGCTGGGAGGCGTCACACCACCAAGGCCGGGAGCCCCGTCATTGGCGTAGATGCGGAAGTTCGCGAGTTCGTTGCCGTTAAGGCCGGAGGCAAAGTACTCAAACGAGACCGTGTCCAAGGTCCAACCTCCACCGGGAGGCGTGATTTGATCTCCAGCCTCGCCCGAGACTTGGAAGAATTTGTTAAGCGGCGTGCTTGAGTTGTCGTAAATAATCGTCGGAGACGTGATGACAGCCGCGTTGGCGGTACCAGCTGCGACGGATGCGACAACAATGGCCGCAAACCAAAGGGCGTTCGCGTTGTTTTTCATTAAGCCAAATCTTTTTCGAATTGCCGGGACTCCTCACCCGATCAACGGGCTGAACTTCGTGCTTTGGTACCCGCGAAGGTGCTCTAGGTCAACAGTTTTTCTTGGTTGTCGACAATCCTCCTCGGCTGGAGGAACCGTGCGCGATCGGTGGGGGCCGTGCTTTTTGGGGCTTTCACTGGGGATTCGGCGGGCCTTTTCGGCGTAACTGCCGAAGCAGTTCGCGCCACGGGATCCAGCCGAACCAGGCCCCCACTCCGAGGTAGGCCAGAACGGCCAGCAGGGACGGTCCGGCCACGGCAGCGATCCGGGTTCCCAACGTGGCGTGTCCCCAGATCCGTTCGCACGCCTGTGCGCCACCGAACGCCAGGGCACCTGCCGGCGCCGCGCAGAGGGCGAGGCGTTGGAAACGCCCGATCAACTGGTCCAGGTCCAGCTTCGGGAACTTCCGACGGAGAGCATACGCCAGCAGCAGAGCGTTGGCGGTCGAGGTCAGGGTGTTCGCGAGGGCCAGACCCGAGGCTTGGAGGGAGAGGGCGAAGCCGATGGAGAGTACCACGTTGACCGCGAGGCAGAACACGCTGATCTGCATCGGCACCCGGGTGTCGCCGAGCGCGTAGAAGGCGCGGGCGAGAATGTTGGTGGCGGAGAACGCCAGGAGGCCGGGAGCCAGGAACATGAGGGCCTCCGCCACGCTGGCAGTGTCGGACGCCCGAAAGACGCCGCCTTCGAAGAGGAGCCGGACGATGGGCTGAGCCAGGGTGAAGAGGAGGACGGCGGCCAGGACGTTGACGAGGAGGAGATGGGAGAGGCCGGTGATCAGGGTGCCTCGGAAATCGTCGTACCGCTTTTCCGCCGCCAGGCCCGCCAGCGTCGGCAGCAGATAAGTACCCAGCGAGGCTCCGACGAGGCCCTGGGGAAATTCCATCAGCCGGACCGCGTATTGAAACGACGCCACGATGGAGTCCCCGATGGAGAAGGCGAAACTCTGGGTGACCAGCACGTTCAGCTGAAATGCCGCGGCCCCGAGCACGGTCGGGAGCATGCGCTTGGCGACCACGTGGACGGACGAATGGTTCCAGGGGGGTACCCAGCGGAATCGCCAGCCATCGGCGAGCAGGCTCGGGAACTGGAACAGGGCCTGAGCCAGACCGGCGGCGAGCACCCCGTACGCCAGGGCGTAGATGCGGCGGGACAATCCCCCGTCGAGTCGCGGGGCCAGCAGGAGCACGCTCGCGATCAGGATCACGTTCAGGAGGGCGGCGCCGAGAGCGGGGATGAAAAAGCGCCCGCGGGCATTGAGCATTCCCATGCACACGGCCGCGAGACACACGAGCATCATGTAGGGGAACATGACGCGGAGCAGGTTCAGCATCAGGCGCGTTTGCTCCGCGAACTCGCCGACTCCGAGCGCGAGCGAGATCCCGAGCATGGCCAAGCCGGTGATCACCGACGCGAGGATGACCAATCCCGAGAGGACCGCGTTGGCGGACTCCCACATGGCGGGTTCCCCATCGACCTTTTCGCGCTGTTTGAACTCGGGAATGAAGGCTGCGGTGAGGGCGCCTTCGCCGAGGAGACGGCGGAAGAGGTTGGGGATCTGAAAGGCGAACAGAAACGCGCTGGCCACCCAGTCCGTGCCCATGAACCGGGCGAAAACCATCTCCCGGACGAGCCCGAGCAGGCGACTGAACAACGTCGCGGCTCCGACCGCCAGGGAGGATCTCACCATCTGCGACATGCGCCCGGGAGTTAGGGGGCGCCGTGCGCGGTTGTCAGGACAATTCCCGGAGAGGCCGGGGGTCCGTTTCCGTCCCGGGATGGGCGGTCTTCAGGACCGACCCGGCCCGCTCCAGGCGGTCCCGGATGCCCTGCCAGGCGGGGCCGTCGGGTACGGCTTCCACGACGATCCAGCGGGCACCCAATTCGTCGCAGCGGTGCCATTCCGCGTACATGGCTCGGGCGTACGCCTCGGGATCGTGGGGGATGACGCAGACGCGCGACGCGGCTTGGGCGGAGGGAATGACCTGATGGGCCAGCACGTGAACCGACCCTTGATCGGCCTCCGGAACGCGCGCCCTCAAGTGGCGGAGCAAGTCCCGTTCGTCGGTCCACCGGAGGATGACCAGCCTCGCCCGGGGGGCGTAATGGACCGGAAGCTGGCCCGGGCTCGCCAGTGCCGTGGTGCCCCCGGCCGGAGTGGAAGCCGCCGCCGCAAGTTCGATCAACGCCCCCAGGGATTCCTCATGAATCAGGCCGGGCCGAAGGAGGCGTGCCGGGCGGAGGGTCAGGTCGATCACGGTGGATTCGATCCCGACCTGGCATTGCCCCCCGTCGACAATCAATGGAATGACGTTTCCCATGGCCCGGTCGACGTGGTGGGCGTTGGTGGGGGAGATGGCGTTGGCGAGATTCGCGCTGGGTGCGGCCAGGGGGAATCCGCATTCACGCACCACCGCTTGGATGAAGGGGTGGGATGGCCAGCGAATGCCCACGGTGCGGCCCCCCGCGGTGACGATGTCGGGGATCGCCTTCGAACGGGGAAGCACCAGCGTCAGCGGCCCTGGCCAGAAGGCCGTCGCCAGGCAGGTGGCCTCCTCGGGCCAGTCGGCCACGCAGTCACGGGCCAGCGCGCCACCGGCGACATGGACGATCAGGGGGTTGTGCGCGGGACGGCCCTTGACGACGTAGATCCGGGCGACCGCCTCGGGATTCCAGGCATTGGCGGCGAGGCCGTAGACCGTCTCGGTGGGCAGGGCCACGACCTCCCCGGCGCGCAGCAGGGCGGCGGCGCGCCGGACCGCGGTCGCGAACAATTCCGGGGTGTGCGTGGGCAGGATTTCCGCCCTGGGCCTGGGTCGGGACCGCGAGTTCGTCACCGCCAGGGAGCAGGCCAGAAATTCGCCGACGAGCGAAGGCCGAATTCAGGCCGTGTCAGGCCGTGTCAGGCCGAATTTCGCGCCCGGGCAAGGAACCCAGGCATGCGGGCGGGACGCCCGGCGTCCCGTCATTCCACGGGAGATCCGGTGGGGCACCGGCAGGGGTGCCGCGAGGGCCGCAGCCGGGTCGGAGGGAGCGATCATCCCCGCCGCAGGCCGTCCTTGAGGCGTTTGATGTGACCCCGACCCATGCCCTTGACCTCGCAGCCGAGTTCGAGGTAGCGGCGGATTTGGGTGTCGTTGAGCACGCAGAAGCAGTCGATGATGGCGCACGGTCGTCCGACATGGGCCACGACCTGATCGGGGTCCAGCTTCAGGTACGCCTCGTGGCGGACGGCGAGGACCAGAGCGTCGACACCCTTCATGGCGGATTCGAGATCGGGCTCGATGCGCAGGTCCCTCAGGCCCTCCTGGCGGGCGAAGAAGCGTTTCAGGGAATGGCCGGGGGTGGGATAGGTGTCCTGGGCTTCGAACTCCCACCAGTGCTCGACGAAGGGGTCATGAACCTTCACGTCGGCACCCATCTCGACGAGTTTTCGGACCATCACCTCGGATCCGCTGTAGCGGGTGTCGCCGACGTCCTCGCGATAAGCGGCACCGAGCACGAGGACGTCCGCGGCGGCGAGGGGCTTGCCCATGTTCCGGAGCGCGTCGCGGACGAGTTGGGGGGCGTGGAGCGCGCGGGTGTCGTTGATGTCGATGGCGGCCGGGGTGATCTTGAAGATGTCATCCTCCCAGCCGAAGATGTGCTTGTAGGCCCACATGCCCAGGCCGCCGTCCTTGGGCAGACAGTAGCCGCCGATGCCGGGGCCGGGGAAGATGAGGTTGGAATGGGTGGGGCGGACCTTGATGGCCTCGATCACCTTCTTGAGGTCGACGCCGTTGCGCTCGGCGAAGAGGGACCATTCGTCGAGAAAGGCGAGGATGGTGGCCCGATAGCTGTTCTCGATGATCTTGGCGGTTTCGGACTCGATGGGACGGTCCAGAACGGTGAGGGGGAACTTCTCGACGTTGAGGACGTCGGAGAGAAACCGGGTGACGCGGGTGCGGGCGGCCTCGTTGATGCCGCTGCAGACCCGCCAGAAGTCGCGGATGGAGGCCACGTAGTTGCGTCCGGGCATCACGCGCTCGTAGGAATGCGCAAGCAGGGGATCGGAAGCGATGCCGCGGCGCTCGAACACCTTCTTCATGAGCGGGAAGGCGACCTGCTCGGTCGTTCCCGGAGCCACGGTGGTCTCGATGAGCACGAGGGCGTCGGGAGGAATGTGCTCGGCGATGGTACCCAGGGAGGCTTCCAGGGCCGCCATGTCCGCGGCGCCGGTCCGGACGTTTCCGATGGCTTCCTTGAGGTAATCGCATTGGACGTCGACGACGACGACATCGGCGAGCCGGAGCGCGGCCTCGGTGTAGGTGGCGACGAGGGTTCGCTTCTCCTTGACGCAACGGCGGATGAGGAGATCGACCTCGGGATCCTCGGCCTTGATGGGGGAGATGCCGCGGTTGAGCAGCGGCGTCTTCCAGTAGCTGCGCGTGCTGGGTCGCTGAACGCCGATCACGAACTTGCCCGGGTTACCGGTGCGCCGGTCGGTGGAATCGGCCACGACGGCCGCCATGACGGCGCCGACGAAGCCCAGGCCGACGACGACGACGACCTCGCGTCCGGCCTTGCGATGGGCGACGGCGAGTTTCTCGAGGCGGGCGAACTCCCGGGGATAATCGGAGGGCAGGGGGAGCGGAAACACCTCGCCGGTGGGGCTCGAGGAGACCGCGGGGCGTGGCGACGAGGGAGGCGGGTTCTTGGCTTTCTTCTGGGAGCTCATGTCGGGAATGGCCGGCGAGACCTGGACTGGGGACGGGGTGACGTTCTGGTGGCGGGGTCTTGCGTTCGGAGGCGCTGGAGCATCGTCGCCCCGTGGTCCACGTTCAAGCCGGCCTTCGGTTGCCCGGCGACGACGGGAGGGGCGATTGACAAAGTCGATTGGGGCCCGCGACCGCCGGGTCGCGGGGCGATCGAAGCAGTCGAATCGAGAGGCGAAGCCGGCGACTCGGCAGTCGCCGGCCCCACATCGCGGTTCCACGCAGGACTTTGTCAACGGCCCTGCGACGACGGGAGGGGGGGCGCGGCGGGCCACCCCACTCCCCGGACAAGGACAAGGAACCGCGAAACACACCCGGCACACGAAAACACCGGCGGAGCCGGGGCGGACAGGAAACGGCCTGGCTGCGGATGCCGGATCGGATCAGGACGGTCCCTTTTCGTGTTTTGGGCGTGTTTCGTGGCTCGATGGTCCTCGAGGATTTTCGGACGCGGTGATCCTGGGGCCAGGCCCGGAGTTGTCCGCGGGCCCGACACCGCCCTAGGCTGGGCAGGTGAAAGCGACGGACGAAGGCGGTGACGCACTGAGCCGGCGGTTGGAGTCGCTGGGCATCTTCGAGGCGGACCTGGAGGAGACATTCGTGCGGTCGAGCGGCCCCGGCGGACAGAACGTGAACAAGGTGGCCACCTGCGTGCAGTTGGTGCATGGCCCCACCGGCATCCAGGTCCGGTGTCAGGAATCGCGACAGCAAGGCGCGAACCGGATTCGTGCCAGGGAGTTGCTGGCGGACCGGGTGGAGGCGGCGCGGCGCGAGGCCGAGGCCGCCCGGCGGTCCGAGGCGGAGAAGGCCCGGCGCCGGAAGCGGGGCCGCAGTCGCGCGGCCAAGGAACGCATCCTGGCCGGGAAGTCGCGGCGCTCCGCCCGGAAACGGGATCGGCAGGTGCCCTCCGATTGAGGTGCCCTCCCGGGCTGGCTACTTGCTGCCGGGCTTCACGGCCGGCAGGGCCGCGAGGTCGGGTGGGAGGTGGTCGGGCGAATACGTCTCCACGTCCATCCGGAGCAGGCTGAAGGTCGGAATCCCGAGTGCGAGCGTGCCATCGGATCGGTCGACGACCATGCCCACCCCCACCGGGTCCGCGGCATGGCTGCGGAGGATGGCGAGGGTCTCCTGGACGCGTCCCCCCTTGGTGACGACATCCTCGACGACGAGGATTTTCTCGCCGGGGGCGATCCGAAAGCCACGTCGCAGGACGAGCCGGCCCTCCTCCTTTTCGACGAAGATGAATCGGACCCGGAGTTGGCGGGCGACTTCCTGCCCGATGACCAACCCGCCCATCGCGGGGGCGACGACGGTCACGGCCCCGAGCGGGCGGACCTGGGCGGCGAGGGCGGCCCCCAGACGCTCGACGGACGGCATGTCCTGGAGGGCCAGGGCACACTGGAAGAACTGGCGGCTGCGCAGTCCGCTGCGGAGGATGAAATGCCCTTCGAGCAAGGCGCCGGATTTCCGGAAGATGTCGAGGACTTCGTCGCGTGTCATCGGGGCGAGTGTTTCAAGGGGGCGACGGGGGACAAGCTTCAAGAAGGCCCGGGCCGGGGAGTCCGATGCCGGCGGGCGGGCGTGGACTGGCGTTTCGCCGGCCCGGAGCCGATCCGTGACCGGCTGCCGCGGGGGGATCGGCCCTCCTCCCCGGGACATCGTGCGGGAACGGTTCGCGCACGCGGGACTGCCCTCGGGCGGGCGGGTGAGGTAGGGTTGCCGCGTGTCGGATCGAAACCAGCGGGGAATGCGTTTGGATCAACTGCTGTCGCGTTGCGGCTATTGCTCGCGGCGCGAGGCGGTGCGTTGGGTAAAAAAGGGGCGCGTCCGGGTGGGTGGAGTGCCCGCCGAAGCCTCGGACGACCGGGTGGATCCGCGGCTCGTGGAAGTCGATGGCGCGCCGGTGGAGTCTCCGGACGGGCTGCTGGCCATGCTTCACAAACCGTTGGGCGTCGTCTGTTCGCGGGGCGGAGGCGAGGGGCCGTCCGTGTACGACTTGTTGCCGGAACGCTGGTCGCGCCGGAATCCGCCGGTGACGACGGTGGGGCGCCTGGACAAGGACACCAGCGGCCTGCTGCTGATCACCGACGTGGGCGAATGGGTGCACCGCTGGACGTCGCCCAAGCATCACGTGGAGAAAACCTACGAGGCAACGCTGAGTGCCCCGGTGCGGGAGGAATGGGTGTCCCTGTTCGCCTCCGGAACGCTGGTGTTGCCCGAAGAGGACAAGCCCTGCCTGCCCGCCCGCCTCGAAATCACGGGGGAACGGGAGGCGCGACTGCACCTGACCGAGGGACGGTTTCACCAGGTGCGCCGCATGTTCGAGTTCGTCGGCGCGACCGTGCTTCGGTTGCATCGGTCGAGGTTCGGGGAGTTCGAGCTCGGCGATCTGGCCGCGGGGAAGTGGAAGGGGCTGGGCGACGCCGGAAGGCCGGCGGCTGCCGGATGAGCAGGGAGAGGGATCGAGGACCGGCGCGTCCAGGCGCCGGGGAGGCCCAGCCCGCCAACCCGCCTCCGGCCTCCCCGATCCACCAGTTCCTTCATCCCATCAGGTACAAATGTCCCTGGGCTTGCCCCGGGCGGGCCTCGACTTCCAGGTGCCCATCCGCGAAGCGGACGGCGGGCAGGGGGTTGGGTTGGATGCTGCCGGGGATCGGGCCGGCGGCATGGAGTCGGGGTGGCGCGGGCGCCGGGATGTCCGCGAGCGGAATCCGAAGGCGGGCGGTGCCATGGACCCACAGTTCCAGAACGGCGCCGCCGGGCACGCGGCGGTCCGCGGAGACCGGGGACCAGGCGACGAAGGCCAGCGGGCGATCCGCAAAGGCATGGTCGTGGTCATCGATGCGGATGCGGTCGGCATCGTGGCCGGCGAAGGCGACCAGACGGCGTTGCTCGTCCAGGCGGAAGGCGACGATGAGCGTCCCGCGATAATCGACGCGATGCCCGGCGAGCCGGAAGGCGGCGAGTTCCAGGCGGTCGGGAGGGAGCGGGTTGGACTTCAGAATTTCGGCGTCGCGCGTCTCGTCGCGGTGGAAGCCGCCGGGCCAGGATTCGACGTGGCTCCGATAGTGGGCGGCGATGGCGAGGGCGCCGTTGGGGAAGCGCGTGGCAAGGTAGGGCGAGAGCCGGGAGACGACGGAGGGATCGTCGTCGGACGGGTAGGCCCGCAGCGCGCGCAGGATGTCGAACCAGGTGGCGGTCTCGGCCCCGAGCGAGGCGGACTGGTCGTCGCGGGGGCGGAATCCCAGGAAGGTCACGGAGCCTCCCGAAGGGTGCGTCCGATGGGTGCCGACGATCTGGCCGGCGCATCGGGCGACGGGCTGGGTCCGGGCTTCCGGATCGGGGTCGACGGGCCAGAGTTGGTCGACGGGGAAGGCGGTCAGGATCGCTTGCGCTGGAACGGCGGCGAGGGCCGCGGCGAAGGCCACGCTGTTTCCCGGGGCGGTGAAGCCCTCGTGTGCGGCGCGGAGGGCGGCGATGCCGCAGAGCCGTTGCCAGCGAGCCAGCACGGGCTCTCCGGCGAGGTCGAGGCGCGGCGGGGGTCCCGACCAGACGAGCCGTCCGCCGGCGGCGACGAGGGACTCGAGGAGGGGCAGGAGCGGGGCGGGAGGCAGGGGCTCGAAGAGCACCGCGACGGTGCCGTAGCGTCGTCCGGCGAGGTCGAGGACGCCGTCGGGCAGCACGCGGCCATGCTCGAGGAGTTTCTCCGGGCTGACGTAGTTCGCGTAGCCGTACTGAACCATCCACGAGCCGAAGCGCTCGTCGCAGGCCACGAGGGAGGACGGATACAGCATCAGCACCGGAACCTCCCGGTGGGCGTGGTCGGTGATGGCCGCGAAGGAAGGATCGGGGGAACACCCGAAGGCATTCTCCAGGGCGCGATGCCGGTGGAGGGCGGGGCCGGGCATGCCCCAGGCGGCGGCGTAGGCATTGGGGACACGATTGAGACTGCCGGTGGAGCAGGCGAGGGCGAGGCCGTAGTAATTCCGGTCCGACCAGCCGCCTTCGGCATGATCGTTGCCGCCCCCGGTCAGGAATTCGTTCCACTTGAAGTAATCGCTGCACGCGCTGGCGGCCTGCTGGACGGTGTTCGACCAGACGAAATCAGGCGTGTACTCGTACTGGCGCGGGGCCCGGGGCTGGCTCCCGGTATGCCAGAGATCGATGGTCGGACTTTGGGCCCAGGTGGCGTGGGCGCGGGCCTCGAGTTCATGTCCGTACCGCTGCTCGGCGGCCCGTTTGGCACCGGCAAACAACTCGACGACGGTCTCGTGGAGCAGTTGGTAATAGCGGCGGCGGAGCAGATAGGTGCGATGGACGTCGTCGGGACCCGTTCCGAGCACGTGCTGGGCGGGAAGGCGGGACTGAAGATCGGGCAGAAATCCGTGCTGGCCCGCGGCGAAATAGACGAGGTACCGCTCGAGATCGGCGAACTCGGCCCCGTAACGCCCCGCAAAGGCGCGGGCGAGATTCGGGGTGAGGTAGCGGAGCGCGAACTGTCCTTCCTCGTGGTGATCGTGATAGCCCCAGTCCTGCTGGATGTGCATTTCGTCGGCGTAGAGTCCGTGAAGGGGGATCCCGGCCTCATGGTGCCGGCGAACGAGATCCTCGAGAAAGGGCAGGGCGCGCGGGCTGAAGTAATCCATCTCGGGCACGGCATAGCGCACGACGACCAGGACGCGGTCCAGGGGGCCGAGGCCCGTGTCGCCGGAGCCGCGGAGGGTCAGTCGGCGTTGTTTGCCGTTGTCGAGCGCCGCGGCGGGATCGAGCTCCGGGGCGGTGGGAAGCTCGACGAGGTCGCGGGGATCGACGGCGTAGAGCGCCGTGCCCCCGAGGCGGCGTTCGCGGAAGGCAAAGACGCGGACGCCCTCCCGCCGGACCTCGATGGTGCCCTTGTTGTTGGTCCACTTCAGTTGTTCCCAGAGCGAGACCGAATAGTGCCCCGACCTGGGATCGCGCCAGCCCTCGCGGAACTGGACCCAACGTCCGGACTCGCCGGTCTGGCGGACGTAACCGGCCCCGATCTCGAGCGGGCTGAGCAGGCTCAGCTCGAGGCCGAGCCCGTACTCCTTCAGGACGGCGCCGATCCTCGCGACCCGTTGGAGCGAATCCTCCGTGTCCGGCGTGTAGCGCCGCGGCTTGCCGCCCTGGCCGGCGCGGTACTGGGACCAGAACTCGTCGAAGGCCAGGATGATCGTCCTCGCGCCGCGGGCCTTCTGCTCCTGGCAGAGCCGGCGCAGCGTCGTGCGGTGCGGCGTGGCACTCAGGCTCAGGTCGACCTCGCGGTCGGGATCGGTGAGATCGTCGAGTTGCTGGTCGGCGACCAGGATGATCGAGCCGCGGGGACGGTGGAACTGCCAGGGACCGGGAAAGGCGACGACGGACGTCGGGTTGCCCGGGGAGGACGGGGTGGCCGCTTCCGATGTCGGATGGGACCGGACGGCGAGCGCGCCGGCCGCGCCGGTCCGGGCCAGGCGCTCGAGGAAGTCGCGACGGGACAGGGGGGAGGGGCGGTCGGGAAAGGTGGACACGACGGGACTCGAGCGGAGTCGGGAGCGGGATTCAAGCGGGATGGGGTGCCGGCCACGGGTGGCGGGGAGAAGAGGGGTGCAGGACCGGCTCGATTCCGCCCGGGCACGACCCTAGCCTTCCGACGGCATGTACAGGGTGATCCTCCATGTCGACATGGACGCCTTCTATGCGTCGGTGGAGCAGCGGGATGACCCGGCCCTGCGAGGTCGTCCAGTGATCGTGGGGGCGCCCCCCACCCAGCGGGGCGTGGTCTGCGCGGCGAGCTACGAGGCGCGCGAGTTCGGGGTGCGTTCGGCCATGCCCAGCGTCACGGCGGGACGGTTGTGCCCCGCCGGCGTCTTTCTGCGCCCGCGCATGGAAGCGTATCGGTCCGAGTCGCGGTCGATCATGGCGATCGTGCGTCGTCTGGCGGGTGAGTGGATCCAGCAGGTGTCGGTCGACGAGGCCTACGTGGACGTGTCGGCCCGGTGCCCGGGCGCGGGGCCGGACGAGAGTCTGGAACTGGCCTTGCCGTTGGGACGGGCCTTGAAGGAGGCGGTCCGGACGGAGCGCGGTCTGACCATGAGCATCGGCGTGGCGGCGAATCGGTTGTTGGCGAAGTTGGCGAGCGACTACCGGAAGCCGGACGGCCTGACGCTGATCTCCGAGCGCGACAAGGTGGCGTTTCTGCGACCCTTGCCAATCCGCGTGCTGCATGGGGTGGGGCGGGTTACGGAGGAGCGTCTGGCCCGGGCGGGGATCCGCACCGTGGGCGACGTGCAGGACTTTCCCGGAGACTTGCGTGCCGTGGTGGGTTCATGGGGACCGGAGCTGCGACGGTACGCGAAGGGGGAGGACGACCGTCCCCTCGACCTGGGCGACGAAATCAAGAGCGTGAGCGCCGAGAACACGTTCGGTCGGGACACGGAGGATCGGACGATCCTCAGGGCATGCCTGCGCGACCAGGCGGCGGAGATCGAGGAGCGTCTGGGGAAGCGGCGACTGGCGGCGACGACGGTGCAGGTGAAGGTGCGGTATGGGGATTTCACGACCCTCACCCGGCAGATCTCCGTCGAGGAACCCGTGGGGGAGGCCCGCGAGATCTATCGGCTGGCGTGTCATCTTCTGGCCCGGGAGCGGTTGGTCCATCGCCCGCTGCGCTTGCTGGGGGTCGGGGTGACGGGTCTGGTGGAGCCTCGCGCCCGGCAACTGAGGCTGGGCTTCCCGGCGACCGCCGGGCGGGCCGGAGGATAGGGGGGCCGACTCCAGTCCTTCCCCGGCCCGCCTGCGGCATTGATCTGGAACGTTTGGCCTGCAATGAGTCGGTGGTGCCATATCCGTCCACCGCCCCCGAGTCGGGAGGGATGCGTCCCCCGGCCCAGTTCGAACCGGATTGGCGCTGGATGGGGCGGTTCGTACTCGGTCTCGCCGGACTCGCGGTGGTTGGGGTGGTGGACCTCGTGACGGGCAAGGAAGTGGCGATGTCGGTGCTGTATCTGTTTCCCATCCTGCTGCTCACCTGGTCGCTCGGGCCGGGACCTGGATATCTTCTGTCCGTGCTGAGCGCGGGTACCTGGCTTTGGATCGAGTACAAGCTGGAGGTGCCCTATTCCCACGGGTGGATCCATTTCTGGAACGCGGGCGTGCGGCTGTCGTTTTTCGTGGTCGTGGCGTGGCTGTTGGGACGCATCCGGTACCTCACGCGCAACCTGGAGCGGTTGGTCAAGGCGCGGACGTCGGAACTGGCGAGGGAAGTGGAACGGCGGCGTCAGGTGGAGGCCGAGGTGGCCGAGGTGAGTCAGCGGGAACAAACCCGGCTGGCGCACGAACTGCACGACCGATTGGGAGCGCATCTCGCCGGAGTCGCCTTCCGCTCCAAGGTCCTCGCGGAAAAACTCGAGCGCCGGGGCGTGACGGATGCGACGGAGGCGTCCCAGGTGGTGGCGTTGGTCAACGGGGCGATGGACGAGATCCGCGGTTTCGCCCGCTGGCTGAGTCCGTCGGACGACGACGTCGGGCTGGGGGCCGGATTGTCCCGGCTGGGGGCCGATTTCGAGACGCTCTTCGGGATCACCTGTCTCGTGGAGGTTCCGAAGGGGTTTCCCGCGCTCAGCTCCGAACAGGTCCGGCAGTTGTATCGCATCGCGCAGGAGGCAATTCGCAACGCCGTGAAGCACGGGCGGGCGCAGTGCGTGGAAATCCGGATCCAGACCTCGCCGGAAGGCGTCGTCCTGAGAGTCAGCAGCGATGGCGAGGCATGGGAGGGACAGGCCCATTCCCGCGAGGGCCTGGGCCTGCGCATCATGGAGTACCGCGCGCGCATGCTCGGCGGAAAGCTGCACATCCAGGCATCCGCGGAGGGAGGTTGCGTCGTCGAATGTCATGTGCCACTAAGGGGCGACGCGGCGGAGCAAGGTGCCTCGACGGTGTTTCGAACGACGGGTGTCGACGGCGCCAACTGATGCGCCCCCCCCGCGGAGGGGGCCCGATCCGGAGGACGCTCTCCACCCGGACGGTCCCCGGTTTCCCATCCAGTCATGAAAGAGGTGCGAGTACTGATCGTGGACGATCATCCGTTGTTTCGCAGCGGATTGGTCCTGTGGCTGAACAACCAACCAGGCTACGTTTGTTGCGGCGAGGCCGACTCCGTGAAATCGGCCCGCGAAGCGGTTCTCCGCACGACTCCCGACGTGGTCCTGCTGGATTTACGGCTGCCCGACGGAGACGGGTTGGATCTGCTGCGGGAGCTGGCGGGGCAGTCTTCCGGCGTCCGCTTGCTCGTCCTCTCGCAAAACGACGAGGTGGTCTACGCCCATCGTTCCCTGAACGCCGGAGCCCGGGGTTACGTGATGAAGTCCGAGGCGACCGAGGGCCTGCGCACGGCGCTCGATACGGTGCTGCGCGGGGAGGTCTACGTGAGCCGCCCCGTGGCCGCCCGTCTGCTGCACAATCTGTTTCCCGATCCGGCGTCCGCGGGCCTGGGACTGGAGCGGTTGTCCGACCGTGAATTGCAGGTCTTTCAGCTGATCGGGAGCGGGTTGGGAACCCGGCAGGTGGCCGAGCGATTGAAGATCAGTCCCAAAACGGTCGACACCTACCGGGAACATCTCAAGGAGAAGCTGGGTTTGCCGGATGCCCGCGCTCTCGTGGCGGCGGCCGCGCATTGGGTGGAGGACGGACAACTGGGCAAGAGCGGTCCGAGCGGGGCCAGTGCGGCAGCCTGATGCAGAATCCGGAAGAGTTCCGGATGGGGCGGGGCGACGGATTCGGGCAAATTGACCGCGAAACGAGCGACGGCCTGCTCCCCTGCCCAAGGGAAACAGGCCGTCTGGGCTGGGTTTACGGTTTCATCGGCAGCACAGAGTTGAGCGACTCAATCCGGCACTTGCAGAACCCGGTCCGACCAGCTTGGTGGTATCCTCGTGGCGTGGTCGGAGAGGGTCAAGGTCGGTTTCCACCCCGCCGCGCCGCCGCCCGTCAAGCCGGGTCGTAGTTGAGCCAGGGACCCAGCCAGCGTTCGCATTCCCCCAGCTCCATGCCTTTGCGCCGCGCCAGATCCGCCACCTGATCATGGCCGAGCTTGCCGACCGCGAAGTACCTGGCCTCGGGATGCGCGAAGATCAGGCCGCTCACGCTCGAGCCGGGCCACATGGCACAGTTCTCGGTCAACTGGATTCCCGCCTCCGCCTCGGCGTCCAACAAGTGCCATAGCGTTCGCTTCTCCGTGTGGTCCGGGCAGGCGGGATACCCCGGCGCCGGGCGAATCCCCCGGTACCGCTCCTCGATCAGGTCCTCGGGCGAGAGGTTCTCGCCACTTCCGAAGCCCCACTCGCGACGCACCCGGTGGTGGACGTACTCGGCAAAGGCTTCGGCCAGCCGGTCCGCCAGCGCCTCCGCGAGAATCGCGTTGTAGTCGTCGTGGCCGGCCTTGAAGCCTTCCACCAACTCCCTCAAGCCATGGCCGGTCGTGACGGCAAATGCCCCGAGATAATCCGGCGCCGGTCGGGGCGCGACGAAGTCCGCCAGGCACCGCTGCGGCGAGGCGGCCTCCTTCGCCGCCTGCTGGCGCAGGAAGAACAATCGGGCGCGGACCTCCGTCCGCGAGGCGTCGGAATAGATCTCGACGTCGTCGCCGACCCGGTTGGCGGGGAAGAAGCCGTACACGGCCCGGGGCTGGAGCCGGTCCTCGCGGGCGATCCGGTCGAGCAGCGACTGGGCATCCGCGAAGAGCTTCCGGGCTTCCTCGCCGTGTTTGGGATGGTCGAGAATCGCCGGATAGCGTCCCCGCAGTTCCCAAGTGTGGAAGAACGGGGTCCAGTCGATGAACCGCACCAGATCGTCGACGCGGACGACCTCGGAGGCCGCGCGCCCCGGGGCCGGGGGGCCCAGGGTGCGGCGCCCAAGAAAGTCCGGACGCGGCAGCTGCCCGAAGTCCAGCTCGGGGGCTTGGGCCCTGGCCTCGGCGAGGCTGACCAGCGTGGCCCGCTGGGTGCCGTGCTGTTCCCGCAGCCGGGCATAGTCCTCGCGCACGCCGGTCAGAAAGCGGGCGCGCTCGGTGGTGCCGAGGAGGGCCGACACGACGGGCACGGCGCGACTCGCGTCGAGCACGTGAATGACGGGGTCCTGGCGTGCGGGCGCGATCTTGACCGCCGTATGGGCCCGGCTGGTCGTGGCTCCGCCGATCAGCAGCGGCAGATGCACGCCCTGACGTTCCATCTCCCGGGCGACG
>CAZSOV010000113.1:0-22292 GCA_964608505.1 uncultured Verrucomicrobiota bacterium
CCACCTGCACGAACGGCTCGAACACCGCCTCCTGCTTGTCGGCCGGGATCCCGACGCCGGCACCCAACTCACCTACGAACTCGCGTCCGGCGCCCCCTCCGGCGCCACGCTGGATCGTCTCACCGGCCGATTCTCCTGGAACCCAACCCCCGCCCAGACCGGACCGCACCCGGTCACCGTCCTGGTCTCCGACGACGGCACCCCGCGCCTCGGCGTCCAAGCGACGTTCGTGGTCACGGTCCAACCCGCCGCCACCGCCGATCTCCGGTTCACCGACATCACCCTCGTCTCGCCCACCCAGATCCGCCTCGTCTGGATCTCGACGCCCGGACGCCGCTACCAACTCGAGCGCCGCGAAACCCTCGACGCGCCCTGGACCACGCTCGGTCTCCCCATCACCGCCGCCGCCAACACCTCCGGCTTCGTCCTCGTCCCCGCCCCCGGACTCGCCGCCTCCTTCTTCCGCGTCCGCCTCCTCGACTGACCCCCATCCAAGGTCATCCCGCCCCGGTGCCCGTCATGCGGCATCGGGCGACGGAATCCGCCAACGGAATCCGCTCCCGCGACGATTCCGTCCGCGGATGGGTCGCAACTTCGACGCATGATCAGGGTAAGAGGCCTTGCTGTGCTGCCTCCGCCCTCCAGCCCCCGTCCCGGAATGCAACCCTCCCCCTCTTCCCCCTCGAATCCAGCGCCACCCCGTCCCCGCGCCCCGCGCTCGCGTGCGTACCTTGGCCTCCTCCTCGCCCTGCTCGCCGCTGCCTCCACCGGCGTCGGCGGATTCTACCTGGGCGCCCTCCACGAGGATTGGGCTCTCGACGAGGCCGCCAAACACGTTCCCGCCCTCGAGACGTTCCTCCGCGCCCCTTCCTTCTCCGAATCGGCAAACGCCCAGGACACGCTCCAGGCCTCCGCCGCACACCTGATCGTCCGCCTCCAACTCCCGCGCGCCTTCTTCGCCGCCCGGGGGGCCCTCGCGAACCCAGGAACCCGCGCCCCGGACGAACACCCATTGACGCCCGCCGTCGCCCGGTTGCGCGCCGGCATCGACGAGTTCCGTGGCACGGAGCAGGAACTCTTCCTCATCCAGCACCTGCTCTGGACGCTTCGGGAGAAGGATGACCTCGACGCTTGGTTGGACCTCTACCTCGACACCCTGTACCGGCACCCCACGCATCCGACCGTCGCCCGTGGCATCTCCGAAGCCTGGCACGTGGCCCAAACCCTCGGACGTGTCGAAGCCATCACCGCGGCCTTCCGTCATCTCCACTCCATCCCGCTCGACCTGCCCGTCAAGGCGGTCATCGACTATCTCGCACCCGAAACCGCCCCCAATCCCGAGGAATCCACCCTGCCATGAGCCCGTCCGTAGCGACTTTGCCCGGCAGCCCCGGACTGCTCCCCGCGGCTTCTCGTCGTCGCCTCGGGAAACCCACCGCCGGCCTCGGCCTGGCCCTGGCCGGCTGCCTGCTCTGGTTCGCGCTGACCCTGCTTGGACGGCACTATCTCCTCACGCTCGTCGTCGGCGAAAGCATGCTGCCTACCCTCCGGAGCGGATCCCTGCTCCTCGTGGACCGCCGTGCCTACGCCGCCCGTGACCCCGGGCGCGGCGACATCGTCGTGATTCGTCACCGCGGCGAACAACTCGTCAAACGCGTCGTCGGCCTGCCTGGCGAGGAGGTGGAACTCGTCGCGGGCCGGTTGCACGTGAATGGCATCCCCCTTCCCGAAACCTACCCTCGGACCCCAGGCACCCTCGAGGTCGGACGGGGTCTTCTCGGCCCCGGCAAGTTCGCGGTCGTGGGCGACAACCGCTCCGGGTCCGGCGAGCGCCTGATCCACGGCGTCTTTTCGCGCGAGCAGATTCTCGGGAAAGCCATCCTCTCCGAGTCCCCCGGATCCACGGACCGATCCCCGGACACCTCCGTCCCTCCCTGACTGAGCCCTCCCAGGGGCCCAGCCCCATAGCCCCATAACGGGCCGACACCCACCCGGGGGTGCGCCGGGCAGGGGCGAGTGCCGACTCTCCCGCCGTGAGGCCCACGTCGGCCCCGTTCCGCCCAACGCCCCCTTCGCCGCGCACTCTAGAATCCCGGTTCAAGATCTACAGGACAGTCTTTTTCTAATGGATCTGCCCACACCCTCCTGCGTCATCCGTCAAACAGATGCCCATAAGGACAGTCTTTTTATATTGAGACTGCACGCGCCGGCATGCCTTCGACCCATCGCCCAAGCCAAAGGGGGTTCCCATGTTAAATCCCCGGTTGTTCACTTACGGAAGCTCGATCCCTTCGCACGGCGCCCAACAACCCGCCAGAAACCCAAAGAGAACGATCGGTGGATCCTTCGACTTGGCGATGCGCAATAACGTCCCTACCGCCCCCCACGAGCACCCACCACCGCCAAGACCTCGTCGTCGCGCACCGGTTGGCGCGGACGCGACGGAAGGCCGGGCCTCCCCGTCCCGCTCGCCGAGGCAGGGGTGGGCTCGAAGGCCTTGCCCCCGTGATCCACCCAGACCTTCTCGACCTGGGAAGCGAACATGCCTCCTAGATAGATCGCGAGATCCTCGTTCTTCGCCAGCGACGCCTTGAGGACCTCGACGGAGGCCTTCACCTCGTTCGGCGTCCGCCCCTCCGCGAGCCACTTCCCGACCTCGCGCTGCAACGCCCGTAGAAACGCAATCTGACGATCCAACACCTCGGGCCCTCCCACGAGGCCATGTCCGGGACACACGATCCGGGGTCCCAGTGCCCGGGCCGCCTCCAACGTCGGAATCCAATCGCGGGAATTCCCGTCGCCCATGTAGTTGTACGGACCGTTCACGCAGGCGTCCCCCGTGAAGAGAATCCGCTCCTTCGGAACCCACGCAAAACCGTCGCCGTGCGTGTGAGCAACGCGGAACCAGTGCAGTTCGACCCGCTGGTGGCCGTCGTCGAAAACGAGCGTCTTCGGAAACAACAGCGAGGGCGTGTGCAACCGGGAAGCCCGCACGTCCTCGCGCCCCCTTGCCGCGTCCTCCCACCGTCCCGGCACCTTGCCGAACAGCCCCGTTTCGTACTTCCTCATCTCGGCCAGCACCCCCTCGTGCGCCACCACCGTGGCTCCGAGATCCGCCCAAACCTGGTTTCCGTACGCATGATCCCCGTGATGATGGGTATCGAAAGCGAACCGTATCGGCTGCGACGTCGAGGCCCGAATCTTCGGGAGCACCTCCCTTGCTCCCGAGGGAAAGTTGGCATCGATGACGAGGACATAGTCCTTAAAAATCACCCACCCGTTGTTGCAATGCCCCTTCCGCCCGATGTCCCCCTCGTGAAACCAGACCCCCGGGGACAACTCCTGGGACTGGTTCACCTCGGCGGGACACGAGGCCGGCCAAAGCAGCCACGCCAACACGAAGGCCATCGCCACCGGGCGCGCCAGGGCCGACGTCATGAACCGGGAATGAAACATGGGCAGGGGCATAGGCAAAGGCAGGGGAACGCCGGACGTGCTACGTCGCCCGCCGCCGCGAAGCAAGCCGGCGATCACCGGACACCCCGCTCCGGCTCAGGACCATCCCCATAAATCCCGGCGCTATTAACCCAACCCGATGTCTTCGCACGGCGCCCGATGGCCAATGAGAATCCTGGTCGATTCAAGACTCGTTGGACTTGGAGGGGGGCCTCGGGCTTGTTCGTTGCAATTTCAAAAGCCAGGAGAGCTTTGTTTGCCAGGCCGCGTGCCCCGCACCGAAAAGTCGATTCCCGCGATCAAGAATCCCACTTAGCTGTGTACAGGTCGGTCTCTTTGCGCTCTCTCCGCCCGCCATCCCCCCAGCGTCATCCGTCGCACTAATGCATTTAAGGACAGGGCTGGATCTCGGGAGCCCACAACCCAAACGGCAGTCGCGACACCAAGCATGAATAGGAGATTCCTTTTGGCAGCGATGGCGGGGCTGGTTCTCGCCGGTCCGGCCACCCAGGCGGTAAGCCTTGTGATCGACGATTCGAATCCGGCCAGCATCAGCATTTCCTGGTCGGACTTTAACTCTGGCGGATTGTCGGTCATTTCCCAACTCCCCGGACTTCCTCCCGGTACGCTCCTGGCCGGACCGAGCGCAGCCGGGAGTATTCTACTGTCGGATGCGGATTTCATGTCTGCGCCCGGCCCCATCATCTATCTCGCAGGAAACTACGTTACCGGGCCGCAAAACCCCTTCGGGTCCACTACTGATATCGAGTTTCATGATTTGGCGAGCGGTTCAGGGAACAAAGTGAGCGGGATGAACCCCAATTCTTGAGCACAGGCTTCTTTGCCACGTTCGAAGTGCACATTCGCCACTACGAAGGACTGAACCTCGGCCCGGTGCCTTCGACCGTCCCGCTGAGCGACGGGCCGCAGGCATTTAACCACTTCGCTTTCAGCGGCCTTTTCATCCCCGAGGCTGACATGAGCTCCGCGGCGGTGCCGGAGGCCTCGACCCTGGCCGGTGCGGGTGTGGTGGCCGGTCTGGCCGCCTGGACCGGATGGCGTCGCCGGCGGATGGCGGCCTGAGGCTCGGCTGACCCGCCCTCAGATTCCGAATTCCGAATATCGATCTGCCAGCCATCCGAAGGGGGAACTCCCTCTTCGGATGGCTCCTTTTTGGGGACCTGCTGCCAGCTCCGGATCCGCTGGCCCGACCTCGTCCCGGCACCCTCCCATTCGTGGTGGATTCCTCGCGTGGCGTTGAAGGGAGCTGTTCCCCGCCGGGCGGGTCCGGCAGGCAGCCTGCGGGCAACGATTGCCAAGGAATGGGGAGTGCGCGGATCGGGGAAGGCCGTCATGCTCCCTGCCGAGCCCAATCTGAGATCGGCGGCAGCCTCGGACACGGTTCCGGTGCTGGACTTGGAACTTCGGATTTTCCGCAAGGCCACGCCATCGAAGGCGCCACGACCCACCACGGCCCCCGCTCCCATCATGACCTCCCGCGAACGCGTTCTTGCCCATCTCGCAGGCCATCCGGTGGACCGCCTGCCGTTCATGCCGATCACCATGCAGTTCGCCGCCGACCTGGCGCAGGTCCGGTACCGCGACTACGAACTGGATTTCCGCGTGCTGGCGGAAGCCCAGACCCGCGTGGCGGAGGATTTCGACCTGGACTACGTCAACACGATGTCCGATCCGGGACGGGAGGCGGCGGATTGCGGGGCCAAACTCGAGTACTTCGAGAACCAACCCGCGGCGATCATCGAGGAGGAACCCCGGTTGGCGGAGAAATCGGACCTGGCCGCCCTGAAGCTCCCCGATCCGCTCGGCGGCGGTCGGATGCACAATGGCATCCTTGCCGTCGCCGCGCTCAAGGAACGCACCGCCGGCGAACGGCTGGTCGAAGGCTGGATCGAAGGCCCCTGCGCCGAGGCCGCCGACCTGCGCGGGTTGAACAACCTAATGCTGGACTTCTACGACGACCCCGCCTTCGTCCGGGATCTCTTCGAGTTCGTGGTCGAGATGGAACTTCGGTTCGCCCGCCAACAGATCGCCGCCGGCGCCGACGTGCTCGGAGTCGGGGACGCGGCCGCGTCCCTGATCGGGCCCGACCTTTACGAGGAGTTCGTGTGGCCCTACGAAAAGAAGCTGATCGACGGCGTCCGGGCCATGGGCGGACGGACGCGCCTGCACATTTGCGGCAACACCCGGTTCTGCCTGGCGGGCATGGGCCGGCTCGGGTGCGAGGTGGTGGATCTGGACTGGCTCTCGCCGGTCGCGGAGGGACGGGAGAGGATGGGCTCCGGGCAAATCATCCTCGGCAACATCGATCCGGTGAGCGTGCTACGAAACGGAACGCCTGACTCCATCACCACGGCAGTGGCCCAATGCCACCAGGCCGCCGGCAGCAGGTTCATCGTCGGCGCCGGGTGCGAGGTACCGCGGGACACGCCCCATGCCAACCTGCGGGCCATGGGGCTCTACGCCGCGCGCCATCTCCCGGGCGACCCCACCCCCGGAACCCCGGCCCCACCCGTTTGACCGCGCCATCGCCGACCCCGGTCCACCCGCGGTATTTCCGCCACCGCACGCTCGAACCTCTTCCGAAAAGCCCAACCCACCTGGAGGTGCACCCATGAATCCATTCCACGCCTCGCCGTCGCCGACGAACTCGTCCGCTGCGAGCTTCTCGTATATCCGAAGCCTCCTGAGCGCCCGGGTCGGCGCACCGCTCGAGGTGGCCTCCAGCGCCCGTCCCCCAGCCAACCGCCGCCCCGGATGGTCCGTGTGGGCCGCCGTGAGCCTCCTCTCGGCTTCGTTCCTCGCGTCGGGTGTCGATCCGGTCGCGCCGCCGACGCCGGCACCGACACCGAAGGAGGATTACGTCATCCTCACTCCACGGCCCGGACCGGCCCCGAAGGTCTGGGGACCGTTGGTGTACGGGTGTCGTCCCGGCAAGCCGTTCCTGTATCGGATTCCGGCCCAGGGCGTGCGCCCGATGGAGTTCGCGGCGGAGGGCCTGCCCGCGACCCTGCAACTGGACCCGGCCACCGGCATCATTTCGGGCACGGCCCCGGCGCGGGGGGAATATCCGGTGACCCTGCGCGCCAGCAGCAGCCGGGGAGCGGACCGGCGCGCCTTCCGGATCGTGTCGGGCGAGGTGCTCTCCCTCACGCCGTCGATGGGTTACAACCACTGGTACGCGCACTACGATCGGATCACGGACGCGATGATGCGCGAGGCGGCCGACCTGCTGGTGTCCACCGGCATGGCCGACGTGGGCTACCAATACGTGAACATCGACGACTGCTGGATGAACGCGCCCAAGCACGGGGACCCGAAGCGCGTGGGGCCCCTGCGGGACGCCGCAGGGAACATCGTGCCCAACCAGCATTTCCCGGACATGAAGGGTCTCACGGACTACATCCACGCGAAGGGCCTCAAGGCCGGCATCTACTCGTCGCCCGGACCGCTGACCTGCGGCGGATTCGCCGGGTCCTGGCAGAACGAGGCCCGGGACGCGCGGCAGTTCGCGGAGTGGGGCTTCGATTTTCTCAAGTACGACTGGTGCTCCTACACCGAGGTCGCGAAGAACAGCGGCGACCCGGACCTGGTGAAATACAAGAAGCCCTACACCCTCATGGGTGACCTGCTCCAGCAGCAGTCGCGCGACATCCTCCTGAACCTGTGCCAGTACGGCATGGGCAAGGTCTGGGAATGGGGCGCCGAGGTCGGCGGCCAGTCCTGGCGAACTGCCGGGGATCTCGGGTTCGAACTGGGCCGCATCTTCGAGGTCGCCCTCAAGAACGCCGCGCATCGGGCATGGTCGAAGCCGGGCTCCTGGAACGATCCGGACTACCTCCAGATCGGCTGGATTGGAAACGCCCAGGGCATGGGCAAACCCCAACCCTGCCCCCTCTCGGTCAACGAACAATACGCCTTCATGTCCCTCTGGTGCCTCAGCGCCTCGCCGCTGTTCTTCAGTGGCGACATGACCAAGCTCGACGCCTTCACCCTCGGCATCCTGTGCAGCCCGGAAGTCATCGAGATCGACCAGGACCCGCTGGGCGAATGCGCCCGGGTCATTTCCCGGGGCGAGACAACCTTCGTCATGATCAAGAACCTGGCCGACGGCACCAAGGCCATCGGGCTCGGCAATCGCGGCGACAAACCCGCGAAGGTCTCCGTGTCCTGGACGGAACTCGGCCTGACCGGGAAGACGCCCCTGCGCGACGTCTGGCGACGCAAAGATCTCGGCGAATTCGACCAGCAATACACCGCCGAGGTCGGACGGCGGGCGGTGGTTCTCGTCAAAACTGCCAAATAAACCTCCCAACCCTACCGCGTGGCGCCCGCTGCCGCGCCCTCCCACCATGAACCGACGAACCGGCCTCGTTGCCCGTGGATGCACCTGCTGGGTCATGCTCGCATGGGCATTGGCCCTGGCCGGGCTCGGCGACGGACTCCGCGCCGCCCCGGCCCTTGGAACGCAGGCCCCGCGATTCGTCCCGACGTCCGACGGCGGGTTCGCCTTCGACACCGGTATCCTGCGGGGTCGATTGCGGATTGGCGGAAAATCGCTCGGCCTGCAGGACGTCGTCCACCTCCCCACCGGCACCCGATTGGACCGGAGCAACGGGCTGCTGAGCCACTACCGCGTCTTCGCGAACGGACGACGCTGGGGAAGCGGCGCCTGGGACTGGCCCAGCCTCGCCCGGTTGCGGGACGACGGCGCGGTGGAAGTGACCTGGTCCGCCACTCCGGAGCGCCGTTTCGGACTGCAGGCCACGTATCGCTGGCAGGACCCCGTCACGGTGGACCTCGAAACCACAGTGACCGCGGAGATGGCGCTGTCCGGCTTCGAATCGTTCGTCGCGTCCTATTTCCACGAGAGCTTCACCCGCGCCGCGGTGGCCACCGGTCCGTCCGGTTGGCTGCGCCTGGATCGGTCCGCGGGCGATTGGCAGATCTTCCCGCGGGATGAAGCGGCCATGACGCTGATCCGCGATGGCCGCTGGAGACTGGAACCGCATCCGGTCGAGTGGCAGCTCCGTCCTCGCCTGACGACCCCGCTCGCCCGGCGATGGATTCCCGCGACGGGACTGAGCGCGGTGCTGATGGCCCCGTCCGCCGAGTGTTTTGCCGTGTCCTCACCGCACGAGACCGAGGCGCACTACTCGACCTACCTGTCGCTGTTCGGACGCGACCTGAAACCGGGCGAGTCCGCCCGTGCCCGGACCCGTCTTTGGATCGGCATCGCGGAATCGGACGCATCGATCGCCGCCCGGCACGAGGCCTACATCGTCGGCCTCCGCGATCCTGTGGGCCGGGTCCGCTGACCCAACGTCACATGCCCCTCCGCCGCGCCGCGCGAGGGCACGCGGCCTACAACCGCGCGTCCGAGATCCCGAACCCTCAATCCGTCCAGCCCTGTGGCGGAAGCTCGCGGAGGTCGAGGATGGCCACCGTCTCGTGCGTGCGCCCGGTGTGGAACTGGACGTAATGGCCCAAGCGGTCGAACGACGCGTGGGCATGCACGCGCACGGTGTCGCGAAGGCCCGTCGCCAGGAGCCGGAGATTGCCCGTGGCCGTCTCGCACAACCACAACCGGCCCTGCATGTCGTCGAGGACCAGGAACCGTCCATCGGGCCGGGCGGCCGCGTGCCAGTAGTTGCCTTCCCGGACCAGGCGCGCGGAGCCGTCCTTCGCGACGAGCATCACGCCGAGCTTGTCGTTGATCATCGTCATCTCCCCCGTTCCCGCCACCCACGCCTCGTGCGTCACCCACTCCTTGAGGGGCGTGAACCAGTTGGTGGATGCCACGCGCGCGTAGAACGGCCGGTTTCCGGTCCCGTCGGCCCCGACCACCCACGTGCGCTGCGGGGCATATCCCCCCGTTTCCCAGACGTAGAAGATCAGGGGATCGGTCGGACTGTGCTGGACGTGGCCGATGCGAAAGCCCTGCGTGAGCACCGTGCGATACGCGCCCGTTGCCAGGTCCATCAAACCGACCTCCCAGTTGCCGGCGTCCCGCTGTTTGCTCACCGCCAGGGAGCGCCCGTCATGGCTCACCGTCGGCTGCTGGAACCCGCCCACGTGCGGCCCCGGAATCTCCCCGACGCGCGACAGTTTCAGGCCCGCGAGATCCAGCACGAGCACCTCCGGACCCCGCATCAGATACACCCGCCCGGCATCGCGCGGATCCGGACAGGCACTCCGGGCGCCGATGGCCGGATCCTCCGTGAGCTGCGTCAAGCGCCCCGTCCCGACCTCCGCGCGGAACAGCCTTCCCGCACCCGCCCGGTGATCGACGTACAGGAGATGCCGGTTGTCCGCCGTGAAATTGGAGACATGAAAATACAGGTTGTCCGCGACGTTCGGGCTCCGGGTCAGTTCCCGCACGCGGACTCCGGTCACCGGGTCGGTGTAGACATTCTGTTCGATGCCCCAATCCTGCCCCACCCCGGCCCCGATGACGTCGGCGAGGAATCCGGGCCACAGGAGACACGCGGAAAGGGCCAGCCACGGCCCGCGGAACATCAGGTTCATGTGTTGGTGCGGATGCGGTCGTTGGGTCGTTTGGTTCGGTCCGAAGGTGTCGGCCCCAACGCACCGCTGGCGAGCGGCGAGTGGCCGGCGGCGGCAGGGGGATGGATAAAGTCCATGGGGGCGCGCGACCGGCTCCCCGCCCGGGCGTCCGCGCGACGGCGGGCCGGGTCGCGGAGCCAACGAAGCAGGCGAATCGAGAGGCGACACCGGCGACTCGGCAGTCGCCGGCCCCACATCGCAGGTCCACGCAGGACTTTGTCAACGGCCCTGCCGGCGGCGGGTGTTGGGTTCGGACTTGAGCGACGCGACCTTCCGCGCAGGATCGCCCCATGACCCATCCTCCGCGTCCGCACGGATCCATCCTCGTTGCCCGCCCGAGGTCCGGTCCGCCTTGGCGTGGCTGGCTGCTGGCCTGGGCATTCTGCGTCACGCTGGCGATCCAGGCCGCGGCCCCCGCCCCGTCCGGGCCTCCCGCCACCCGGGTCGAGGTCGAGGTGGAGGAGGAACTGTACCGCCACGCGCCGGCCAACAACGGCGCGGGACCCATGTGGTGCGCGGGCTCCACCTGCCTCGTCCGTGTCGGGGATCGGGTCTACGCCTCCGGTCTCGAAACTCTCCCGGACGCGAAGCCGCTGAACAATTGCCGTTGGGTCCTCTGGCGCCGCGACGCGCGCGGCTGGCAGCGTTGGTACGTCGACGAAACGGGCCGGACCCGGGAACCCGCGCCCCTCGTCGCCCTCGGCGACGCCGGCGTCGTGCTGTCGGCCAACCCGACGTTGAACCCTCCGGACCGCGAAGGCGGCGGCCCGGCGCGTCCCGAGTTGCTCCGGTTCGCGACGGGAACATCGGAGGTGCCGGCCCCGGAACGTTGGCTGCCGCGCTGGAAGGGCGAACCCCGGTTCACCGAGCACAGCTACCGCAGCTTCGCCGCCGATCCCGCGCGGGGTGAATTCATTCTGTTCCAGAACATCGACTACACCCACGCCGAGTGGACCTTCCGGGACGCGACGGGGGCGTGGCCCGCCCAAGGTCAACTGCGCTGGCCCTGGGGCTCGACCTACGCCAAACCCCAGCCCGTGCGCGTCTGCTATCCCAACGTCCTCCTCCGCGAGCGCGCGGTCCATTTCTGCGGCGTCAGCGA
This sequence comes from uncultured Verrucomicrobiota bacterium, assembly GCA_964608505.1. GTDB lineage: Bacteria > Verrucomicrobiota > Verrucomicrobiia > Limisphaerales > CAIMTB01 > CAIMTB01. The sequence goes on from CAZSOV010000113.1 coordinate 11,144, forward strand.
CATCCTCGAGCCCAACCCGGCCTGGCGCGCCTTCAAGAAGGAACTGACCGGACGCGAGTGGGACTACGACTTCCGCCGCCTGTTCTACGCGTGGACACCCGACGTGACCCGGGAACCGTTCCGGGACTGGATCGAGATCGCGAGCCGCGACGCGACCGGGGGCGGGATCTCCGCCGCGGATTCGTGGCTGACCCGGGATGGGGCCGTGTTCCTGATCTGGACCGAACGCGCCCTCGACGAACGGTTGCGGGCGAAGTTCTTCCCCGACGCGAAGCAGTCCCATTCGCTGCGCCTCGCCGTCGTGCGGGACGGGCGGGTCGTCGCCCGCCGGACCCTGCTCGAATCGACCGAGACCGAACCGGGACCCGTGGCTTCGGCGGCACGCTATCACGAGCGGGCGGATGGCCGCGGCGTGTTGATCCTCCACGTCTCCGAGGCCGGTCGCTCGCGCAACGAACTGCTCGAGATCGCGGCGGACGGCACGCCCGGCACGCGCACGCCCATTCCCTTCGCGAAGGCGTTCGGGAGCTTCTTCACCGCCACGCCGCGCGCCGGAAACGCGCCCTCGGACGTCGTGGACCTGCTCGGCGTGCAGGCCGGCAGCAACCACACCCTCAGCTACGCCCGCCTGCGCCTCCGCTGACATCGGAGCCCCGTCCGCTCCGCTTGGCCCGCACCCGGCCCGCGGTGGCGGCGTCACCCGAAACAGCCTAGGGTGCTCCGATGCAGTTTACGGCCATCGATCTCGACGGGGTCCGAACGTACCAACTGGAAGCCGAGCTCCGGCTGCCCCGCCCCTGCACGGAGGTGTTCCCCTTCTTTGCCGAGGCCCGAAACCTCGAAGCCCTCACGCCTCCCTGGCTGCGCTTCGAGGTCCTGACTTCCCCGCCCATCGTCATGCAGTCCGGCACCCTCATCGACTACCGCCTCCGGTTGCACGGCATCCCGATCCGCTGGCGCACCCGGATCGAGGACTGGGAGCCCCCGTTCCGGTTCGTCGACACCCAGCTTCGCGGTCCCTATCGCCTCTGGCACCACACGCACACTTTCACCCCCTGCGACGAGGGAACCCTGTGCCGTGACGTCGTCCGGTACCGTCCGTTCGGAGGTGCCCTGATCGACCGGTTCTTCGTCCGCCGCGACGTCCGCCGCATCTTCGAGTTCCGCGCCCGCCGCCTGCGCGAGTTGTTCCCGTAGGCGCGGAGTCGAGGTCGCGCGTGGCATGCCTCCCGCGGCCTGCCCGCGACCGGCTCCCCGCCATAGCGTCTGCGCGACGGCGAGCTGAGTCGCAGGGCAATCACAGGAGGCGAAACCAGAGAGGAAACCGGCGACTAGGCAGTCGCCGGCCCCACATCACGGACGCGGACCAGAATTCGTCAATTGCCCTGCATCAGACGAAGGGCGGACGTCCGGTTGATCGACGCCGGCGTCCGCCCGCGCTACGGTCCGTCATCCCCGCCATCGCCATGCATGCCCCGACCTCGCCCCCTTCCAACCGTCGACAATTCCTTCGCCGCGGCACGACCGGGGTCGCCACCATGAGCCTCGGATTTCCGCGGATCGCCCGCGGCAGCGGTGCCAACGAACGGGTCGTGCTCGGCATGATCGGGCCGGGCGGGCACGGCTCGAACCTGCTGAAATCCTTTGCCGCCCAGCCCGACGTCGAGATCGCCTGGGTCTGCGACGTCGACGCGAGCCGACTCGCCGCCGGCGCCGCGCTGGTCGAAAAGGCCGGAGGCAAGGCCCCCAGGACCGACAAGGACCTGCGCCGCGTGCTCGAGGACCGCGCGGTCGATGCCGTGATCATCGCCACGCCCGATCACTGGCATGCCCCCGCCACGCTCCTGGCCTGCGACGCCGGGAAGCACGTCTACGTCGAGAAACCCTGCGCCCACAACATTCGCGAGGGCCGCCTCATGGTGGAAGCAGCCCGCCGCCACCGCCGCATCGTCCAGGTCGGCACGCAGAGCCGGAGCTCTGCCACGATCCAGCGGGCCATGCAGATGCTGCGCGACGGCGCCATCGGCGAGGTACTGGTGGCCAAGGCCTGGAACAGCCAGTTGCGCGGCAACATCGGCAGGACCCAGCCAGGCACCCCACCCCCGCAGCTTGATTTCGACCTGTGGCTCGGCCCGGCACCCGTCGTGCCCTATCACTCGAATCTCCTGCCCTCCATCTGGCGCTGGCGCCATGCCTTCGGCACCGGCGACATCGGCAACGACGGCATCCACGAGATCGACATCGCCCGCTGGGGTCTCGGCGTCGAAATCCATCCGAACCGCGTCTCCGCCGCCGGCGGGAAGTACTTCTTCGACGACGACCAGGAATTCCCCGACACCCAGTACGTCAGCTACGAATACGAGGGACCCGGGACCAAACGAAAACAGCTTGTCTACGAGCAGCGCATCTGGTCGCCCTATGTCCAGGAGGGCCACGAAAACGGCAACGCCTTCTACGGCACCCGCGGCATGTTGATCCTCGGCAAGCAGAGCGGCTGGCAGCTCTTCGGCCCCCGCAATCAGCTGCAGGAACGGAGCGACGGACGCCTCGACTCCCTGCCCCATCACCGCGACTTTCTCGAGGCCATCCGGTCGGGCCGCCGACCCCACGCCGACATCGAGATCGGGCACCTCTCCTCCTCCCTCGCCCACCTCGGCAACATCGCGACCCGGGTGGGGCGGAGGCTCCGGTTCGACCCCGCCGCCGAGGTCATCATCGACGACGCCGAAGCCCAGGCGTTGGTGGGCCGCACCTACCGCGCCGGTCACTGGGCCGTCCCACGGGGCGCCTGATTCGGGCCGCCCCGCGGTTCGCGTCGATCTGTCGGCGGACAACCGGGTCTGGGCCGTGGGCGCCAACGGCACGGTGTGGCACTTCGACGGCAACTTCTGAACGGCAGGCGGCCACCCCGCCCGTCCCCACCTTCCCCGGGCCCCCGTCCCTCGCCGGACGGGGGCCTTTGCGTTCCGCCCGGGCCCCGGTCCGTTAGTAATCTCCGCCGCCGGTTCCGGCTTCTCCTCGGGCGAGGCCGACGGGATTCCCGCCTTTCCAAACCGCAACCCATGCCTAGCCTTCGAATCATGAGCCCATCCTCGCCCGCCACGGGCGTCCAGTTTCCCACGACGCACTGGAGCCTCGTGCTCGACGCCGGAGGCGGGCATTGCCAGGAGGCGCTCGATTCGCTTTGCCGCGCCTACTGGCCCCCCCTGTACGCGTTCCTCCGACGCGACGGCAAAAGCCCCGCGGACGCGCAGGACCTCGTGCAGAGCTTCGTCGCCAAGCTCCTCGACCGCGACGATCTCGGCCGGATTGCGCCCGAGAAGGGACGCTTTCGCAGCTTCCTCCTGGTGGCGCTGCGGCATCACGTGATCTCCGAGGGCGAGCGGGCCAGGGCCGCCAAACGCGGCGGACGACACACGTTCGTGCCGCTGGACTTCGAAAACGCCGAGGCGTTGTGCGCGCCGGACCTTTCCTGCGAAAGCCCCGAACGCGCCTTTGCCCGCTCCTGGGCCCGCACCGTCCTGGATCGCGCCTTCCGCGCCCTGCGCGAGGAACAGCAGGCCCGTGGCCGCGCCACCCTCTTCGAGGCCCTCGCCACGTGCTTCGAGGATGCCTCCGACGACGACTACCGCCGCGTCGCGGAACGCGTCGGCATGCAGTGGCAGACCGTGCGGGTCACCGCCTTCCGTCTGCGCCGGCGCCTCGCCGAACTGGTCCGCTCCGAGATCCGTCGGACGCTCGGCCAGGACAGCGACCTCGACGCCGAATACCGGGAATTGCTCGCCGCCCTGGCCGGCAACTAACCCCGCCCCCCCCCGCCGCCGAATGTCCTCCCTGCCCGCCACCGAATCGATGTGCCCGCGCTGTCACGCGCCTCTCGGGGCGGGCAACCTCTCCGGTCGCTGCCCCCGCTGCCTCGCCGCCGCCCTCGCCTCCCCCCGCAGCCTCGACCTCGCCCGGCTCGAATCCCAGTCCTCCGCCCCGCCCCGGGTCGGACCCTACGAGATCCTCGACGAGGTCGGGCGCGGAGGCATGGGCATCGTCTATCGCGCGCGCCACGTCGAACTCGACCGCGAGGTCGCCCTCAAGGTCCTGCGCGACTCCGATCTCGCCTCGCTCACGGACATCGACCGGTTCCGCAACGAAGCCCAGGCCGCCGCGCGCCTCGCCCATCCCCACATCGTCCGCGTCCATGACGTCGGCGATTTCGAGGGCCGTCCGTACATCGCCATGGAGTTCATCGCCGGCCGCCACCTCGCCGAACTCACCCGCGACGCCCCGCTCGCCGTCCGCACCTCGGCCGAGTTGCTCGCCAAGATCGCCGACGCCATCGGGCACGCTCATGACCGCGGCGTCCTCCACCGCGACCTCAAACCCTCCAACGTCATCGTCGACGCCACCGGCGAACCGCACGTCACCGATTTCGGCGTCGCCAAGCGCCTCGGACCGTCCGGCGTCCAACCCTCGCCCAACGACCTCACGCTCTCCGGTCAGGTGGTCGGCACCCCGGCCTACATGGCCCCGGAACAAGCCTCCGGATCACGCGCCGCGCTCGGCCCCGCGACGGACGTCTATTCCCTGGGCGCCCTGCTCTATCATCTCCTGACCGGTCGCCCGCCCTTCCTCGGGGACGGTGTGGCCGACATCCTCCGGCAGGTCGCCGAGGCGGAACCCCTCTCGCCGCGCCTCGTCCGACCCGGCCTGCCGCGGGACCTCGCGACAATCTGCCTGCGCTGCCTCGCCAAGGATCCCGCCCACCGTTACCCCACCGCACGCGACCTCTCCCGTGACCTCCAACGCCTCCTCCGCGGCGAACCCATCCACGCCCGCCCTGCCAGCCTTCCCGAACGCCTCTGGCGCTGGTCCCGCCGTCAACCCGCCCTGGCCGGCACCCTCGTCTTCGCCGGACTCGCCGTCGTCGTCGGCTTCTCGGCCACTCTGGCGCAGTGGCGCAAGACCCGCATCCAACTCTGGGAATCCCAGCGTCTCCAGGCCCGCGCCCAGCGCCTGAGCCGGGAGTTCGTCCCGGGTCCCTCACCCCTCGACCTCATCACGGGCGCCGCTGCCCTCCGCGGCTCCTCCGAACTCCGCCACGAAGCCATCGCCAACCTCGCCCAACTCAACCTCCGCCCAGCACCCTACCGCCACGTCTATTCCCAGGGTTCCGAGGATTTGCTCCGCCCGCCGAACTTCGACATCTCCCCGCGCGACGGCTGTCTGGCCCGCCGGACTCCCGGCACCCACGGCCAATCCGTCATCCAGCTCTCCTGGCCCGGCGAAGCGAAAACACCCGTCGACTTGGATTTCGGCGGACGGGCCGGCAACGAACTTCGCTTCGGTCCCGACGCAGCCACGCTCGCCGCCCGCTACTACGAGGATCAGCGGGTCGCGGTCTGGGACCTCGCTACCCGCCGCCTGCTCTGGACCCGGCAGGTGCCCGCCGCGCCGAATGTCGATTTCACCCTCGACTTCAGCCCCGATGCCCGACTCCTCGCCATCTGCTCCAGCCACCGCCAGGTCCGGATCTTCGACGTCTCCGATGGACACGAGCATCCCCCACTCCAGCTCCCCGACACCGCCGACCCCCGTCGCGCCCGGTTCTCGCCCGCCGGCGACCTGCTCGCCGTCGCCGCCGATACCCGCCTCACCGTCTGGGATCTGGCGTCCCGTCGACTGCGCGCGTCCGCCACGTTCGAGGTGACCCTCTTCTCGGCCATGGACTGGCATCCCGATGGCCGGCAACTCGCGGTCTCCTGCTGGAATCAGCCCGACATCCATCTCCTGCGCTTCACCCCCGCCGACGGAACGAACCCGTCCGACTCCGTCACCCCCTGGGCCGTCCAGCGCCGCGTCTGGCAGGAGGAGGGCAGCCCAGTCCAGATGCTCGAGTTCCATCCCGACGGCAACCTGCTCATGTCCCGCTGCATGGATGGTTACACCCGTCTCTGGGACACGGTGACCGAACGCCTCCTGCTCCTCACCCACGACGGCCTCGCCAATCGGTTCAGCGCCGACGGACGCCGCCTCTACTTCGATCGCGAGACCGAGGCCATCGGCGCCTGGGATCTCAGCACCAACCGCGTCCTCCACACCCTTTCCCTGCCAGGCTTCCGCGACTTCGTCAGCCGCGTTCGGTTCAGCCCCGACGGACGGTCCCTCGCCTGGATCAAGGGCGGGGACGCCCGCCTCACCGACCTCGCTTCCGGTGACGTCCGCTACTTCGATCTCCCCACCGTCCACGCGCTGTCCTTCGACGGAAATTCCGGCGCCTTGAACCTCGCCACCGCCGCAGGGCTGCAGACCTGGTACCAGGGTCGCCTCCAAACCCGCCTCCCAGATCACTCCTGGGTCGATTTCGACCAAACACCGGATGGCCGGACCTGGATCGCCGTCGACGACCCGGTGGCTTGGGTTCAGCACCACGACTCGTCTCCGCCCCGGCGCCATCCCCTCCCGCGCCCGCCCGCCCTGGCGGATCTCAAAAACCTGGCCTATTCGGTCGCGTTGTCCCCCGATGCCCGCTGGTTCGCGGTCGGCACCCATCACGACACCGGATACGTCCTCGACGCCGAAACCGGACGCACCGTCCATGAACTTTCGGGACATCGGTTGGCCGTGGTCTTCGATCCGCGCGGACGCTGGCTCGCCTCGGGTTCCCCCACGGAATACTGCCTGTGGTCGACGCGCGATTGGCGACTCCTCCGACGCTGGCCACGCCAGAATCCCTCCGCCACGGACTCGCCGCTCGCGGTGCACCCCCACGGCACCTCGCTCGCCGTCAGCCTGAGTCCGCGGATCGTCCACCTGCTGGATACCGGGAGCGGGGCCGAACTGGCCCGTCTCGAACCGCCCGCACCCCTGCTCGTCCGCGATCTCGCCTTCGACCACGACGGACGCCGCCTCGCCGTTGCCGGCGAAAAGTCCATCGTTCGCATCTGGCACCTCGACACCCTTCGCGCCGAACTCCGGGCCATCGGCCTCGACTGGCGGTAGCCAACCGGGAGCCGACAGCGACGCCGCAACCAATCCGTCGCGCGCCCCGCCCTCCGTCGGACATCCCTTCGGTCTTGCCTCCGCCCCCTTGGCCGGTTTGCCATCGCCCCGTGACTCCCGCGCATCGCGTCCGTCCTGCCGTCCTTCTGCTCGCCGCTCTCCTGGCCTGCGCCCTCCCCGCCCGATCTCCCGCCGCCGAACCGGAACTCGCCGCCCAGGACGTTCCCCACTTCCCTGCCGTCGAACCCGCCCAGGCCCTCGCCACGTTTCAGGTCCGGCCCGGCTTCCACCTCGAACTCGCCGCCCATGAACCCCAGGTCGTCGATCCCATCGCCGTCAGCTTCGACGCCCAGGGCCGCGCCTACGTCCTCGAGATGCGCGACTACTCCGAACGCCGGCCCGAACGACTCGGACGAGTCCGCCGGCTCGAGGATCGCGATGCTGACGGACGCTTCGAATCCAGCGTCGTGTTCCTCGACGATCTCCCCTGGCCCACCGCCCTCGTCTGCTGGGACGGCGGCGTCTTCGTCGGCGCCACCCCCGACGTCCTCTATGCCCGCGACGAGAACGGCGACGGACGTGCCGACGTGCGCGAAACCATCTTCACCGGATTCGCCAGCGACTTCGCCCCCTACGCCACGAACAAACTCAACGTCCAGGCCATGCTCAACTCCTTCCAGTGGGGACTCGATGCCCGCATCCACGGCTCGAGCGGCCTCATCGGGGGCAGGGTCCAACGGGTCGAATCCGACTTCACCCGGGCGTGGCGCCGGCGCTTCGGCGCTCCCGCCACCTCCCCTCCCGACCCCGATTCGGAACTCGACGTCCGCGGGCGCGACTTCTCCTTTGACCCGCGCACCCTCGCACTCCGTTCCGAGACCGGCGGCGGCCAATACGGAATGACCTTCGACGACGCGGGCCGGAAATTCCTCTGCTCCAACTCCGATCACCTCCAGTTCATCCGGATCGAGGATCGCTACGCCTCCCGCAATGCCTGGCATGCCCTGCCCCCCGCCCGCGTCAGCATCGCCGCCGATGGACCCGCCGCCGAAGTCTTCCGCATCAGCCCCGAGGAACCCTGGCGCGTCATCCGCACCCGCTGGCGCGTCACCGGCCTCGTCCCCGGCCTCATCGAAATGGGAGGACGCTCCAGCGGCTATTTCACCAGCGCCACCGGACTCACCCTCTACCGTGGGGACGCCTACGGACCCGACTTCGCGGGCGATGCCTTCGTCGCCGATTGCGGCAGCAACCTCATCCACCGGAAAAAACTCGTCCCCCACGGCTGCGAACTCGCCGGCGTCCGGCCAAACGACGAAGCCCGCCGCGAATTCATCGCTAGCACCGATACCTGGTTCCGCCCCGTCCAGTTCGTCAACGCCCCCGATGGCTGCCTGTGGATCATCGACATGTACCGCGAAATCATCGAGCACCCATGGTCCCTGCCCCCCAACCTCAAACGCCTGCTCGACCTCAACTCCGGCAACGATCGCGGTCGCCTCTACCGCATCGCTCCCGACAACCGAACCGTCCGCCGCCAATCCCCGGACCTCGGCCTTCTTTCCGACTCCGACCTCGCCCAACTCCTCTCCCATCCCAACGCGTGGCACCGGGACACCGCCTCCCGCCTCCTGGTCGAACGTGGCACCCCCCGCTCCCTCGCCGCCGCCCGCGCCGCCCTCGACCCCGCCGGCGCCGGAACCAACGCCCTGTCGACCCTCCACTCCCTCCATGTCCTCCATGCCCTCCGCCAACTCGCTGAACCCGACCTCCTTGCCGCCTTGAACCACGCCGCCCCCGAGGTGCGACGCCATGCCATCCGTCTGGCCGAATTCACCCTCGCGGACCGCGCTCCTTCCCCCGCCCTCGCGGATCGCCTCGCCCCCCGCCCCCACGACGACGCCACCGTGCGCCTCCAGCTCGCCTTCTCCCTTGGCTCCCTCCGCCATCCCCGCCGCACCGCGCTGTTCCTCGAACTCCTCCAATCGGCCCGCCCCGACGCCGGCGAATCCCTCGTGACGGACGCCGTGCTGGCCTCCGCCGGCGAGGCCGCCCCCGACCTCTTTCGCGCCCTCGCCGCTTCCGCTCGAGGTTCCGTCGCCCCGCCCCGCGCCCTCGCCGACCTCGCGGAACTCCTCGGACGCCGCAATCGCCCCTCCGAAATCCAGGAGGCCATCCGTACCCTCGCCGACCTGCCCCGCACCCCCGGGAGCCTCCCTGCCGTCGCCCGCTTCGCCGCCGGACTCCGCCGCGCGGGCGGCACGATTCCCCAAGCCGACCCGGATCACCGGCTCGAACCCTGGGAAAACCTCGCCCGCGAGATCCTCGCCGCGACCGGCTCCGACACCGCCCTCCGCCTGGAGGCCATCCGCATCCTCGGCCACCGCCCTTCGGATGCCACCCGCAACACACTCCGCTCCCTCCTCGACGCACGACAGCCCGTCGAAATCCAGCGCGCTGCCGTCGACGAACTCCTGCGCGGCAATCCCTCCGACTCGGCTTCGATCATCCTGCCCGCCTGGAAATCCCTCGCTCCGCCCGCCCGCGAACTCCTCGCCGACACCCTCCTCCGCCGCGCCGCCGGGGCCCTACTCCTCCTGGACGCCGTCGCCTCCCGCACCATCCCTCCCGCGGAACTCACCGCCGCCCAACTCTCCGCCCTCCGCTCCCATGCCGATGCCACCCTGCGCCAACGCGCCATCGAACTCCTCGGCAAGCCCGCCGGGTCCCGCCACGATGCCGTCGCGGCCGCCCTTCCGGCCCTCGGCCTGCGCGGCGACCCCACCCGGGGCCTCGCCGTTTATCAGGCCCAATGCGCCACCTGCCACCGCCTTGGCGGTGTCGGTTTCCTCCTGGGTCCCGACCTCGAATCCGTGAAGTCCCAACCCAAAGAAAAGCTCCTGGTGGCCATCGTCGATCCCAACCGCGAAGTCGCCCCGGCCTACCTCGCCACCACCATCGAAACCGCCGACAACGAATCCTACACCGGCCTTGCCGGTGCCGAGACCGCCGCGGGCCTCGTCCTCCGGCAGGCGAATGGGGTCGAACAACGACTCTCCCGCGACCAGATCCGCGCGATTAAACCCGAGGGCGTCTCCATCATGCCCGAGGGATTCGAAACCACCCTGGCCCCCCAGGCCCTCGCCGACCTCCTCTCGACCCTCACCGGCCAGCCCTGATCGCGGGCCCACCGCCCCTCGACCGGCCCGGAGCTACACCCGACGCGGACACAACACGAACCGCATTTCTCCCGGCCCTGCAAAAGGAAGCCCGCGGCAGTCACCCGCCGCGGGCCAGGAAGGAACATTCCTTGGGGTGTCCGGCATGGTCACGACATACGCGTCGCCACGCGAACGGAGTGCCCAGCCAATCAGGGCGGGCCAGACACGGGGTGGGATGCCCTTCCAAAATCGGTCCCCTGGATCGAAACGCAGACCTCCGCGTCCCGTCTCCCCACCTCGTAGCCCCTGACGCATCACCCGGTCAAGGTTCGCGACGCAAAACACCGGGACCGTGCGTGGACTCAAATTAAATGACACCGAGGGGGTGGACGCCCGGAGGGCGTCCGATCCGTGCGTGGACCGGAGCACCACGACAGCGAAGGCGTGGACTTCCCGGAGGGCCTCCGGGTCGTCCGCGTGCGAATGCGACGATCCCCGAGCCGGCCCCATTCCACCCGCACCGCACCGCTACGCTCCGTCCGCGCACGCCCTCGATCACCCTGCGTTTAGCCACCGAACACTTCATTCAGCCCCGACGCGACGCCAGGCGCGAAAGATCCGCCCACCTCGCAGCCGCAAGCCCCCCAGCCATGCAATCGTCCGTCTTTTTTAAAAGTACTAATGGACAGTCTCTTTATTCTAGTCTTGGGATCTTGGATTGGTTTTGTTGCATGCTTTATTATCAGTCCTTTTATTTTGAGTTGTGGCGGATATGCTTTGCCCGTGAATACGCGTCTGAAGTTTCCGGCGGAGGCCCCGGTCGGGTGGTACCACTGCATCTCGCGCGTCGTGGATCGCCGTTTCATCTTCCAACCGGCGGAGAAGGAGCACTTCGTCGCGCTGCTCCGCGAATGTGAGGCGTTCTGCGAGGTGCGCGTCCTGACCTTCTGCCTCATGTCCAATCACTTCCATATCCTCCTGGAAGTCCCGGCCCC
>CAZSOV010000114.1:0-22153 GCA_964608505.1 uncultured Verrucomicrobiota bacterium
TTCACGGCAGTAACCGGGGTTCGAATCCCCGTGGGGTCGCCAACTACTTCCTTCGGGTTCCGCTTCAACGGCGTACCCCGCCCTTCGCGGTCCAGTACTTGTTGGTTTCGGAAGGAAATCCGGAAAGGAACCGCACGCTCGCCCACCCCTCGCCCGGTGAGGGCACCGGGCCGACACGCCGCACGCGGTGCCGTGCCCCCACGCGGCGACTCGCCCTCCGCGGTTTCCTGGTCCCGACGTGCGTCCGAATTTCGAAACTCGCGGCACGGGGCGGTCCTGGTCCGGCTCAGCGCGCCAACCAGGAACGCACGGCGCGGTGGACGAGGTCGGGGGCATCGTGATGCACCCAGTGCCCCGCCTTGGGCACGGTGACGAGGGTCAGGTCCCGTTCCAGCCATTCCCAGGTGCCGTTCAAGGCGGGATGCAGCAGCGCGGTGTCGTCGAGGCCGTGGATCAGCAGCACCGGGCATTGCACCTTCACCACGGGCGCGGTGTCGGCGGTGTACGGTTCGCGGGGATAGTTGCGCCGGTAATAGTTCAGCATGGCCTCGAAGTCCGAGCGCCGGAACGCCTCCAGATACCGCGGGCGGGCCGCGGGGTCCTTGACCCAGAACGCCAACCCCTCGGCCGTCAGATTGGTATGCGCCCCGGGTTGCTGGAAGGTCCGGGCATAGGCGCTGTTCCGGCGTTGCTCCGGGTTGCCGGCGAGCTCCCTCGCGAGGCCGCGCGGATGGGGGAGGTTCAAGATGACGAGCTTCTCGACGCGCTCGGGGCGGGTCATGGCGAGGCTCCAGGCGACGGCTCCGCCCCAGTCATGCCCCACCACCGTCGCCTGCCGGGCGCCGCACGCCTCGATGACCGCCTCCACGTCGCCGACGAGCTTCGGCATGGCATAGGCGTCCTCGCCGCGCGGGCGATCGCTGAGATTGTAACCGCGCTGGTCCAGGGCCACGACCCGGTGCGTGCCCGACAGTTCCTTCATCAGCCCGCGCCAGGAGAGCCAGCAGTCCGGGAAGCCGTGGACCATGACGACCAGCGGCCCGTCGCCAAGGCTGGCGAAGTGAATCCGAACCCCGTCGTGAAGGGCGTAGCCGTGCCGGACCTGGCCCTCGATTTCGAGCGGAACGGACGGCTCGTCGGCGCGCAACGCCATGCCCATGCCCGCGGCCCAGCCCAGCACCGGGATCAGGAGGAGCAGGAGACGGCGTGGAAAGCGATGAACGGAGGGTCGGGTCATGGCGTTATTCGGTCCGAGGTCAGCCCGCGATCTCCCGGATCGGCACGCCGCCGTCGGTCACGGGCCGGGGCCGCTCCAGCGCATCCAGGAACTCGGCGCCGGGCGCGATGCCGAGCAGATGGAAGACCGTCGCCGCCAGGTCGCGCGGACGCAACGGACGGGTATCGGGGAAGCCGCCGATGCGGTCGCTGGACCCGATGACCTGTCCGCCGGGAACGCCGCCCCCGGCGAGCACGAGGGAAAAGCACGCGCCCCAATGATCCCGCCCGCCGGCGGCGTTGATCTTCGGCGAGCGCCCGAACTCGCCCATGGCGACGACCAGGGTTTCGTCGAGCAACCCGCGGTCGGACAGATCCCCGATCAACGTGGCGAAGGTGCGGTCGAACTGAGGGCAGAGCACGTCCCGGACCCGGCTGCCGTTGCGGGCGTGCGTGTCCCAGAGGGGGCTGCCCGCGACCTCGGCCTTGCCCTCGCGCGGCCAGTTGACCTGAACCAACCGCGTCCCGGCCTCCACCAGGCGACGGGCCAGCAGGACGCTCTGTCCGAACTTGTGCTCCCCGTAGGCGGCACGGACCGCCGGGGTTTCCCGCTCCAGTTCGAACGCGCGCCGGCTCGCGTCGGCGTGCAGCACCTCGAATGCCTTGCGATGCGCCAGGTCCCAGGCCCGCGCGGGTTCGCTGTGTCGCGCGGCGGAGAAATGCGCGTCGACCTGCTCCAGCAGCGCCCGGCGGTCCGCCAGGCGCACCTCCGGGATCTCGGCGAGCCGCGTCAGGCCCTCGATCTGCATCGGCAATCGCGTGGGATCGCACCGCATCACCAGCGGATGCCACGCCGGTCCCATGAATCCCCCGTCCTGCCCCGGCCAGACGATGTTGCCGTCGTTGGCCAGGATCTCCGGCAGGACGACCGCCGACATCGGCGACCGGGTGCTGGGCTTGAGGGCCCCCACGACGGACGCGAGGCTCGGCCAGTCCTGCGGCCCCGGCGGCACGTTCTCCGCCTTCGACGCCGGTTCGTACCCGGTGAGCATGAACGCGCCGCTCGTCGAATGGGCGTCGATCTCCGTGGTCATCGAACGGATCACCGACAACCGGTGCGCGACCCGCGCGGTGTACGGGAGCGTCTCGCAGAAATGCACCCCCGGCACGCTCGTGGAGATGGCGCGGAACCCGTCCCGCACCTCGGACGGTGCCTCGGGCTTGGGATCGAACGTCTCGTGCTGCGGCGGCCCCCCCGCCAGGAAGAGAAGAATGCAGGACTTGGCCTGGCCGAACCGGCTCGCCGTCGCGGCGGACGTCGCTGCCCCGGCGCGGGCCGTGCCCGCCAGCAGCGAAGGCAGCGACAGCCCAAGCGCCCCCAGCCCGCCGACGCGCAACCATTCCCGTCGTGAAAGGGACGGGCCCGGACAACCATGGGACGCGGTCGGCATCGGCGTGCGGGGGCGGCTGGCCGGTGAAAGTCGCGATCCCGCCACCCCGGGTCAATTCCGAACACGCCCCGAGGTGCGCGTGCACGGCGGCGGGACGGGCCGCAGGGCGATCCAAGCAGGCGAATCGATAGGCGTAACCGGCGACTCGGCAGGCGTCGGCCCCACATCGCAGGTCCACGCAGGACTCAGGACTTTTTCAACGGTCCTGCGGGGGGACGACGGAGGCACCGCACGGGGCCTCGCCATACGCGCGGGTTTTCGGTTTCATGACCCCGGCTCCAGCGCCAGCCGCCTCACCCGTGAAGGACGCGACCCCAACGCCCGCCCCATCCGCCGCGGAACACGGCTTCCCGCCGACGGCGTGGACCACCATCGTCCGCGCCCAGAGCGCTCCGGAGGAGGAACGGTTTGCCGCGTTGCAGCGACTTTGCGAACGCTACGAACCCGCCATCCGCCGCTGCTTCCGACGCGCGACCGGCGCCGGCGCATCGGTCGATGAACTGGTCCAGGACTTCTTCGCCGACCGCTTCCTCCGCCCGCAATTCCTCGCGAACCTCGAACGGGACGGAGGCCGGTTTCGCGACTTCATCCGCGTCTGCATCCGGAATTTCTGCCGCACCCACTGGCAGCGCGAACAGCGCCATGCGGCGCGCTTCATCCACGGCGACGTCCTGCTCGAGGATCTGCCCGATCCCCGGTCCCCGGAGGCCCATCTCGACGCCGAGTGGGCGCAGGAAATCCTGGCGCTGGCCCGCGAACGGCTGCGCGGGGAGGCCCTCGCGGCGGGTCATTCCCCGCTGTTCGAGCACTTCTGCCGGCAATGCGACGATCACCAGCCCCTCGCGCCGATTGCCGAGCTCGCCCGCACGCTCGGCAAGAGCGAGAACGCCGTGTCGGTCGGCCTGCACCGTCTGCGCGAGCGATTCGGGTGGCTCCTCTTCGACGAGATCCGGCAGACCGTTCCCGACCCGACCCGATGGAAGGAGGAACGCGACCACCTGCTGGCGGCGCTTTCCCCGCCCTGAACCGCCTGCATGGCGCCCCCGGACCCCCATTTGCTGTCCCTCGCGGACGACGGAAGCCCCCTGGGTGCCGTGCCGTTAGGCGAACCGCTTCCCGAGGAACTGCGGTTGGTGGGGCACGACTACGTGCTCCTCGCGCCCATCGGTCAGGGAGGCATGGGCGAAGTCTGGCGCGCCCGCCAGCTCAGCACCCGCCGTGAGGTCGCCCTGAAGCTCCTCCGCCCCGGACGATCCGAGGAACGCTTCTCCCGCGAGATCGCCGCCCTGGCCAAGCTCGAGCACCCCGGCATCACCCGCCTGCTCCAGGCGGGCTGCCATGAAGGCCGCCCTTTTCTCGTCCTCGAATTCGTCCCGGGTCGAAACCTCGCGGAGGAAGCCCGCGACGGCCCCCTGCCGCCCCGCTCCGCCGCCCGGGCCGT
Source organism: uncultured Verrucomicrobiota bacterium (assembly GCA_964608505.1). Classification (GTDB taxonomy): domain Bacteria; phylum Verrucomicrobiota; class Verrucomicrobiia; order Limisphaerales; family CAIMTB01; genus CAIMTB01. The sequence goes on from CAZSOV010000114.1 coordinate 4,108, forward strand.
CCAGGAAGCGGCCGAGGCCATCGCCGCCGCCCATGGCGAGGGCCTCGTCCATCGCGACCTCAAACCCTCCAACCTCATTCGCTCCGTCGCCGGACGTGTCCGCATCACCGACTTCGGCGTGGCGAAGGATCTGCACGACGACTCCGACCTGACCCTCACCGGCGAACCCATGGGCACGCCCGCCTACATGGCTCCCGAACAGATCGACCCCCGCCGCGGCTCCATCGGCCCCCGGACCGATGTCTACGGGCTGGGGGCCACGCTCTATCACCTGCTCACCGGCACTCCGCCGCACGTCGGGAACCCCGGCGCCGAACTCCTCCACCGCGTCGCCACCGCCGATCCCGATTGGAGCGGACCCTGGTCCCGTCTGCACCGCGACCTGCGCATCATCTGCCAGCGCGCCATGCACCCCGATCCCGCCCGCCGCTACCCCGGCGCCGCCGATCTCGCCGCCGACCTCGCCCGGTTCCTCGACGGCCTGCCCATCCTCGCCCGTCCGGTGGGCCACGCCGAACGTGCCCTGCGCTTTCTCCGCCGCCCCTGGCCCCTGGCCCTCGCCTCGGCGCTCGGGTTGGTCGCCGTGCTCCTGCCCGTCCTGCTCGCCACGAAGGATCGCAGCGATGTGAACGCCCTCCTCCACGACTGGCCGCGCACCGCCCCCCGCCTGCTCCATGTCCTCGACGTCCCGGACCGCGTCGGTTCCGGCGGCCCCGTTGCCTTCAGCGACGCCGGCCACCTCCTGGCCCTCGGCAACTCCCGCAAGGCCATGCGCCTGGCCCTCACCGATCCCTGGACCCCCCTCCCGCACGGCCCCCCCATCACCAACGCCTCGGGCCCGATGCGCTTCCAACCTGCCACCGGCAGTCTCCTGGCCGCGGACGGGTCCGGACTGTGGCGGCTCATGATGGTGCATCCCCGCTTTCAAATCGGCATGGCGGAACGCGCCGCCTCCAACGTCACCGCCCTGGCCTTCAGCACCGAGGGCCAGCACTGGGCCGTGGGCTCCGCGGCGGGTGACATCGAGGCCTGGACCTTCGACCAGAACCAGTTCAAGAGGGTCATGCGGGCCCGACACGCGGGCGCCATCACCTCCCTCGAGTTCGATCCGCCCACCCACCGCCTGCTTGCCGCCTCGCGCGACGGAGGGCTCCGACTTTGGGACCTCCGGTCCGATGAACCCGTCCACGTCTGGGATCAGCGGAACCGGGCCGTCGGAGCCACGTTCGTCTCCCGCGGCTCCCGCGTCCTCGCCGTCTTCGCCATCAGCCGCCGCGCCTCCCTCCTCCGCCTGCTCGACGTCGCCTCGGGACAGGAACGCACGATTCGCAGGATCTCCGCCGAAGCCACCCGTGTCGCCCTCAGCCCCGATGCCACCCGCCTGGCCGTCGCCACCACCCGGCGGGACATCCTGATCTTCGACACCCTCGACCTCCTGCCCGTGGCTGCCACCACCCAACACGCCACGCCCCCGATCCACCACGAGTTCAGCCCGGACGGCCTGCGCCTCCTGTCCCTGGACGCCACCGGCGAAGCCCGGCTCTGGGACGCGCACACCGGACGTCCGCTCGCCGACCCCTGGCGAGGCAAGGCCGGCATCCAGCACGCCGCGTTTGCTCCCGACGGACTGCGCGTGGCGACCGGTGATACCGCCCCGACCAGTTCGCTCTGGGACGCCTCCTGTCCCCTCCCCCAGGGCTGGAACCAATCGACGCTCGTCCGGGCCCTGTTGCGCGACGGACGGCTCGAAGCCCTGCGCCGTGCCGCCTGGCTCGCCCCCGAAAACCCCGACGTCCTGAGCCGCCTCGCCGCGGCCACGGCCGCCGAACCTGGCCCCACCGCCCAGCCCGAGGCCGCGTTCCTCGGGGCGCGCGCCGCCCGGCAACGGGACCGTTCGCCGGACTAAGGCCGTCCGTGCCGTCCCTTCCGTTCCGGTGCGCGTCCGGAATTCCCCGGAAGAAACTCCGTAAGATCGCATCCTCCTCCCGGGTGTATGCCTGAGGATGCCATCCATTCCGCCTCCCAGAGCAGCCGGGCGCCCCGGTGACCCCGCGCGTGCGCCGCTGCTCCTGACTCCGCGGGAGCGGCAGGTCGCCGCCTGGCTCGGCGAGGATGACACGTACGCCGGCATCGCCGCGCGGCTTGGGCTGAAGAAGGACACCACTCGCAACCAGGCCCGCGCCATCCAACGCAAGCTGGGCATCACCACCCGCCCCGCCGCCGTCGCCCGCCTCATGCTGCTGGGCCTGGCGACCACGCAAAAAGGGGGGATTGACCCGCACTGATACAGTCCACACCCGGCACTCGTTTTCCGGATTCCGCCCCCACCCCATTCCCAAAGCCCAAAGCCTCCCCATCCGCATGCGAATCGCACCCGCCACCCGGCTCGTCGCCCTCCTCCTCGCCGCCCCCCACTCCGGAGGCGCGTCCGAGTTCCTGCTCAACGGAGGCTTCGAGTCCGGTACCTTCGACGCCTGGGGCAACTCCTTCGCCCATCCCACTGGATTCTTCGGTGTCGACGACAACTCGACGACCGACCTGAGCAGCAGCGACTCCCCGGGACCGTTTTCCGGTTCCTATTTCGCCGTCTCGGACAACACCGGGCCCGCTGCGGCCATCCTCTGGCAAAGCTTCAACCTGCCGGAAAGCGACTCGGTGGCGCTCTCCTTCCGCATGGTCGCCGATTCGTACGCGTCCGTGACGGTCGGCGCCCCGGACTTCGACCACGGCACCACCCCCAACCAGCATGCCCGCGTCGATCTCCTGACCTGGACCGATTTCCAAGCCGCTCCCTACTCGACCGCGACGGCAATCAACCTGTGGACCGGCGGAACCGCCCTGGGCCCGGGGGATGACCCGAGCGCCTACGCGCTCCATGCCTTCGACCTCACCTCCAGCCTGGGTGCCGGAGGCGCCTTTGTCCTCCGCTTCGGCTTCGTGGCCACCGAGGACGTGTTCAACCTCGCCCTCGACGAGGTCAGTCTCGTTGCCGAACCCAGCGTCCCGCCCGTGCCCGAACCCGGCCACGCCTGGACCTGCGTTCTCGCCCTCGCCGGCCTCGAATCCGCGCGCCGCGTCCGGGCCCGCCGTCGAATCACCACCACCTGCCCACGAACCACACCCTGCAACCGCTCCGCCGGGTGAGGGCACCGGGCCTGCACGCTGTGGGCCGCGTGCCCCCACGCGTCGACGTGCCGTCCGCGGTTCAAGGTCTCCACGCGTGTCCACTCGTCTCAAGCCGATCCCATTCATGAAATCCCTGACCCTGACCCTCACCCTCGGCGGCCTCGCGGTCGCCCTCCAGTCCCACGCCCAACTCGTCCCCGGAAATGCCTTCCCGCCCGACATCCTCTCCGTGGAGATCGACTACGATCAGAATCACGTCCACATCCTCGGAGCCAATTTCATCGGCAGCAGCCTCAACCCCTTTGTCTACCTCGCCGGCGCGCCGCTGACGCTCGTCGGAAATGCGACTCCGACCTTCGCCATCGCCCAACTTCCCCCCGGCATCCTCCCGGGCAGCTACGAACTGCGCGTCATCAAACCCGCGAACAACAAGGGCGACGTATTCGACATGGGCTACGGCGCCATGGGACCGCAGGGCGAACCCGGCGTCCAGGGGCCGATCGGCGAAACCGGCCCGGCCGGGCCCCAAGGGTCCCCAGGCGCGCAAGGCCCCCAAGGTCCTCAAGGGAACACCGGCCCCCAGGGTCCGGAGGGTCCGGAGGGTCCTCCAGGCGAGCCCGGACCCGCAGGCCCCCCGGGAGCCAGCCCTTGGACCCTGGACGGAACCATCACCTATTACCTCGACGGTGCGGTGGGCATTGGCACCGCCACCCCGGGTGCCGCGCTCGAGGTCATCGGCGGCCTCTGGTCGGATTCCTTCCGCCTCGGTACGACAGCCACCGCCGGACACCTTCTCACCGCCCTGGCCGATGGGACCGGTGTGTGGGCGGCAGCCCCCACCTCCCTCCCGCCGTCCGGTGCCGCCGGCGGTGATCTGTCCGGCGCTTTCCCCAATCCCACGCTCGGCCCGGGCGTCGTCGGCACCACCAAGCTCGCCGACGCCGCCGTCACCGATGCCAAGGTCGCGCCCGGCATCGACTACGCCAAGCTGAGCAACGTCCCCACTTCCCTCCCGCCTTCCGGCGCCGCCGGCGGTGATCTCTCCGGCGCCTTCCCCAACCCCACGCTCGGTCCGGGCGTCGTCGGCACCACCGAGATCGCGGACGATGCCGTCACCTCGGGAAAGCTCGCCTCCGACGGCGTTTCCCTCGCACGCGTCACCGCCGGCCATGTCCACGTGGGGATCAGCTACGCCAACACCCCCATCCTGGTTGGAACCTCCTCCCCACTTTCGAGCGGATCAGCAACGGAGAAACTCCAGGTTTCCGGATCCGCGCGTGTGTCGGGCGTCGTGGCGCTGCAAAACGGCATGCGCATCGAGGACGGCGGCATCGAGTACTTCGGCGCCACTCCCTTCCTCGATTTCCACCAGGGATTCAACCCGGCGGACTACGACGTTCGTCTCGTGAACGACGGGGCCGGGCAGCTTTCGGTGCTGGGCAACCTGCGCACCACCGGCTCGGTGATCGCGGTCGGTTTGACCTCGACCACCCTGCCCACCGACGGAGGCGGAGGCCTGCATGTCAGCAGCAAGCTCACCCTGGCCCCCAACTCGGGACCGTATGCGAGCGACGTCGTCCTTGAGGCGTACGGCACCACGCCCGCCATCGACTTCCACCATAACAATTCCTCCGCCAACTACACGGCCCGCCTGATCGCCGACACGTCCGACCGCCTGCGCGTCGACGGCCATCTGCACGTCAACGGAAACATCTCCTACACGGGGACCCTCACGGACGTGTCCGACGCGCGGTTGAAGACCGGGATCACTCCGTTGGGCGGAGCCCTCGACCTCCTGAATCGCCTGCGCGGAGTCTACTTCCGCTGGGACGCCAAGGCCCCGGTGCCGGTCCCGTCCGATGCCTCGCGCCAGGTCGGCTTTCTGGCCCAGGAAGTCCAGGAGGTCCTGCCGGAAATCGTGCAGACCAACGGGGACGGCTATCTCTCCGTGGGCTATGCCAAGGTCGTTCCCGTCCTCGTCGAAGGCGCCAAGGAACAGGACCGCCAGGTCCGCGCCCTGCAACAGGAAAACGCCGCGCTGACCGCCGAACTGCGCCGCCTCCGCGGAGAACAAGCCGAACTCGCCGACCGCCTCGCCCGCATGGAGCAGCGCCTTCCGGCTCCGGCACGCTGAACCTCCCCAATCCGCCGCGCCTTCCACGAAGGCACGGCGCGATGAATCATGCCGGGGCTCGTGCCAATCCCCCGGGGGACGCCGACCCACCCCGGCCCGCGTCGGGCAAACCTGCCTCCAGGCGGGCTGAAGCCCGCGCTCCGGGTGGTTGCGGCGGCGCCGCGACCCATCCCATCCATCGTGCACCCTGCCCTCGGCGCCGACCTGCGCCGCGGGACTGGAGTGACGGCCACGCCCGAGTCGGTGCAGGATCTTCCCGGCGATCCTCCATGCACGACCCTACCCGCGAACTCCTGCCGCGCGCGCTGCTGCTGGATCTCGAACTCAGCGCCGAGGGCCGGGTGCGCGAGGTCGGCGCGCTGCTCGGCGGCGAGGAGTTCCGCCCGCGCCCCTCCGAGGCCGCGGACGTGCTGGCCCGGTGCGCCCGCCGGGCCGAGTTCGTCCTCGGCCATCATCTGGTCGAACACGACCTGGCCCGCTGGAGGGAGTTGCATCCGGCCCACGCCCTGCTGGACATGCCGGTCATCGACACTCTCGTCCTGTCGCCGCTGTGTTTTCCCGAGAACCCATACCACCGGCTCGTGAAGGACTACAAACTGGTCCGGGAAAGCCGGAACGACCCGGTCGCCGACGCGCGCCAGGCTGGGGTGTTGTTCGAGGACGAGGTCCGGGCCCTGGCAGGCATCCGGCAGGCGGACCCCGCGTGGTTCGGCGTGCTCCACTTCCTCCTGGCCACGCCGGACCCCGGGGAACCGGGGGGCGCCGAGCGCACCTGGAACCGGTTCGCGGCGGGAATGGACCGGGTGTTCGGGGTCCTGGGCGGCACCCGTCCCTCCGCGGACGACGCGCTGGGCGAAATACGGGAGCTGGCGGGGCGGGCGGGGTGCCGGCAGGTCGTGTTCGACGCGATGTCGGTGGCGACGATGGCGCGGCGCCTGACGCTCGCGTACGTCCTCGCCTGGCTGCGGGTGGGAGGCGCGAACTCGGTGCTGCCGCCCTGGGTTCGATTGCGTCATCCCGAGACGGTCGATTGGACGCGCCGGCTGCGGGACGTGCCGTGCGCGGATCCGGGGTGCGCGTGGTGCGTGCGGGTGCACGATCCGCGGCGGTGGCTGCGGGAATTGTTCGGCCACGATGATTTCCGCCCGGTGCCCGCCAATCCCGCGGGAGGCAGCCTGCAGGCCGACATCGTGCGGGCCGGGATGCGCGACGAATCGCTCCTGGCGATCCTGCCGACGGGAGGCGGGAAATCGATCTGCTTCCAGCTGCCCGCCCTCGCCCGGAACTACCGGCGCGGGGTGTTGACCCTGGTGATCTCGCCGTTGCAAGCGCTGATGAAGGACCAGGTCGACGGCCTCGTGCGCCGCACCCACGCCACCTCGGCGGCGGCGTTGTACGGGCTGTTGACGCCTCCCGAACGGGGCGACGTGCTGCGCCGGGTGCGGATGGGCGACATCGGGATCCTGTACGTCTCGCCCGAGCAATTGCGGAACCGGTCGTTTCGCGAGGCGATCGCGCGGCGCGAGATCGGCTGCTGGGTCTTCGACGAGGCTCATTGCCTGTCCAAGTGGGGGCACGATTTCCGCCCGGACTACCTCTATGCCGGGCGGTTCATCCGCGAATTCGCACGGACCAGCGGCCAGGCGATGCCGGCCATCGCGTGTTTCACCGCCACCGCCAAACAGGAGGTGCGCGACGAGATCCTCGCGTATTTCCGGACCGAGACCGGACGTGAGCTCCGCCCGTTCGAGGGCGGCGTCGAGCGCGACAACCTCGAGTTCGAGGTCCAGCCCGTGCCCGTCCCGGCCAAGTTCGAGCGACTGCACGATCTCCTGCTCGAACGGCTCGGAACGACGGGGCCGGGCAGCGGGATCGTGTTCCACGCCACCCGCGCCGCCACCGAGGAGTCCGCGTCCTTCCTATGCGCCAAGGGCTGGAAGGCCGCCCATTTCCACGCGGGCCTGACGCCGCCCGAGAAAAAGCGCGTCCAGAACGATTTCCTCGCCGGCGAGATCCGGGTCATTTGCGCCACGAACGCCTTCGGCATGGGCATCGACAAGGACGACGTGCGGCTCGTCATCCATGCCGACACGCCGGGGTCCCTCGAGAACTACCTCCAGGAGGCGGGGCGGGCGGGACGGGACGGGCACCGGGCCGATTGCGTGCTCCTGTACGACGAGGCCGACTGCGAGGCCCAGTTCCGCATGGGCGCCCACTCCGAGCTCACCCGGCGCGACATCGCCCAGATCCTGCGCGGCCTGCGCAAGCGGTCCGCCCGGGTGCAGGATGACGAACTCGTGGTGACCACCGGCGAGATCCTGCGCGACGAGGATCTGGACACGAGCCTGGACCCGGAGGACCGGGGGGCCGACACCAAGGTGCGCGCCGCGGTGGCCTGGCTCGAGCGCGCCGGCTTCCTGCAACGCGACGAGAACGTCACCCAGGTCTTCCAGGCCCGCCCCCTGGTGCGCGACCTCGACGAGGCGCGCCGGCGCATCGGCAGCCTCGACCTGCCCGTGCCGGAACAGGCCCTCTGGTTCGCCATCCTGCGCGAACTGATCAACGCGCCGTCGGACGACAGCCTGACGGTCGACGAACTGGCGATGCTCCCCGAGTTCCGCAATTACGCCGCCGCCCACCCGTCCGCCGCCGGGAATCCCGAGTACGTCAGCGCCCGCGTCCTGCGCATCCTCGGCAGCATGGCCCGCGTCGGCCTGCTCCGCCGCGACACCCTGCTCAACGCGTTCGTGCGGCATCAGGTCACGGATCCGTCCCGGCCCCGCTTCGAACGCGTGTGCCGCGTGGACCGGGCCCTGCTCGATCTCCTCGCGATCGAGGATCCGGATCCCGAGGGTTGGCTGCCCCTCTCCCTGCGACTGCTGCACCAGCGCCTCGCCGACCAGGGCGTCGAGACGTCCCTGGAATTGACCCGCAACCTGCTCGTCAGCCTCTCCCAGGACGGTCGCGGATTCGCCGGCAGCCACGGCAGCCTGGACCTGCGCCACGTCGGCTCCGACCTCTACCGCGTCCGGGTCCGGCGCTCCTGGCAGGCCATCGGCGAACTGGCCGACAAACGCCGCCGCGTCGCGGGCGTGGCGCTCGACGTGATCCTGGGCCGAATTCCGGCAGGAACCACGCCCTCGGCGGAACTGCTCGTGCCCTTCGCCTTCGACGACATCGTCCAGGCCCTGGACCGGGATCTGCTCCTGCGAAGCGAGGTCAAGGAGCACGAGGCCGCGATCGCGCGCGGCCTGCTGTTCCTCCACGAGCAGAACGTCATCCAACTCCAGCAGGGCCTCGCCGTCTTCCGCTCGGCCATGACCCTCCGGCTCCGGCCCGAGCGCCGGGGCGAGCGGTATCAGGTCGCCGACTACCTGCCGCTCCACGACCACTATCAGGAACGCATCCTCCAGGTGCACGTGATGGGCGAATACGCCCGCCGCGGCATGGAACAGATCCGCCAGGCCCGGGCGTTGGTCCTCGCCTACTTCACCCTGCACAAGGAGGCCTTCCTCCAGCGGTTCCTGCCCACGCGCCCCGAACTGCTCGCCAAGGCCACCACCGCCCGGTCGTTCGAACGCATCGTCACCTCCCTCGGCAATCCCGCCCAGATCCGCATCGTGTCCGCACCCCGCGGACGCAATCTGCTCGTCCTCGCCGGCCCCGGATCCGGCAAGACGCGCGTCGTGGTGCACCGTTGCGCCTACCTGCTGCGCGTCGAGCGCGTGCCCGCCCGCGGCATCCTCGTCTGCTGCTTCAACCGCGCCGCCGCCCTCGAACTCCGCCGGCGCCTCGTGGACCTGGTCGGCGACGACGCCCGCGGCGTCACCATCCTGACCTATCACGGCCTCGCCCTCCGTCTGCTCGGCCATTCCCACGCCGCCCGCGCCGAATCCCCGGGCTCCGCGCCCGCGGACATCGATTTCGATGCCCTCATCCGCGACGCCGTCGCCCTGCTCCGCGGCGAACGCCTCCCGTCCGGGGTCGAACCCGACGACGTCCGCGACCGCCTCCTGGCCGGTTTCCAGCACATCCTGGTCGACGAATACCAGGACATCGACGCGCCCCAGTACGAGATGATCGGGGCGCTGGCCGGCCGGACGCTGGAGGATCCCGACCGAAAGCTCGCGATCCTCGCCGTGGGGGACGACGACCAGAACATCTATGCGTTCCGCGGCGCGAACGTGGAGTACATCCGCCGGTTCCAGGAGGATTACCAAGCCGAAATCCACCACCTCGTCGAAAACTACCGCGCCACCGCCCATCTCGTCGAAGCCTCCAACCGCCTCATCTCCGCCAATCGGGACCGGATGAAGGTCGAGCACCCCATCCGCGTGGATCGTGGTCGCCACAAGCAACCGCCCGGCGGCCCGTTCGGCAGCCGCGATCCCGTCACCCAGGGACGCGTCCAGGTCCTCCGGCTCCCGTCGGTCGACGCGCTCGCCCCGACCGTCCTCGCCGAACTCGCGCGACTCCGCGACCTCGGCGTCGCCGACCTGTCCGCCTGCGCCGTGCTCTCCAGCACCCACCGTGAACTGGCGCGCGTCCGCGCCGCCGCCGAGGCCGCCGGCCTGCCCGTCCGCTGGCACGCCGGACGCCCCTCCCTGCCCCCGCTGCATCGCATCCGCGAGATCGCCCGCTTCCTCGCCGCCCTGGGCGCGCGACGCGCCGCCTCCCCGCCGGATGCCGACCCGTCGACGGAGCCGGAACGCCCGGCCCATTCCGGCACGACGATCCCCCTGCCCGGCGGGCTGGCGCGTGCCACGGATCTCCTGCGTCTCGCCGGCGAGTTGTTCCCGGAGCCAGGCGACCATCCCTGGGTGCGGTTCCTGCTTCAGCAACTCGAGGCGTGGCGGACCGAATCCGCGGACGCCGAGCTGCCGGTGGTGGCCGCCCGCGAGTTCCTGTACGAGGCCTGCGCGGATCGCCGCCGGGACTTCGACGCCGGCACGGGCGTCACCCTCGCCACCGTGCACGCCGCCAAGGGGACCGAGTACGATCACGTCCTGCTCGTCGGCCCGTGGAACGGCCGTGGGGAGGCCCGGTCCCTCGAGGAAACCCGACGCGCGTTCTACGTCGGCATGACCCGCGCCCGCCATTCGCTGGCCATTCTCGACCAGGACCAGTACCGACCCGGGACCAGCCTCGCCGCCGCCCTGGAAGGACCCGGCGTCCTGTACCGCGACGTGCCGCCCGTCGCCCGCGACGCGGCCCCGCCCGTGTTGGAGTACGAGACGCTCGGCATGGAGGACCTGAACCTCGGTTATCCCGCGTTCCTTCCGCCCGACCACGCTTTGCACCGGGCGCTCGCGGCACTGCGTCCGGGCAACCGGCTGAACCTCGCGCGACGATCCCTTGGGGACGACGCCATCGCCTTGGAACTCGTGGATCCCCGGGGCACCGTCGTCGCCCGCCTTTCCCGGCGCGCGCAGGCGGAGTGGATCGATCGTCTCGACGCCATCCGGGAGATCCGCCTCCTGGCGGTGGTGCGCCGGAGTGCGGATCAGGAGTCCGACGCCGCCCGACGCGACAAGTTTCGTGTCGCCGAATGGGAGATTCCGCTCGTCGAGATCGTCGCGGAATCCACCTGAAAGCGCAGCGCGGCGCGGGTCTTCATGGCGTGAGGGATGCCCCCGCCGCGCCGGGAAGGAGCGAGGCGTCAAGGCCTGAACCGGCCTCGTTCAAGAAGCACCGCCGCGCCGCGGCCCCGTGCTCGTGTCCGGCATCGCCCAATTCCCGCCTACAGGTTGGCCGACCAACCGATGGCGTACACCGAGTCGTTCTTGCGATCCAGAGGCAGTTTGCCCGCCGAATAGCTCACGCTGAAGCCCTTCGGCAGATCCAACCGGACCAGGAAATAGCTGAAGTCGTCCAATCCCGCGGCGCGGATCGCCGGGGATGCGCCCAGCTCGCGGTAGTACCGGTAACTGGCCGAAAGCCAGACCCGGGTACCGAACAACTCGGCCACCTCCGTCTTGAACGCCACCTCCGCCCTCGCCCGTGGATACACCGAATCGTCCGGGTCCGCCGCGAGCCGGACACCGTTCTCCGTGGGGTCCACGAGGTCGATGCCACCGATCAGCACCGGGAAGGCCTGCCCCGACGGTTGGAATCCCTCGTCCGGAATCGTGAGGTACCGCAGCGCCGCGAATGGAATATCGAGGAGGTTGAACCAGTTGAGCGCCGATTCCGGACGAAAATCCTGATAGGCCAGGCTCAACGCGCCGCCGTAGGTCCACTGCTTGACGTCGAAGGATTGATCCGACTCGAGGGACCCCTGTCCGGCAAAGTCCCAGGCCAGTTGCGGTCGGGCGTATTGCAGCGTGTCCTGAACCAGGGTCGCGAACGCCGCGCTGTTCGGGTCCATCGTCACCATCTTCTGCTTGATGGCATCCCGCAGGTCCAGGGTCTCCGCATTGGTCACGATTTGCGGGGTCATGCCGCCGCGCGCCTGGAAGAGGTGCAGCTTCAAGCCGCTCTCGAGGAAGTTGTCCGGGTTCTTCGACGACGAGGTGGCCACCGAACCCTTGGCGTACAGGTTCAACGACACCCCCATCGGATTCACCGAGTCCGGGGTGATCGTCCGGTTCGCGATGGATTTGTTGAAGTCGTACTCGAAGCCGAGGACCGCGCTGTCGCCGCCGTTGGCATGAAACACCTTGGGTCGCAAATGCAGCTCGTTGATGAAACTGAAGATCGCGTTCGACGAATGCGCCGAGTGCCATCCCGAGTTCGTGAACTGCCGCATGAACCGATTCCACACCGTGGGGTCGGACAGCTTCTTCTCCAGCTCGTCGAAGGGAATGTTCTCCGCCCCGTCGGGCGGAGGCGGCGGAGGCGGCGGAGGGGCCTGTCCCACCGCCATGTGTCCCGCTCCAAGGAGCCACACCAGGACCATCCCCAATCCGCAGGCACGCCACCAGATCGGTCTCACGGCTTGACCTCCTTGTGGAACCAGATCGCGTCGTTCACCACGCCGGCCAGGTCCGCCAGCGTCTTCGTCCCGTCCGTCATCACCGCCAGCATCGCGGCCACGGTCTTGGCCCAGTTGAACCCGGTCTCGAACTTCGCCCCGTCCTTCGTCGTGATATACGACACGTACCATTCCGCCCACCCCTGCGCGTATCCGCGGGTCGCCTCCGGCGACAGGTCGTTCCAGAACCGCAGTCCCTTCATCGTGAGCCCCGCCGAATCCGGGAACTTCCGCTTCGGTCGAATCTGATTGGTCGACGTGAGGTAGACCCAGATCGATACGCAGGCCTTGTTGTTGTCGTCCCAGTTCATGGCATTTCCAGTCACTACCCCTACCGATCGCGGCCCGAGCACGCGACGTCGGAAGCACGCACGCACCGCGGATCGTATTAGTGAATCTCATATGCCCCATGCATGTCTCGTGGAGCAAGGGCAAACTCGCCGCCGCCGTCGCGGGGCCTTCGGCGAGGCCCGGCTCGGTTCCGCGATGCGGGGCCGGCAACCTCCGAGTCGCCGGCTTTTCCTCTCCTTCCACCGGCGGCGATCGCCCCGCAACCCGGCCCGCCGTCGCACAGACGCTATGGCGGGGAGCCGGTCGCGGGCCCCTCCCGGCTTGGTTCATCGCCCCGTCAGCGGAGAACCGGATGGCATGGAGCCTTGACCGATCCGGCATCAGCCGGTAGTCCACCACGGTCCTTGGAGGCCCCCGCACCGATCGACCCATGAATCGCCGACTGCAATCGCGCCGCCCGCCGAGGGCACCAAGCCTGCACGCCGCAGGCCGCGTGCCCGCACGCGGCGACCGGGGGTCGGCGGTTCAGGGTCCCAACGACGGTCCGAAATTCCAAAATCCCGATTACCCATGAAAATCCACATCGTTCCCAGCCTGATGGCAGCCTGGCTGGCCGTCACCCCCTCGTCCCCCGCTCCAGCCTTCATGAAGCTGGGCGATATCAAGGGCGAGGCCACCGAGGCCAACCACCGTCAGTGGTCCAATCTGGAGGCGCTCTCCGTCGGCATCACCCGGCAGTCGATCACCAATCTCGCCGGCGGCGTCTCGACCCAGTTCCGGGCGGACATCGCGCTCGGCAAGAATCTCGACAAGTCCTCGCCCAAGCTCATGGAGCTGGTCGCAACCGGGCAGTCGGTGCCGGTGCTGGAACTGCACCTCACCCGGCAGCTCAGCGACGGGTCCCAGGTGGTCTACCTGCAGTACGAGCTCAAGAATGTCCTCATCAGCTCCTACTCCATCGGGGGTTCCGGCCCGAGCAGCTCTGTTCCCGCGGAACAGCTCAGCCTGAATTTCGAGGAGATCAAGGTGACCTACAACGTCATCGACGCAGCCGGACGGGTGCAGGAGGCAGTCACCAGCACCATTCGCTCGACTCCCACCCGGGGATAGTCCGGCCCCCATGAACCTCCCATCGCCCGGCGCCGGTCACCCGTCCCTGCGGGCCCGCGCCCCCGTCCCGGTCCCGGCCCCGGTCCCCCGGCTTGGACTCGCCCTCGCCCTGCTCCTCGGGGCCGCGCTTCTCGGCGCGACTCCCGCCGCGTCCGCCGCCGAGGCCTTCCTCCGGATCCGCGAGGCCCCCGGGGAATCCACCGAGCCAGCCCATCGCGGCTGGATCGACGTCACCGGCTTCGAGCAACCGCTGACGCGTTCCGCCCTGGCGATTGCGCCCCTGCGGGCGGCGGCCACCGCCTCCCTCCGACTCGTCAAGAGGGTGGACAAATCCACGCCCATCCTGGCCGGGGCCTGCGCCAACGGCGTGGTGTTCCCCAGGGCCGAACTCGAGCTGGGCAGAACCGTGCGGAACGACCGGGTGGTGTTTTATCGCGTGGACCTGCGGGGAGTCCGGGTGCGTTCCGTCGCCCTGAATTCCACGTTCACGTCCGCCTCGGCACCCACCGAGGTCATCGAACTCGACTTCGAATCGGTGTCCTGGGTCTACACGGAGTTCTCGCCCGCCACCGGCCGGGAGCTCGCCTACCACCAGTCCCAATGGGATTTTCTCAGGCAGACCGGCAACTCGACCAGCACGCCCGTCGGCGTCACCGTCCGTTCCGTCAAACAGCCGGGCGGCAAGCTGGGGATCCAATGGATACCCGAACCCGGACGGCGGTACACCCTCCGCCAGAGTTCGACTCCCGAGGGCCCCTATGCCGCCGTGCAGGAGATCGCGGCGGTGACCACCCCCGAGCCGGAGTCCCGTTGGGTGGAACTTCCGCCCGGGCTCCCCTTCGTGTTCTTCGTGCTCGAGGAGCACGAGTAGGCCCCGCTGGCCGCCACCGGGGTTTTCGGCCCCGGAAACCAGGAATCGACGGCGCCGAATCGTCCGGCATTCGCTCCGGCCCGAAGCCCGGCGGACGTCGCCGGCTACGGTTGCTGCCAGGGCGGTTGACGAAGTCGTTTGGGGCGCGCGCTCGCTGAATCGCGGGGCGATCGGAGCAGGCGAAGCCAGAGGGGAAACTGGCGACTCGGCAGTCGCCGGCCCCACAACGCGGTTTCGCCCCGGACCTTGTCCATCGCCGGCTATGGTTGCTGCAGCACGTAGAACGCGGTGCCCTGAGGGGTCGCCAGCGGCCACGTTTCATTGGCCTGGGTGGGGATGATCTGGGCGGCCGTGGTCCAGTTGCGCAGATCGGACGACGTGCGCAGCAGGTAGGTGCGCCCCGGAACGAGCCGGGACAGGTCGATCGCCAGTTCGCGGGCGGTGCCTCTCCGAATGGCCATCGCGGGAGGGTCGGCGGGGCCGTCGCTCAGCGGCGAGGAGCGAACGCCCAGGTCGTCGACCAGGATGGCCGCCGAGTAGGGCTCGATGGCGGCCTCGCTGCCGTACTGGAAGAACGCGAAGCGCACGAGCCGTTCCAGGTTCGGCAGCGCCGGTGAATCCCACGGCTTCGCAATGTCGCCGGCGAGGTAGTTGACGATCTGCCAGGCATCGGTGTCCGGCACCGGGCCGCCCCACCGTCCGAAGTTCCCTTCGTTGTCGTAGGCGTAGAGGAAGAGTTGGTGGAAATCCGAGGCGGCAAACGCGGGGTCTCCCCGGACCCGGAAGCCAAGGTACTGCGTGCGCGCGACGGCGATGGGCGTCGCCCGGGCCGAACCGCGGACGAACTCCGTGACCCAGGGGGTGGACGCGAAGTTGAACTCGACCTTCATGGCGTTCCGTCCCGCGGAACCCGGCGCCACCTGGTTCGAGGTCGTGACAACCGCGTTGGGACTTCCGCCGATCCAGGCCGCGGCCAGCGCCTCGTCGGACTCGTATTCGAAATCATCGATCAGCGTGTCCGTCGGGATCGCGGCGTCGACCAGCGGGGTGTCGCGGATGACGACGTCGTCGATCTGGATGGCGGCGGTGAAGGCCGGGCGCGCGGTTTCGCTGCCGTACTGGAAGAACGCGATGCGGGAAATGCGTGCCAGATTGGGCAGCGCCGGCGAGTCCCAGGGCTTCTCGAGGGTCGCCGCAGTGTGGTTCCGAATCTGCCAGGTGGCCGTGATCGGGATCGGTTCGCCCCAGCGTCCGAAGTTGCCGGTGTCGTCGTAGACGTACAGGTAGAGCTGGCGGAAATCGGACCCGGCGAACGCGGGATCCCCCTTCACGCGGAAACTGAGGTACTGCGTGGCCGCGAGCGAACTGGGCACGGTTTGGAGCGGGCCGGTGGCGGTCTCGGTGGCCCAGGGCGCGGACGGAAACTGGAACTCGACGCGCAGCGAGGTGGGTCCGCTGGCCAGGGGCGCCACGTCCGTCGAGAGCGAGAGCACGGCGTTGGGCGAAGTCGACCACGCCGCGGCCAGCGCCTCGGCGTTGGCATATTCGAAGTCGGCGAGGATCGGGCTTCCCGTGGCGGGAACATCCACCAGGGGCGTGTCGCGGATCTGGAGGTCATCAAGGTGGATCACCGCGGTATACGCGGGTATCGCGCCCTCGCTGCCGTACTGGAAGAACGAGAAACGAACGATGCGGCTCGGGTCCGGAAGCCCGGGCGAGTCCCACGGCTGCTCCAGCAGCCCGACCTGATGATTCCGGACCTGCCACTCCGCCTTGGTCGGCGCGCCGACACCCCAGCGACCGAAGTTCCCGGCGTCGTCGTACACGTACAGGTAGAGCTGGCGGAAGTCGGCGGAGGCGAAGGCCGGATCGCCATGGACCCGGAAGCTCACGTACTGGGCGGCGCCCACGGCCAGTGGCTCGGCCAAGTCGAGGCCGCGAACCGATTCCGTGGCCCACGGTGCCGAGGGGAACCGGAACTCGACCCGCATCGAACGTGTTCCCGGGGACGCCGGGGAAACCACCGAGTCCGACGAAATCGTCGCGTTCGCGGAGGGCGTCCAGGCCGCGAGCAGCTCGTCGTCCGAGCCGTATTCGAAGGCATCAACCGATGTTTGGGCGGACACGGCCTGCGCGCCGAGACCAAGTCCAAGGAGAACCCACCAGCACGTCAGGCGGCGAGAAAGTGCACGAGAGTACGTATTCATGCCGACGCGATGTCAGGCTCGAGCCCGTCCGCGGTCAAGGAACCAGGGTCGGGCGGCAGGCAGGCAGGGCGCTTGACAAAGTCCTGCGTGGAACTGCGATGTGGGGCCGGCGACTGCCGAGTCGCAGGCTTCGCCTCTCGATTCGCCTGCTTCGATCGCCCCGCGACCCGGCGGTCGCGGGCCCCAATCGACTCTGTCAATCGCCCTGGGCAGGCAGGCCCTTGGGGATGCGTCCGCACCGCGCGTTCCACCTCCCCGCCGTTGATTTCCCGCCCCTGTTCTCCCAGCGTTGCCCGCACCCCAACCCCCCACCCGCCATCGCCATGAATCGACGTCACTTCCTCCGCGCCGCCGCCGCCGCCGCCGCGTCCGGCCTTGTCCTCGCCCCGACCTTCCCGGCGTTCGCCGCGGAGACGTCCAAGCGCCGGTTCACCGTGGATCTCTGCCCCGGCAACATCGGCGTCTCCGGCGGCCTCCCCGACCTCATCCGGCTCGCGAAGACCCACGGATTCGAATCGCTCCAGCCCGACGCCGGATATTTCGTCGGCAAGGAACCCGCCGCGGTCCAGGCCGGCGTGGCGGCCCTTCGCGAAGCAGGGTTGAAATGGGGCGCCGCCGGGTTGGGCGCCGAGTTCCGGCAGTCCGAGGAGGTCTTCCAACGGGATCTCGCGGGACTTCCCAAGGTCGCCGCCGCGCTCCAGGCCGCCGGCGCCACCCGCATGGGCACCTGGCTCCGGCCCGGGCACCAGGACCTCGCCTACGCCGACAACTTCAAGCTCCATGTCCGGCGTCTGAGGGAGATCTCGAAAGTCCTCCGCGAGCACGGCCTGCGGTTCGGGCTCGAATACGTCGGCACCCCCAGCCTCGCCGCGCGCCACGCCCAACCCTTCGTCCGCACCCTCCCCCAGGCCCGCGAATTGATCGCCGCCATCGATGTGCCCGGCACCGGGCTCGTCCTCGATTCCTGGCACTGGTGGACCGCGGGCGACTCGGTCGAGGCCCTGCGCCAGCTGCGGAACGAGGACGTCGTCGCCGTGGATCTGAACGACGCTCCCGCCGGCGTCGCGCTCAAGGACCAGCAGGACAACCAGCGCGAACTCCCCGTCGCCACCGGGGTCATTCCGGTGAAGGCCTTCGTCGAGGCCCTCCTGGCCATCCAATACGACGGCCCGGTGCGCGCCGAACCGTTCAACCGCCCCCTCAACCAGCTCGAGAACGACGCGGCCTGCGCCCAGACCGCCACCGCCATCAAGAAGGCCTTCGCGCTCGCCGGGGTCTAAGAGCCTGTCTGAAAATTCCGATGGGTCCTGTTTTCGCGGAAAGGGCCGGATGGC
>CAZSOV010000115.1:0-22000 GCA_964608505.1 uncultured Verrucomicrobiota bacterium
GCCGCTCCGGGCCGTCCATCCTCGAACCGAACCCTGACCCGGTCGGAGGCCGCCCCGTTAGCCATGACGGAAGCGTCCGAGCCGCCTGCCATTTTGGTAACGCGTCCCTTCGCCGCCTGCGTGAGCCAGGCGTCGGGCACGTTCGAGGTCCGGTAGTAAATTCGGAACCCCGATTGCACATTCAGAACGGACTGCAGTTCCGCGACATCGTTCGTGCCGTAGCCGCTGAACACCAACTCGTCCACGTAAAGCGCGTTGGACGGCCCCACGGGGACGAACGTGAAGACACCTTGGAAATTCCCCTCCAACACCAATCTCTGCAACGCCACGTTGTTCAAGTAACCGTCCTCCGTGGCACCGCGATCCTCGCCCGCCCAATAGTGGAAGGACTCCCCGAAACGATTCACGACCGACCGAAACTCGGTCCCGCGAAGATCGCCCTCCACCGGTTTCCGCAGGAGGCGCACGCCATCGTACGCAATCCAGCGATTCGCCGAAGCGGCACCGATGTCGGTAAGCCGATTCGTGATGTCCAAGATCAAGGTTCCCGGATACCACCGCGGGCGTCCCGTGCTCGGATCCGTCCCGGAAGTTCCGGCTTGGAGCAGCGAGTCCCGGGCCTTCAGATCATTCCCGCGAATCACGATATCCGCCCGCGCGACAATCGTGCCGCCCTCCAGTTTCAAATTGTCGACGTCCAATTCAATGACCCCGCCCACGGCCGGTCCGATGACCAACGAATTTGTCACCACGATATTGTTCGTGATCCTGAGGACGCCGATGGTGTCCCCTCCGAGAATAAGCCCCGAATTGATCATCTCCACGGAGGAAATCTGAATGGATGCGGCGCCGATCGCCCCGCTGTTGTCGACCAAAAGTCCACGCTTCGCTCCGTCCACGCCCAGTTTGATACCGTCAGGCACGACGAAGCGTCCCCGGTTTTCCAGAACCTCCAATCGCGGAAATTCGGAGGCCGTGAGCGTTCTCGGGCTGATCATGATCAGATCGTTCCCGTTCTTGAACTCCCTCGCGTCCATCCGCAGCGACCGCGTAATGCGCGCGACGTCGTAGTATTCCACACGATCCGCAGTGAATGCGGCGTCCATCGTTTCGACCTCCCGATCGCTGGACAACCCGCCGGTTTCCACGATCAGAACGTGCAATCGAATGTCGACGGTGTTGGTGACTTGCAGGGTGGGATCCGCAGGATCAGGTCCGACGACCCCGATCTGGTTCGTGCAGACGCTGCTCCACACGGGAAGCGGTCCCTCCAATCGCTTCACGGTCGAGGGAACCACGTTGGAAACGGTCAACAGGCCGTTCGTCGATCCCATGTCGAATCGGAAATACGGCGCATCGGTACGCGCCGGGGCGCGCCCCGTGAAATGCTTCGCCTTCAAAGTCAAAACGCCGTCGCTCTTGATCCGCGTCTGGTAGAGATCGAGCGTGTCGGCTTCGATCTCCAGCCGAGCCGGAAGATTCGTGGGATCGTAAAGATACCCGGCACTTCCGCCACCGAACACAGGCTGACCGGAGTCGTTCAGAAACCCACTCAACCCGGCGAAAAGGTTGATGGTCGTCAGGCTCGTCACCCCCGACGAGATTCGACTGAGCGACCCGACGTTCACGGACACCGCGGCGTAGTAATTGGTCACCACCGGGCCAAGCGAATCCGGATGGAAGATCAATTCAGGAGTATATGCGGTGTTGGTCGGTTCGGCACCCTGCCAAAGCGGCGGCGTATCCAGGGCAAAATCGATGACGTCCGGACGGCTGAAGTTGGTAATGAAGGAATTGGTGACCAGGACGGCATTCGTGGTGGCGGCGTGACGATCAATCACGAAGATACGATTGGTGATGGGAAGTCCGGAAATCGCGTCGATATCCCGGATCGAGAGCGCCACCAGCGCCGTCTTTGCACCTGCCACCGGGGCGAAGTTGTCCGGATCCGCGAATCGAACCTCGATGGAGGTCTCGGGGGGACGGTTCGTCGGCACGAATACCACCTGCACCACGAGGCTGGTCGGACTAACCATGTTGGTATAGGCGAACGCCGAGTACCCGGCGCGGTTGAACGGTGTCGGAACCCGAACGAAGTTGGTAAATCCCGCCGCGGTGGCGACCTCGTGCTGACCCGAGTCCGGTGTTCCCACGCCGGCGAGGTTCAGGGGTGCGCCCTGCGCCTGCGGGTCCATGCGGCCATTGACACCCACTCCCCAGTAATTCTCGGTGAGGCTGTAGGGGTTGATGTAGGTCAGGTCGTTGAAGAAGGTGGTGTAGGGGCTTCCCGCAATCGCCCCCAGCGCAGTACCCGCCCCCAAGCCGCCCCGGGAGAGGTTCACGTCGCTTCCCTTGATGGATAGGATCCCCTGCGGTCCGACTCCCATGACGCCGGTATTGACGACGTTCGTCGCGTCGATGCGCAGATAAGACCCGATCACGAGCCCGCCGATCAACTGCAGTTCCATCTGCCCGAGACCGGAGAAGGATTCCTCCGCCCGGATGTCGCCCCGATTGTGGAACGACGCGGCGGGCCGCCGGCCTGCATCGTTCACGTAGTCGAACTGAAAGCCAACCGAGCCCAGCATCGAACCCCGGTTCGTGTAATAAAGCGTGTTCTGGGTGTCGAAGGGGGTCTCCGTAAAAATCTCGATCGTGGCATGATTGATGAAAGTCACCGCATCAATCTGGGGCGGAAACGTGATGGCATCGAAATTCTCGTAGCGGAGCGCGGGCGCCGCGCTGGACCCAAATCCGAGCAAGAACGATGCGACAATGAGGCCAAGAAGTCGCTTCATGTTGATGAAATCAAATCTGCGGTTGTGCGGAACTCCTGCCTACCGGCCCAGCACCTGACGCTCCAAGTCCTTGATGCTGGTGTGAAAGGGATAGATCGTCGGTGCGTTCGTCGTACCATCGTAGGACCCCCATACGACTTGCGGAAAGGACTCGGGCTCCCCGATCAGCGGCGGACCGGAGTTCACCATTCGCGGACCCACCTTGTTGAAGGTCACGGACAGCCCGGTCGGAATCACTCCGGGACCATTCAGCACCGTGCCGCCGTTGGGCGTCGGGGCCGTGATCCAGACGGGATCGGGACGCGCGTGCGTGCCGTCCAGCAAGTCGGCCGCGCTGATGACGATGTCGGGAACCAACACGGGACGCCGTACCGATTGGGTGATCGCGCGCCCGTTGGTGATGATAATGGAGGAGTAGACGTTGGTGAGACCGCGGAAGGTCGGGCCCAGGATGGAGTCATACTCTCCTCGGATGAAGCGAAGCTTGCCCACGCCGGGGCGGAGTCCAAGGGTGGCAGGCTGGTTCACCCCGCCGCCGGTGACCCCGTTGGTGTTCAGGGCGTTGGTGGACGGGAAGGCGATCGGAACCCAGTCAATCCCCCCACCCGAATTGCCACCGCCGGAGTTTCCCTGGGGGACAGGACCAAACCCAACGGTCGCACCGACGGGAATGTCCTCCACGTTGTAATTGTTCGCCCGGTACAGGTAGCGCAGTCCACCCACGTCATCTCGGGTCAACCCGCTGTAGTACCCTCCGATCTTCATTCCATAGTAACCGTTCGCCAAGCTGGTGTGCGTGACGGCGGTAGGATCCACCGGAAATTCCCGAGAATCGGACCAGGTCGGATTGCAGCTCACCTGGATGAGGTAGGTATACAGAACCCCGTTGACGTAACTGCTGGGCAGCCAAGTCACCGGATCGAAGCTGCGCTTGATGACGCGGTATTCGTACAGAGGGCAGCCTCCGGGTAGTTCCGCCCGGTTGCGCAGGGTCCACACGTATCTCTCGGGGTGGGCCAGACCAAGCAGTTCAATCAAGGCCACCATCATCGAGGACTTCAGATCCAGCATGCCCAACGCCGCCGCACGGTGATTGATGCGCTGCGTGTTCAGAGGAAACTCGGTCAGGTCCTCGCTTAGGGTGTCCACGTCCGGCAGGGCGTTGAAGATCGCCACGGCCTTCTCGATCTCCTCGACGCCACGCTGACCGAAATAATCGAGAAACGCAGAGTCGTAGGCGTAGACGATGTTCGGAACGTTCCAGCGATATTCCTCGCCCAAATTCTGAGGCCCCCCGATGTCGTCCCCGTAGATGGTCGGGTTCGGATCGTAGTACAGCTCGGTGGTTTGGTAGCCGTCGAAGGGTCCGAGCAGGCTGAATCCCCGCGCCGACAGCCCCGCCGCAAGCGCGAGCGCACCCAACACCGCGACTGAAAGGAATCGTTGAATCATAACCGTGTTAGCGGAGCCGAATGACTCGATAATACCGGGCACCCGTCGGCACCTCGATGGACAACTTGTCCGAAGTGGACCTCGCGAAACGACCTAACCCCAGATTCTGCCATGCGCCGAGCACGCTGCTCTCCTGCAGCTGATACACGTTCCCGGCTTTCGTATTCCAAGAGACGAACACGCCCGAAGGGGTGGGCGTCACGCTCACCCTCAGAACATCCTTGGCATCCCTGGGATTCGTATCCGCGAGGAACTCGTCCCGATTCGACATTCCGTCCTTGTCGGAATCGATCCCTGGTGCCGGCCACTCGGACACCGCACTTCCCCAGAACTGCGACTGCCAGTCGTCGGGCAAACCGTCAAAGTTCTCGTCGGATCCCCACGTCTGGCCTTGCCCCACGTCCGACAGCGGGGAAACGGCACCGTTCGGGAGGCGGAATGCCAGTTGGAACCGGTGCACGCTTCCGGGAAGCAGGGTTCCCGGGGTGGTCCAACGAATGTCCTTGGTAACGGCCGGCTCGGATCCGCCATCCATGTAAACCAGATACTCCAGACCGTCATAACCACCGGCCGGGGGCCAGGCGACCATGAGACGGCTGGAGCTGAGGGCCGCCACCGAGGGTACGGGAGCACTGGGAAGCGTGGTCGAATAACGTTGCCCGAGGACCTCGAAGTCTCTGGGGCTGCCAAGGAAGGAAGTCCAAATCGCGAGGAACCCCTCCCTTCCGGAGGAGACTGCCTGGGGATGCAACTGCTGGCTGGCAGCCGTCGAGTTCACCCGGAACTCCTCACCCAGGGGTCCGCCAGCTTTCGTGAACCGACCGTAGACCCCCTCGCGGGATCCATCTTGTCCCAAGCTGGTCCACACCACGAGCGCGGAACCTCCGGCGGCTGCAACGCTCGGCGAGTACTGATCGCCGGTCTGATATTCGTTCAACCGTACCGCCGCACCCCTGGCAAGACCTTGCAGGTCGTAGGCACGGTGCAGAATCTCGAACCCAATCATGCGCGAGCCGCGGTCCGCCTGGGACCAGGCGACCACGAATCCGTCATCCGTCCCGGCCACCGAGGGGGTAGCCGCCAACTCGTTGCGTGCCGAGATGGGGAACTCGTTTCCAACGCATTCGCCCGACTCGGAAAGCAGGCGTCCCATGACCTCCACACCCTCGATCTGGTCGGACAATTGGCCGTCGGAAACCGAAATCGAACCCCGTTCCGAGACCCAGACCGCGATCAACTGACCATTGCCCAAACGTGCAATGGCGGGATTGCGCTGGTTGAATTGTACCTGTTGATTGACCAGAAACTCCCCCCCGACCTTGCGCCCGGTCGAGTCCAACCTTTGGCCGTAGACGCCCTGAAGGTGCCGGTAGCCTCCGTTGGCTTCCTGACCCGTGGCGTCGTCCTGGCCGTAGCTGGCCCAGAGCACAACGGAACCGCCGCTCACCAGGCCTGCGACGACAGGATTCACCTTGGGGCTTCCCTGATGCGTGCTCACGTCCAGATCATCCGGGGTCGTAAACACCCCGTTCGCGGCGAGAACCCGAGCCCGAAT
This sequence comes from uncultured Verrucomicrobiota bacterium, assembly GCA_964608505.1. Lineage (GTDB taxonomy): Bacteria > Verrucomicrobiota > Verrucomicrobiia > Limisphaerales > CAIMTB01 > CAIMTB01. The sequence continues at coordinate 5,806 of CAZSOV010000115.1, forward strand.
GCGGTTGCCGCTTTCCCAGACGAACACGGCACCGCCACCCTCGAGCAGCGCAACCGCGGGTTTCCCCTGATCTCCTGCCCCGTCGGCATTTACGGTAAATCGTTCGCCGCCACCGGATAACCCCCCGTCGAGTCGCATGGCACCAATCCCCGTGCCGTCCTCGTCGGAAACGTTGTCCTCCCACACGAGGAAACCGCGACCGGACGAAATGTCGGCTTTGGGATGAACCTGATCGCCACGCAGCGAGGCGGTCAGCGCGTACTCGCCACCCTGGGTTTCGAAACTCGCCGCCCCTGCGGCAATTCCATCACACGCGGCCCCGTAAGAGATCGCGGCGGAAAGAAGAAATGGGATCTTCATGTCATTGCATCCGGTAACCGCTCATCGCACTGCTTCCACGCATTGGCGAATCCAGCAATAGCGACTCCAGATTATTGGGCAGCCTTGGCCTGCGTCGGGGTCTCCCGCGGGTCGTAGGGCAGGTTATCCGGCGAATGTACCCGATTCCCCGCGGGATCGATGATCTTGGGGGTGATGAAGATGACCAGGTTGCGTTTCGTAGCGGCCGTGGACTCGGAACGGAAGAGACGTCCGAGCCACGGGATGTCTCCGAAGAACGGAACCTTGTCGCGATGCTTGCGGATGTCCTCGCTGATCAGCCCACCCAGAACCACGGTCTGGCCATCCCACACCACGGCGGACGTTACGACCTGACGAACCCGGAGGCGCGGCAGAGGAAGCTGCGCGGTGAGGGGCAGCCCGATGGAATTGCCGGCGGCTCCCTGAATCTGCGGAACGAAGGCACCCGGGTCATCATAGCCGAGAAATTCGCTGAACGTCGGGATCAACGACATCTCGATGGTGTACCCGTCGGCGGCAACGTAGGGGACGACGTCGAGCACGGGGCCGAAGGGGGTGATCTGCGTAATGTAGTTCAATTGGCTGCCGATGGCTCCGGCGGCGTTGTTGGCGCCGGCGCCCAAACCTGCATTTTGCCCACCACCGCCGGCCGTTTGGCCAAGGTTGACTCCGGTGACGATGGTCCGCAGATCGTTGATCTGCACCTGCGCCTGACGCCCACTCAGAGTCGTCACGCGCGGGGCTGCCATAAGTTCGATGCCCCCGCGCTGTTCCAAGGCCCGGATCGCGACCCGGAATTGCGGATCCGTCAGTACCCCCGTGATCGTTCCCAAAGTCGGGAGCGACGTCTCGGCGGTACCAGCCGTGGCAGAAACACGATTGCGCACACCGCCGGTCAACACCCCGTCGGTTGAGGAGGGACTGACAACTCCGGGCCCGGTCGGAAGACCGCTGGTGTCCAACGAACCCGGAAACACCGTGGTAGGAGCGAAGGGATTATCCCCGAAGGAGGGAGCCGTGCCGGGATTCATTCGGAAATCCCCGGCGCTGAAGTTTCCGACGGTCCAATCAAAGCCCAAACCCTTGAGATCATCCTGACCGACTTCGGCAAACTTGGCCTCGATTTCGACCATCGGAGGCGCCGCGTTGAGCACCTCGACAGCCTGCTCGACGATTTCAATCTCCTCGGTGGTCGCCCGAACCATCAGGAGTCCGAGGCGATCGTTGAAGAATACGACGTTGGGGAAAGTGAGGTTCACGCCCGCCGCCAGGAAAAAGTCACGAACCAGTTGCTGCGAATCCGCGGTGGGGGTCGGAATGGTGACACCGCGAAGACCGTTGCTACCGGTTCCGCCGCCGCCACCGCCAAATCCGCCGCCGCCGCCGCCGCCGCCACCCTGGCCGCCTTGAATGGCTTGGGAGACGAAAACCCGCGGTATCACGGTGCCCAAGGTACCACCCTGCCCACCCTGCCCGCCACCGCCGCCACCGCCGCCACCGGCGCCACCGGCCGAGCCCGTCTGAAAATCACCGAAGCTAATCCCGGCAACACTTTCCAACCCCGACTGAAACGTGTTGGGATTGACGCGGAAGAATCGAGTCACCAACTGGGCCCGCTCCGGAGCCTTAGCCTGGAACACCACCGCGTAGTCCTCGATGGTATATTTGATGGGGAAATCCGCTGATTTGGTGATTGCATCCAAGGCATCCAGCAAACGAACCCCGTTCAGCGGAGGGTCGATGTTGACGTACACCTCGTCGCGCAGGTTCTTCTGCTCGGCGGGCGCCACGGGGATCTGCTGTCCGGTATTCGGATCGACCTGGAAGCCACCCCCGGTGGCCGCGTTGTCCAGGTTCTGGTTGATGTAGAAGTTGATGCCAACGCCGTCCGGGTCGCGCTTCTTGGCCTCGTCGCGGAGATAGGTGACCGCATCCCGCAGAGGCAGGTTCGGAACGTTTACCTCGTCGAGGCGGATGCGTTCGAGCTTGGACTTGATGCCTTGCCGCCCCTTGCTGGTGTGGACCAAATTGGTCGTCGCGAAGGGATTGGCGATGGGCAGGTTGTTCTTCGTCAACGGCTTGTTCCAGACCTCGTCGATATGGAGCAGAGCCTCCTTGCTGAGAATGCCGCGACGCTTCGCCTCGATCCGGCCCTTCTCGTCGAGGATGAGCTTCATGTAGTAGTTCGCCGGCTCGCTCGAGGCATCGAGTTCGAGTGCCTCGCGCAGCTTGACCTCGGCCTTGTCGGGCTCGCCGGCTTGAAGGAACACGCGAGCATCCTGTACCAAGGTGCTGACCTTCGTTTTCTTCTCCTTGATCTCAGGCAACTGCCCGAGCGAATCGGCGCTCGGAGTGAGTCCTCGCGTTTTGGCGATGGCCTGATCCAAGTCCTGCTTCAGACGCGCGGCCTCGGCATGCAACGGATCCACCCTGAGAATGCGGTCCACGTGGGCGACAGCCTCGGGCAGGTGCCCAGAGCGATGCGCGGTGCGGGCGAGACTCAAACGCGTGCTCGAGATGCCCGCGATGGCCCTGGCCTTCTGTGGATCGGCCTTCGGCCCCACACGATTCGCGTAACTTAAGGCGTCCTCGTAGCGCTTCGTGGCGTCGGCGAGCTTGCCGTCGGCCACATCCCGGTCGGCCTGCTGGAGTTTGCTCTCCAACAGCCGAAAGGTCTCCTCCCGGCGGGAAGCCTCCTTCTCCACTTCGACGGGCGGAGCACCGGCCGTCTGGGCGGGGAGAGGAAGGGGGGCCGTGAGGGCTAGAAGAACGGCCACAACGGTGACTACGGCTTGACGGGTCATGGAGCGGGGTTCGTTACGCGACAAGAACATAAAGAAAAAAACGGCTCAGGAGGCGCCCTTAAGACGAACGGTCCAGCGTTTTTTGGAGGTGCTGGACTCGACAGTAACGGCGTCCTTGGTGATGGCAACGATATTGTAGGCTTGGGAACCGAGGCGAATGACTTGAGGCTGCTGGTTCTGTTGCTTGGGTCGGATACTCGAAAACTTGGCGCCGAGCTTACCGTGATTCAGGTCCGCCTCGTAGCCGGCCAGGCGTCGGAAGGGAGCTCCCTTGCCCAGCACGACCGTTTCCGTCGAGTCGGAGAATCTGAACTCCACGGACGTGGGATCCTCGGGAGGTCCCTCGACAACGCGGGTAACAACGAAGGGATCGTCCTTCTTGGCCTGGTTCAGGGCGGCACTCAGTTGCCTTGCCCTGGTTCCCCGACCGCCCTTGGATTCATCCAGCACGGCGAATCGGTAGCGGATGTTGTCACCGCTGGTCATGACACCTTCGAACTCGATGTTGAGGTAGAGCGGCCGGATGGCAGTCACCACGAGCCCGGCGGGTCCACCCTCGTCCCCGCCCGCCTTGAAGAGAGAGCCGTCCTTTCCCTTCTTCCAAGCCAGCGGATTGAACAGGTTGTGCTCCCCGGACAAAGTCAGTTTGGGTTCGGCCTTCTCACGTTTGAGGATTTCGTCGATGTCCTCGGTATTGACCGGATCCAACCCCTTCTTTGCCTTTTTCCCGGGAAGAGCAATGGCATCCTCGATCGTCTGGCGATTCTGAGCCACTCGGAACGGCAGGAAGCCCGCGGCGCCCAAGAGGGCGAGAAGGATCACGCTCAGGATGATCTTCTCGTAGTGTTTTCCGAGGACGACCCCGATGTTCTTAAGCGAGTCCATGGATGTCTCTATTGGGGGGTGGCTTCGGATGCGTCCGCCGGCGCAGCCGACGAATCCGGGCTGGAACCATCGGCGGCGGGCGCGGCGGCCCGGGTCGGTGCGGCGCTTTTCCGACCGGCATCGGCGGGCCGAGGCTTCACGAAGTCGACCTGGAAAATCACCCTCAGCGGTCGTTCATCGAGAACCATCGACGGAGCGGACGAGACCGCCGGAGCCGCGCCCGCGCCGGGGGCCCCCGACGGCTGGGAGAGTGCGGGGGGCGTCGGCCCCATCGCGGAGGCTCCGCCCATTCCATAACGGGCTCGCATGGCATCGCCGCCTCCACCGCCTCCACCCGGCCCGAGCCCGTATCGGGCGCGAAGTGCCGCGTCCATTCCTCCCGAGGAACCGCCGCCCTCGTCGCTGCGCATGCCTCCGCCCGCACCGGGCCCCATCAGTCCGTACCGGGCGCGCATCGCCGCGTCCATGCCACCCCCAGGCCCCATGCCGGTACCGGGAACCTGCTGGGCGGGAGCGGCGCCGGCGAAGGGAGTGAAGACCGGCGAAGCCCGGCTCGGAAGGGAGGTGGGATCGACGTTGATGGTCTTGATGACGACGCATTGCTCGAGGGAGGCGAACGACCGAATGACATCGGCCATCTCACTCGAAAAGCACCGAAAGCTGAAGTCGTAGGGAAGTCGAATGACCAGATTGTTGGTGGCGCCCTTTTTGGTCAGAAAATCACTTCCGCCCTCGTCCTTGAGAATGGCGGGACGCCGAAGAGTGTCCAACGAGTGGACCTTGGCCTTGTAGAGCACCCGGCAAATCGTGGAGATGTGACCGATCTGCTCGGCCAGACGGGGAATGCTGTTGGAATCGATCTGCGGCATCTCGCGGAGCTTCTGCAGCGTGAACGCGAACTTCTCCGGCAGCATGACTCCCGAGGCTTCGGCTTCTTTCTTCAGATCGGAGATCGTGGTTTCCACCAGCACCCGGAGCGAAAGGGTGTCCGTGACCGCGGGGATCTCGACCGACTGGATGTGTTCCTTGAGCGAGGCGGCGAGCTTTTCCAGGCGTCCGGCCTCCTCCTTGGCGCCCGCAATGTTTTTCTCGTCGGGAAACGGGGCCAGATTATTGAGGCGCTCCCACTCGGCTCGCTTGGTCTCGAGTTCGCCGTTGACCACGGCCTCCCGGGAATACTGAGTGTAGAGGAAGAATCCGCTCCCCCCGAGAAGGACCAGTCCAACCAGTCCGCCGAGGACGAGCATCAGGTTTTTCTTGATCCACGGCATATCAGAGATTGATCGGTTTCTTCAGTCCCAGGGTCAGCTCGAAGGTGAACGTCGAGGCTCCGTCCTCCGGGGTGGGTTGCCGCCCAAGTTTGGTGGTTTCCGGATCGAACAGGGGACTGCTCTTGAGTTCCTGTTCGACCGAAGCGGTGACGAAGAGGTTGTTCGTGGGGGAAAGTCCGGCGAGGTTGACGGCGCGGAAGGTGACGCTGATTTCGGACAGCTCGTTGGTATTGCCCGACTTCTTCTTCTTGGCCGTGGTGGCCGTCCCGGAGCCGTCCGAGTCGCCGCCTGCACTGGCATCGCCTCCGGCCGCGGCGGCGTCCCCGCCTTCGGGCGCCTCGACCACCCCCTTCGGAATCAGCCCATACCGCTTCATCAGCTCGAGCGACATCGTAAAGCCCTGCGGTTTGGCTTCTTCCTCGGGAGTCTCTTCCTGGGCCGCATCGCCGATCTCCTTGGCGATGGCTCCCATTTTGAACGACTCAATCCAGATCCCCACGTCGGCGCCCGGCGGCTTGGAACGTTCCTCGGCGGCCAGCAGGGCACGTCGCAGTTCCCCGAAGAGCTCGACCCAGCGGTGCTTGGCGATGAGCCAGTCACGCAACTGGGCCGCGTCCGCCTCCGATTTCTTGAGGCTCGCGATGGCGCCATTGAGCTGACCTTCCTTGGCACCGAGCGGTTCCACTTTGGACACGATCTGGGCCAGCGCCGACTCCTTGTCGTCCGCCACCTGCCGGGAGAAGAAGCCCAGACCGGCCACGACGACGACCAGACTGAAGAGCGAAGCCAGGAAGTAGGGCTTTTTCTGCTCGAACTGCTGCCGTTTGATGGAGCTCTTGGGCAGCAGGTTGAGTTCGATGGGACAGGAGGCGAGATTGCGCAGCGCCATTCCCACCACTTCACCCATGGAATGCGCGACGGCGGACAATTCGTCGACATTGACGCCCTGGCCCAGCTGGACGTTGCGCAAGGGGTTGAAGTACTCGACGGGGATGCTCAGCTTCTCGTTAAAGAACTGGGCGGTATAGGGCATGATCGAGGCGCCGCCCGAGAGGACCAACCGCACCGGAGCGCCGCCCCCCTGCTGCCCGCGGTAGAACTGGATCGTCTGATTGACCTGGATGTGAAGGCGCGTCATGACCTGCCGGGCCACCTTGGCGACCGCGGCCTGCTTCGGATCCTCCGGTTCCTCGTACGCACCGCCCAGACTCACAAGGCCATGCTGGAGCTTGAACTGCTCGGCCTCGTTGAAACGCACTTTGGTTTCGGTCGCGAAGTCCTGGGTAATCGAATTGGCGCCGATACTGATGCTTCGGGCGTAGATCTTGCCTTTTTCGAAGAAGAGAACCGTGCTGGTCTTCGCCCCGATATCCAGCAGCATCACGCAGCCTTCCTGATCGCTGTAGTTGAATCGGAAGGCGTTGGCCAGCGCCGCGGGGGAGACATCAACCGCCTGCAGGCGAACGCCCTTGGATTCGGCGACGCGAAACAGGCCTTCCACGATGTCGGTCTTGATGGCGACCAGCAGAACTTCCATTTCTCCCCCGGGAGCATTGCCCAGGATCTGATAATCCCAGACCACCTCCGCGAGGGGGAACGGAACGTTCTGTTGAGCTTCGTACTGAACGATTTGACTGACCTTGGCCGCGTCGACGGGGGGCAGCTTGACAAACTTGGAGAAGACGTGGAATCCGGGGGCGCAGACGTTGGCATTTCGGGCGGAAAAGCCCCGCTCGCTGAAGAGCTCCTGCAACGCCTTGGTGACCACCCGCTCCCGAGCGGACTCCTGAGCCCCCTCCAAGCCGAGGGGCTTGAAACCGAACTGCCGCAGGACAAGGTTGCCGGCGACGGTAATTTCAAATTCGGCCACCTTGAGGGTTCCGGCGCCGAAATCGATCGCGAGGAATGGTTTGGCCTTAAGCATTTTGGCTTGGGCGCCCCGCAGGAGCAAAGCGTACGACCTGAACAGCCAAGACGCTTCGAGCAAGTGGGAACGGGCGACGGCTGGTTAAAGGAAAGCGCTTCACAGGGCAAACTCAAAATCCCGCACGGGGTACGCCAGTGTCATACGTGCTTGTCGATTCTTTGACCACAAAAATAATCTAAAACCATCTCTTCCAACTGAAGATCAACAAGTTATGATCAAAAGTCATACGCCAATCCTCGCTCGACTCCGTGCCGTCCGGTTCGCTCGAGTCAGCCCCGGCCAGGAACCCGCCGCCGGATTCGTGCCAAAAGGTCGGCGAGACTGCCTCATTCCACCGGCCCTTGTGAAGTCCGTTGATGGTCGGCGCCGCGATTCTCCTCGACGACACCGATTTCGTTTCAGGTGGAGGGCTCCACGGTCGTCCCAAATGCGATCGCGGCTGGCTCGCGTCCCGGGACGGCCACGTAGCCCGGTCCGGAACCCCCCTTTCCCGATCCAGCCAGATCGGACGGGCAAGCACGGCTAGAGCGCCTTGCGGCGCCCCGATTTCAGCCCGACCCTGCCTTCGCGGAGCCGATGCAGATGCCGCACCGCGAAGCGAGCATCGAGTCGGACCAGGAAGAAGCTGGCCAACCGCTCCCGGATCTTCTGCCAGAGGCCTCGACTCCGCCATTCGCGGGGCTGGATACGCCGGCAGAGAGCCAGGTCCTCGTCGAACTGCCGATGGCCCTCGCGGGCCAGGGTGGGATCGGAAAACCGGATCAACAGCTCATAGTTGATGTTGAGACTGCGGAGATCGAGGTTGGCGGAACCGACGTAGACGCGGTCATCGATCAGATACCTCTTCGCGTGGAGCACCGTGGGCTGGTATTCGTAAATCTCGACACCCGCGCGGAGGAGGCCGGAATAAAGACCCCGCGCCGCCCACTGGGAGATCGCGACATCGCTGCGACCGGGGAGGATCAACTGAACCTGGGTTCCGGACCGCGCGGCGCGACACAGCGCCTGCCGCAAGCGGCGCGGTGGCAGGAAGTAAGCGGTCGTCAGGCGGATCCGCTGCGCCTTCAGCACGTCGTCGACCAGGGTTTCCCGCGCGGGATTTCGCTCCCGCCCCGGGGAGAGCAGGAATAGGTCGGCGTCTCCCGCCTCCAACCGTTGGGGCACGAGCTGCCGGCGGAAGCGGGAAAGGAGGCGGTGCCGGAACCCGGCGGCCCCGAACATGGCGTGGAACATTTTGGACAGGGCAGGAACGGGCGGACCGCGCAGGACGACGCCCACGTCCCGCCAGCCGCGTTGGATGCCGTCTCCGTCGTAATGATCGCCGATGTTGAACCCGGCCACGAAGGCCACCTCCTCGTCCACCACCAATAGTTTACGATGATCGCGATACGTGAATCGACCCAACTCGAGTGGATTGAACCATCGACAATCGCCGCCGGCCTCCGTGACCGACCGAAAATAGTCCGCGGGCAATTCAATGGACCCAAAGGTATCCACGAGAACCCGGACGCGAACGCCGCGCGCGGCCGCATCCGTGAGGGCCTCGCGAAACCGCCGGCCGATGGCCCCGTCCTCGAAGACGTAGATCTCGAGCCCCACGGAGCGCCGGGCGGCGACAATCGCGGCCAACATCGCGGCCAGCCCGTCCTGGCCGGTGCGGAGCCAAGCTACCCGCCGGTCGCCTTCGAACATGGGACGCATGCTTGCCAGCAGGCCGGGTTTGGCAAACGCAAACCTCGGGTGCATTCTGCATGGGACATGTGCTGGTTCCGCCAATTTCGAGTTCTGAGCTTCGGATTGCTTCTCGCCGGGTTCGCCGCGGTCGCGTTCCCTGCGGGCGCCGCCGGCGCCGCCGGAGGGACCCGTGCCCGCCTTCTGCTGCCGGTGGAAACCGTTCGGCCCGGCGAGACATTCCTCGCGGGAATCGAACTCACCCATGCCGGAGGTTGGCACACCTATTGGCGACACGGCGGCGACTCGGGAAAACCCACCTCCATCGAGTGGAAGTTGCCCGACGGCGTCACCTCCGGCGCCATCCGCTGGCCCCTGCCCGAGCGTCATCTCGACGACGATTTCGTCACCTACGTGTACCAAGGCACCACCGTGTTGCTGGTGCCTTTAACGATCGAGGCGTCGGCCACTGCCGGGCCCAGGGAGGTTTCCGCCGACGTCAAATGGCTCGAATGCCAAAGCCAGTGTATTCCCGGGCGAGCCACCGTGCGCGCCGGTTTCACCGTCGGAACTCTCCCCGGACCCTCGCCCGAGGCGACCCTCATCGCCTCGTCCGCCGCCCGACTGCCGGAAAAGGCGCCCGCGGGCGACGTGTCCGCCTCCTGGGAGGGCGCTCCCAAGGCCGAGGAACGGACGCTTGTCATCCGCTTCCGAAACGCCGCTACCCCCGGTTCGACGCAGGATTTCTTCCCTGACGGTTCGGACCGTTGGGAGGTCGGAACCGCAACCGAACCGCTGCCGACCTCGAGCGGGCGGTTGGGACTGCGCAAGAAAGTCAGGAAGCTCGAGGGCGAATGGCCCACTCGACTGACCGGGCTCTGGGTGGAAGGGGTCGAGGGCCAGCGGCCAACCCGGGGATGGGAAGTGGATGTGCCCATTGGCGAGCCGGAGGCCGGGGGATCCAGCGCCCCGGTCCCGCCGAGCCCGGGCAATCGCTCCGCGGGTGGCCCGGCACCGCCGTCCTCCGCTTCCCCGACGGAGGTCACGGGGGTGCCGATCCTGTCGTTCGGGCGGGCCTTGCTCCTCGCCGTGCTGGGCGGGCTGGTGCTGAACGTCATGCCCTGCGTGCTTCCCGTGATCGCGCTGAAGATTCTCGGCTTCGTGCGCCAGGGCGGAAGTCGTCCGGCGGAAGTGGCGAAGCTCGGCGTCGTCTACGGCCTCGGGGTCTGGTTTTCGTTCCTGGTGCTGGCGGGGGCGGTCATCCTGGTGAAGCGGGCGGCGGGGGCGGCCAGCTGGGGCATGCAATTCGGCAACCCCGTTTTTCTGGTCGCGATGACCACCCTCGTCACCCTGGTTGCCCTGAGTTTGTTCGGGATTTTCGAAATCAACGTCACTGGACGGGCGCTGGATGCGGCGGGGGAACTGACCACGAAGGAGGGCTCCGCCGGCGCGTTTTTCAACGGCATGCTGGCGGTGGCGCTGGCGACCCCGTGTACGGCCCCCTTTCTCGCCCCGGCGTTGGGCTATGCCTTCGCCGCACCGCCCATCCGGATCATCGTGATCTTCTCGGCGGTCGCCCTCGGGCTTGCCCTTCCGTATCTGATCCTGAGTTTCCAGCCCGCGCTGCTCCGTTATCTGCCCAAACCCGGGGCGTGGATGGAGCGCTTCAAGATCGCCATGGGATTTCCCATGCTGGCCACGGCCCTTTGGCTCTACACCCTGGCGGCGCGACACTTCGGGGAGGCCGGTCCGCTCTGGCTGGGCCTGTTCCTCGTCGGCGTCTCCCTGGCCGCCTGGGTCTGGGGGGAGTTCGTCCAGCGTGGACGCCGCAACCAACGCCTGGCGATGGTCGTCGCGATGGTGGTCGCGGGCACCTCCTACGCCCTCGCGCTCGAGCAGGAACTACGGTGGAGATCACCCGCACCCCAAGGCTCGTCCGCCTCCCCGGGCCGCCAACATCCGGACGGAATCGACTGGGGGGTATGGTCCACGGAGGCCGTGACGGCAGCCCGGGGTCAGGGACGCCCCGTGTTCGTCGATTTCACCGCGGACTGGTGCCTGACCTGCCAGCTCAACGAGCGGTCCTCGATCGAGATCGCCGAGGTGCGGGCGAAGCTGGTTTCCATCAACGCGGTCGCGCTCAAGGGCGACCATACCCTGCTGCCCCCGGCCATCACGGCGGAGTTGCAGCGCTTCCGGCGGGCCGGCGTTCCCCTCGTTCTGGTGTACCCCAAGGACCCCGCGCGGGAACCCACGGTTCTCCCCGAAGTACTCACCCCTTCCATCGTCCTGGCCGCGTTGGACGACGCGGCGCGGTAAACCCGACCCGCCACCCTGCGGCGGTGCCCGTCACTGCGAGTCCAGCACCTTCTTGCGGGCTTCCTCCATCAAGGTCGACATGCTGTCGAACTTCCGATAGTCGGCGGGCACCCCGTACCGGTCCTCGGGAGCCGACGTGAGAGTTGCCCCCACGAACGTCATCTCCACCGAGGTTTCCTGCTGCTTGAACGCGATGCGCGCGGGGAAGTTGTTGAGCGACGGGTCCTCCCACGTCGTCGCTTCCGTGCGGCGTCCATCCGTGCCCGTCATCGTGACCTGCTGTCGAACCACCGCCAATCCTCCCAGTTTTTCCTTGCCGGAACGGCGCTTGGTGACCTTGACCGCGGCGTCCATCACGTCGCTGGGGGACATCGCCACCTGGGTGGCGAACTTGACCTCGGGAAAGACCACGAACATGACCCGCTCCGCCGGATGAACCACCATCGCCATCCGGGCCAGGCCGATGTTCTGCATCGCCGTGATCTGGTCCAGGGAAACCCCCGTTCCCTTCATTTTGCCGAGATCCACCTCGATACGCAGGAGATCGCCGCGCTTCGACATCGCCATGGGGACGCTCAAGCGCGAGCGATCCGCCTTGTTGGTCATCAGCGTTTCCACGGAGGCGGAGAAAGCCGGGAACTCCGAGAGCAGCTTGGCGACCACGGCGTTGTATCCCACGCCGCCACCGACCATCTCCTGGGCCCGCACCGAGAGGCCGGCCACTCCCAAAAGCCACGCCGTCCCGATGATCCGGCCGATTCGACCCCAAAGACTCCACCCGCCTCCCCGCGGCGCACCCGTCCGCGCATCCTTACCGTCGCTCATGCTTCGCCTTGCTCCTGGGTTGCCCGATCACCGTAGCGGGGCGGGCTGTTTTTCGAGTATTCCAAACGCCGTCCGGATGATCTGCCCATTCTGGGCCGGATTGGAGTCCGAACCGCAGCGGAACGCGGGCAGGGTCTCCAACCGCTCCAGGAGCAGGCAGTGGTCACCGTTGACCATGACTCCGAGCAGAAGGCCGGTCTTGGTGAAGGCCAGATCCCCCTTTCGGGGTGCGAATTCGCCCATCATCCGCCGGAAGGTCGAACGTTCCATCTCCACGTAGCCCGGACGGTCCGCGTTCAGCCGGTAGGCGGCCTCGCCATAGTACTTCTCCTCGCCTCCCACGACCACGGCCTCCGAGAACTGGCCAGGGTCGGCGGCGGTCGCGTAGACCCGTGCTCCCAGCGCCGAGGCCTGAGCTTCCGTCACCGGGATCAGGACGATCCTGGGCTCGCGCCGGACCAGCGCGAACTGCCGGGACTCGACCCCGGCCGTGCCGTGGGAGACGCGCACGCCAAATCCGGACCACGGCGCGTCCGGAGGCCAGAACCGGAGGGGCGTGGAGTCCACGTGCAGCACGGCAAACACCTCGTTGCCGCCCGCGGGCCGCACGAGGACGGTCACGCCCTGCTTGTCGCGCAGGACATCCTGACCGAAGCCGCCCCGGGTCGAGGCGGAAATCACCGTGCTCACGCGGTTGCTGAGAAAATCGCCGTACACGGCGTTGGCCGACCAGCGCACCTGGCTGTCGATCCGCTCCTTGATCGCGGCTGCCTGGACGGACTGCGTCTGCAACTGCTCCTGGATGGCCGCCGACCGCACGGTCTGGGTCTGCAATTGCTCCTGGATGGCCGCGGACTTGAGGGACAATTCCCCGACGTTGGTGGCGAGCTGCGCCGCGGTCTGCGCGATCTGTGCCTTCTCCTGGCTGACGACCGTCAGTTGCTGGGTCAGGTTGGTCACCTCGAATTTCGCCACGCGCGCCTGGGCCTCGGTCTCCCGAAGATCCGTCAGGAGCCGTTCCTTGTCGGTCCGCAACGTCTCCGCCGCCTGATCCAGCTTCCCGATCCGCTGCTGCATGTCCCGCGCCTCGGAACGACGGAGGGCCAGTTCCTCCTCGATGGCCTGCAACCGTGCCTTCGCCGCCTCGGCCTCGCGGGTGGAGGTCTGCAACCGATCCTGCAGGGACTCGGTTCCCTTCCGGGTGGATTCGAAGGCTTGTTGCAGAGCCTGCACGCTCGCCATCGCTTCCCCCTTCACCCGATCCAGCCGGGCCCGTTCCTCCGCCAGACGACGCGCCTCCGACTCGGCCTGATCGAGGCGTTCCTGGGTATTGGTCAATCGCTGCTCCCGCTCGGCCAACAACTGCATCCGGCGCTGCAACTCCGCGTTCGAGGCCGCCAGCGCGTTGGTCAGGGCCTCCCGTTGCCGCCGCTCGAGCTCGAGCGCGGACTCCAGGGTGGCCAACATGTTGGTCATCGCCGGGGCGGACAGCTGGGCCGGCCCCTCCGTGGCCGACGCCTGTTCCGTCGACGCGCCATCGAACTGCACGAAGGACAGCAACGTCAGGATCAGGAAATCGGTGATGACGAGCAGGATCGAACGGTTCATGCGGTCGGGTGGGCGGAGGATTCGAGAATCAACCGCTGACGGAACGGGCGGACGTGCATCACCTTCAGCACGAAGCAGAAGAGGATTCCGAACAGCGTCGACGAATAGGACGCCATGAGGCTCACCCCTTCGTAGCCCGTCAGGCGCAGCACCAGCGCCAGCACGCTCCCGGCGATCCCCATGTAAAGTGGCGCGTCGAACAACGTCTCCTCGTTGTCGAGCAATCGCAGTTTCACCCCGGCATCGACCAGTCGTCCGCGCAGGTGGCGGAGGCGGGCGAGGCCGATCAGGTAGATCGACACTTGGATCACGAAGAACGCGACCAGCATCGCTATCATCTTCTCGTTCATGGCTTTGGTCGTTGTTTTTGGAATCTCCGCGCGGAGTCGGGCCCGCAGGATCGGTCGCAATGCCTGCTTTTGAGTCTCAGGGGTCGGCTTGTTGAGCACCAGATACCGCTCCGCCGTCAGGAAAAGCAACACGCCACTGGTCACCGCCGCCACCACCAACACGCGGTAATCCGGATGCGGATCCCACCGGCGATTCATCTCGTCGAGGAAACTGCGGCGCCCGTGCCACAATCCCAGAAACACCAGAAAGAGACCGTCGATCCACAGGAGATACTTCAGCGCCAGCGCGAATCCCGGAACCCGGCCCGCCACCCCGTTGAGCCCGTTCGCGACGCTCCCCAACCCCAACCGTTCCGCCACCGCCCGCCTCAGGCGCGGGTGGTGAATCCGCACTCCGTCCTTCACCAACGCCCGCAGCGCGCCCGTTCCCATCCGCAGCGCGTCGGCGAGATCGTCCAGACCCGGCTTGCCATGCTTGCGCACGTGGGCCGCGATGGCCTGGCCGCCGTCGTTCGCCAGCAACAAGCCCAGAACCACCCCCCAGTCCTGCCCTTCGGAGCCCGCCGCGCCCGAGATCGTCTCGAGAATCGCCGGATCCTCGCAGCGCTCCACCACGGTGGCCAGGGAGTCCCATTCCAATCGCCGCGCCACCGACAGCAGTTCGAGCATCGCCTTTTCCAGGACCGCCGACCCCGCGCCCTGCACCGCCGCGCTGGCCGCGCGCTCCCAGGCCAACGCGAGCATGGAGTTGGCCCGACCCGTCTCGATCAGCGCCGCGGCCACCAGCAGGACGGCCTCGAACGGTTGTCCTGCGGCGGTGCCCACCGCGGGAAAAATCTCGGTCTTTTGGAGCTTCCGGCATTCGAGCAGGGCCATGACGCCCGGCTGGCTGCTCTCGGTCAAACCCCGAACCAACGCAGCCCGAACCTCCTCCGGCAGGGCCCACTCCAGGACAGGCACCCGCCCTCCGCCCCGGTAACCCCCGACCAATCCCCCGACCCGCCGGTCCAGCCATTCGACGTCCGCGCCCCAGCGATCCGCCGCCGGGCGTTCGCTCAGCCCCTGCCGCACCTTCTCCCACGCGTCCGCGACGCCCGCCGCGGCACCCTCCCCTGAACCGACCTCGGCCAACCGGCCGGCCGTCCCGTAGCGCCCCTGCTCCAAGGCCCTCAGCGCCAGCTCCGCCAAACCCGGGGTGCCTCGCCCCACCGCCACAAGCAATTCACGATCCAACGCGCGATAATGGGCGGGCACGAGCCCCCCCACCCCGAGCAGCAGGGCTCCTGCCAGGACGCACAGCGCGCCGATGATCCCGTGGGGACGCATGAAATGTGAATGCGGGACGTTTCGATCGCCGCTCCTTATTCAAATCCACCGGACCTGAATTGGGCGGCGCGAGATCGTAGCGGCCCCCGGTGCATCTGTCCCGCGAAACTACGTCAAGCTTCGTGGATCGATTCCGGCCCAAGTCCCGTCTCATGGCGCGGCGCTGTCCGAGGGAGCCCTTTCCCAGCGCGCGATGTCGACGACAGGTTCGTCGGGCGAGGAGGTCGCGAGGGGTTCATCAATCCCCCGACTAGACCAACTGCTGCCTGCCGCCATCGTGGCCGCGGCCGTCCAGATCGATCAGGATCTCGCGCGGCTCGGCGCCCCGGGCCGGGCCGACCACCCCGCGTTCCTCAAGGACGTCCATCATGCGCGCCGCCCGCCCGTAGCCGATCTTGAGGCGCCGTTGGAGCAGGGAGGTGCTCGCCTTGCCCTCGCTCCGGATGATCTCGATGCAATCCTCGATCAACTCCTCGTCCTCCTCGCTGTCCTCCTCGTCCACGTCCCGGGCGGGCTTCTGCAATTGCTGGTGGATCTCGATCTCGTAGCTCGGTTTGCCCTGTTTCGCGATGAAATCCACGATGGACTGGATCTCCTGGTCGGTGACCAACGCGCCCTGGGCTCGCACCGGCTTCGCGGATCCGGGCGGGAGGTACAGCATATCCCCCTTCCCCAGCAGCTTGTCCGCTCCCATCTGGTCCAGAATGGTCCGCGAATCCACCTTGCTCGCCACCTGGAAGGCGATGCGCGCCGGGATGTTCGCCTTGATCACGCCCGTGATGACGTCCACCGATGGACGCTGCGTCGCGACGATGCAATGAATGCCGGCCGCGCGCGCCATCTGGGTGA
>CAZSOV010000116.1:0-21877 GCA_964608505.1 uncultured Verrucomicrobiota bacterium
AGTAGGCGGCATGCCGTATTCGAGGGCGCGCAGGAAGTCTTCATCGACGCGGTGGCCTTCTTCCTCACCACGCCGTACCTGGGCCTGATGTACTACTACCTCCCCAAGGCGTCGGGGCGACCGGTGTTTTCGTACCGGCTCTCGATCATCCACTTCTGGGCGCTGATCTTCCTCTACATCTGGGCGGGGCCGCATCACCTGCTCTACACGGCGTTGCCCGACTGGGCGCAGTCGTTGGGCATGGTGTTCTCGGTCATGCTGGTGGCGCCCTCGTGGGGCGGCATGCTGAACGGGTTGCTGACGCTGCGCGGCGCGTGGGACAAGGTGCGCCAGGATCCGATGCTGAAGTTCATGGTGGTGGCGGTGACGGCCTACGGCATGGCCACGCTCGAAGGGCCGGTCCTGTCGATCAAGAGCGTCAACGCGCTCTCCCATTTCACGGACTGGACCATCGCGCACGTGCACACGGGGGCGCTGGGCTGGAACGGGTTCCTGACCTTCTCGCTGCTGTACTGGCTCTTCCCGCGCATGTACCGGACGAAGCTCTACTCGATCAAGCTGGCGAACTACCACTTCTGGATCGGTCTGCTCGGCATGATGTTCTACGTGGTGCCGATGTACTTCAGCGGCGTCACGCAGGGATTGATGTGGAAGCAATTCACCGCGGACGGATTCCTGCAGTACCCGCACTTCCTGGAGACCGTCATCCGGCTGCTGCCGATGCACCAGTTGCGGGCGGTCGGCGGCTCGATGTTCATCCTGGGCGTCCTGCTGATGGCCTGGAACCTGTACAAGACGGCGAAGTCGGGTCAGTTCCAGGAGGAGGAGGAAGTGCAGGCTCCGGCTCCGGCCCCCTCGGCGCACGCCGCGGGAACCGGGCATCGATGGCTCGAATCGAAGCCCCTTCTTTTCTCGGTGCTCGCCACGCTGGCGATCCTGGTGGGCGGTCTGGTGGAGATCATCCCGCTGTACCTGATCAAGCAGAACGTCCCGACCATCGCGAGCGTCAAGCCCTACACGCCGCTGGAGTTGCTCGGACGCGATTTGTACATCCGCGAGGGCTGCGTGGGCTGCCATTCGCAGATGGTGCGTCCGTTCCGGTCCGAGACCGAGCGGTACGGCGAGTATTCCAAGGCGGGCGAGTCCGTGTACGAACATCCGTTCCTCTGGGGATCGAAACGGACCGGTCCGGACCTGGCACGGGTGGGGGGCAAGTACCCGCACGCATGGCATTACAATCACATGGAGAACCCGAATTCGACGTCGCCCGGCTCGATCATGCCGCCGTATTCCTGGCTGCTGACGCAGAAACTGGACCTCAGTTCGCTGCCGTCGCGAATCAAGGCGATGCGGACGGTGGGAGTGCCGTACGAGGCGGGGTTCGAGGCGAAGGCCGTGGACCTGGCGAAGGCGCAGGCCAAGCAGGTGGTGGACGGCCTGAAGACGGGCATGATCACCGCGGAACCGGACCGGGAGATCATCGCGATCATCGCGTACCTGCAACGGCTGGGAACGGACATCAAGGTCCAGCCCCTGGCCCCGGCGACTCCGGCCACCAACCCCTGAACCCTCATGATCCGCAACGTACTCACGCACATCGGCGGCATCGAAGGCTACGGGATCGTCTCGATCCTCCTGTTCTTCGCGGTCTTCACGGCGACGCTCGTCTGGGCGTTCCGGCTGAAGCGCAGCGACCTCGAGGCCATGGGACGCATCCCGCTGTCGAACGACGACGCGACCGACGACCAAACCGCAACGCAACCGACCGCAACCCTTTCCCCGAAGAGCCATGAATGATTCGCACGATCCCCTGCTGCTCGATCACGAGGCCGACGGCATTCGCGAACTGGACAACAACCTGCCGCGCTGGTGGGTGTGGCTGTTCAACCTGTGCATCGCCTTTTCGGCGGTTTACCTGGTTTACTACCACGTGCTCGCGAAGGGCGACCTTCAGGCCGCGGAATACCAGAAGGAGGCCGACCTGGGCGAGAAGCTGAAGAGCGCCGCCCTGGCCCGGTTCGAACAGGGCCTGGGGCAGCTCGAGCCGGTGAACGACCAGGCCGTCCTGGCCCAGGGCCTGCAAACCTTCAAAACCCTCTGCGCGCCGTGTCATCGGGACGATGGCGGCGGTCTGGTCGGACCGAACCTGTGCGACGACTACTGGATCCACGGGGCGAAGTTCTCCGACAACCTGAAGACCATCTGGAACGGCGTGCCGGACAAGGGCATGGTGAGCTGGAAGGCGATTCTCCAGCCGAAGGACATCCACGCCGTGGCCAGCTACATCCATACCCTGCGCGGCACGAAACCGCCGAATCCGAAGCCGCCGGAAAACCTGGCGCCGGCGCCGACGGGGCCGAGCGAGTTCGAATAGGGCGCGACGCGGGGCGCGAGGGCGCGATCACGGTGCGGTGCGGTCCAGCCCGGGCCGCGCCCGCGCCGAAACCGGCGACTCGGCAGTTGCCGACCCCGCCTCGCCGGGTGGCGCCGGAGGTTGCCGATGGCTCCGTGGACCCGTGGACCCGTGGACCCGTGGACCCGTGGACCCGTGGACCCGTGGATGGGGTCCCGAGAGCAGTCTTGAGGGCCCGGAGGGGCGGTGGCATGTTTTGGGAGACGTTGTGAAGACCGAGTCGTTGGAAAAGTCGGAGGCCCCGGGCGGCGCCGGGGACACCCAGCCGGTGCTGAAGAAGGTGAATTGGTCGGATTTCCGGGAGCACCTGGCGACCGCGGACAAGGACGGGCGGCGGATGTGGATCTACCCGCGAAAGCCCAAGGGTTGGTTCACGAACGCGCGGACCTGGTTCAGTTGGCTGCTGCTGGCGATCATGTTCGGGGGGCCGTTCGTGCGGATCGACGGCGACCCGCTCCTGATGATGAACATCGTGGAGCGGAAGTTCGTGATTCTGGGGCAGGTTTTCTGGCCGCAGGACCTGCCGATTTTCGCGGTGGCGATGCTGATCTTCCTGACGGGCATCATCATCTTCACGGCCGCGTTCGGGCGGTTGTGGTGCGGATGGGCCTGTCCGCAGACGGTGCTGATGGAGATGGTGTTCCGGAAGATCGAGTACTGGATCGAAGGGGACGCGCACGAGCAGCGGGCGTTGTCGAAGGCGCCCTGGACGGGGGCCAAGATCGCGAAGCGGCTGGGGAAGCAGGCGGTGTTTCTGGGGTTGTCGTTCGTGGTCGGAAACACGCTGCTGGCCTACATCATCGGCACGGAAAAGCTGTTTGCGATCATCACCGACAACCCGATGAATCACCTGAAGGGGCTGGCCTTCATGATGCTGTTCACCGGGATCTTCTACGGGATCTTTGCCCGGTTCCGGGAGCAGGCGTGCACCTTCATCTGTCCCTATGGCCGGTTACAGTCGGCGCTGCTGGACGAGAACAGCATCGTGGTGGCGTACGACTACAAGCGGGGGGAGGGACGCGGAATCCTGCACCGGGCGCAATCGCCGGAAGCGCGGCGGGCGGAAGGCCGGGGCGACTGCGTCGATTGCCGGCAATGCGTGGCGGTGTGCCCGACGGGGATCGACATCCGGGACGGCACGCAGATGGAGTGCGTGAACTGCACGGCGTGCATCGACGCGTGCGACACGGTGATGGACAAGATCAAGCGTCCGCGGGGACTGATCCGGTACGCCTCGCTGAACGGCATCGAACGGGGCGAGCACCTGCGGGCCACCCCGCGGCTGATCGGGTACGGGGTGGTGTTGTGTGCGCTGATCGGGCTGTTCCTGTATCTCCTGTTCACCCGGACGGACGTGCAGACGACGCTGCTGCGGGCGCCGGGGGCGTTGTTCCAGCAGATGCCGAACGGGCGGATTTCGAACCTGTACGTCGTGAAGGCGGTGAACAAGACCCACGGGGAGATCTCGGTGGCCCTGAAGCTCGAGAACGTGCCGGGGGAGATCCGGATCCTGGGCCAGGAGCTGAGGATTCCGCCGGAGAAGCTGGTGCAGGCGTCGGTGCTGATCGAGCTCGCGCCGGAGGTCCTGAAGGGCGGGAACGTGCCGGTGCAGGTCGGGGTGTATGCCGGCGAGCGGCGGCTCGAGTTGCTGAAGACGGTGTTCGTCGGGCCGCGTACCGCGCCGGTGGAGGCGGGTGGAGTTCGAACCATGGGAGACACGAAATGAATTCCGAAGGGGCGGGAGGAGCATCGGCGGGCGGTGCGCGATTCAATCCGTGGCCGTACGGCATCCTGGCGTTTTTCGCGGTGGCGATCTCGGCGACGGTCTGGCTGATCGTGCTGGCGTGCCGGGAGCCGAACCAGCTGGTGGCGGCGGATTACTACGACCAGGAAATCCGGTATCAGACGCGGGTGGACCAGGAGGCGCGCACCCGGGTTTGGGAGTCGCAGATCTCGGCCACGCACCTGCCGGAGCCGGGGGTGGTGGTGATCGGGTTGCCGGTCGAGCACGTGGCGGGGGCGACGGGATTCATCGACGTCTATCGGCCCTCGGCGGCGGGGGCGGACCGGCGGATCGTGCTGGCGCTGGACGGGAACGGGCGGCAGGCGGTGCCGTCCCGGGAGTGGACGCCCGGGCTGTGGAAGGTGCGGTTGCAGTGGAAGGTGGGCGGCGAGGAATTCTACGCGGAGCGAAAGGTCGTCATCCCTTCGGGAGGCTGACTTCATGGAACCCTGGTCCGGATTCGTCCTGGGAACGCTGGGAGGGCTGCATTGCGCGGGGATGTGCGGGCCCTTGCTGCTGGCCCTGCCGGGGGGAGGCTGCGGCAGCCCCGCGCGGTTCGTGGCGGGGCGGATGATCTATCAGGCAGGGCGGGTGGCGACGTACGGGGTGCTGGGCATGTTGTTTGGCCTGGCGGGCGGAACGCTGCGTCTGGCGGGGATTCAGGAGTGGGTCTCGATTCTCCTGGGTGCCGCGTTGCTGGCGGGGCTGTTCATTTCGCCCCGGTTTCTGGAGCTGCCGTGGGTCGTGGGTTGGGTCACGCGCTTGAGGGGGGTGATGGCGGGCTTCCTGCGACGCCGGAGTTGGTCCGCGTTGGGAACGCTGGGGGCACTCAACGGACTTCTTCCCTGCGGATTGGTGTACGCGGCGTGTGCCGGGGCGGCGGCGGCGGGGGGATGGGTCGCCGGAGGGGTCTTCATGCTGGCGTTCGGCGCGGGCACGTTGCCGGTGACGCTCGGGATGAGTCTTTCGGGCCGGATGCTGCCGGCGGGCCTGCGACTGCGGTTGCGGCACGCGGTGCCGCTGGGGGTGGCGCTGATGGGCTGTCTGCTGATCCTGCGCGGACTGGCGCTGGGGGTGCCCTACCTGAGCCCGGCGACCGGCGCGGGCGCGGCGGCCTGCCACGCGGTGGAGAAGTGAGAGGAAGGGGAGGGATCGGGGTGGGGAATCAGCCGTCGGCCGGGGGGGAGGGGCGCCGCTGGAGAACGAGAAGCGCCTCGCGGGCGGCCTCCGATTCGGCGGCTTTCTTGGTCTTGCCCGCGCCGCGTCCGAGGACTTCGCCGCGGTAACGGACGGCGCATTCGAAGACGCGATCGTGATCGGGGCCGCTGACCGCGAGGATCTGGTAGTCGGGGGGTTCGGCGGACTCGGCCTGGAGCAGTTCCTGGAGTTCGCCCTTGGGGTTGTGGAGGTTGGGGAGGGCCTCGAGTTCCCCGAAGGCCTCGTGGAAGCAGCGGAGCACGAACCCCCGGGCGGCCTCGAGGCCTGCGTCGAGGTAGATGGCCCCCACGAGAGCCTCGAAGCCATCGGCGAGGGCGGAGGCGCGATCCCGTCCGCCGGTGCTCTCCTCGGAGCGGCTCATGCGGAGGAAGGCGCCGAGGCCAAGGGCGCGGCTCCGGGTGGCGAGGGTGCGGCGGTTGACCATCTCGGCCCGGGCCTGGGTCAGGGGACCTTCGCCAAGGTCCGGGAACTTCTCGAAGAGTTCGGTCGTGAGGATGACCTGGAGCACGGCGTCGCCGAGGAATTCGAGGCGCTGGTTGTGCGGGGTGCCCGCACCCAGATCATGCGTGATGGACGGATGGGTGAGCGCCAGTTCGAGCAGGGCGCGATCCCGGAAGGCATGGCCCAGCAGGCGTTCGAGTTCCGTGGGGTTGGGAGCCGCGGGCACCGAGGGCGGACGGACAGCCGACGCCGCCGGGTCGGCAGGCTGGGTCCGGGGTGGGGTGGGCGCGGCCATGGCGGGAGCGGGACGGTGCGCGGCACCTAGGCGGGAAGGGGGGCCTCCGCGGGGATGGGCGATGCGGGTGCCGGCGGGGTCGCGGTGGCGGTGGCGGTGACGGTGACGGCGTCGGAGGGAGACGCGGAGGCGGAAGGGGATTCGGATGTCTCGCCTTCGGGAGCCGCGGCGGACGCGTCGGGCCCGGCGAGGGAGGGCAGGTTCGAATGATCGGGGACGAACGGTTCCTCGACGGGGCTCGAGTCGGGGGGGAGGCCGTGTTCGAGGAGGTGGGCGACGTCGTGCTGGACGCGTTCGAGTTGGTCGAGTTGGAGTTCGGGATCGGGAATGGTGAAGAGGTCGCCGGAACGGGGGATTTCGTAGACGAAGGTGCGGCGACCGCCGGAGCGGAACTGCTGGCGGACGCGGAGGACCCGTTTGCGTTCGAGCATGACGGCGAGGATATAGGCGGCGGGCTGCCAGGCGGGGTCGTTGCGTTCGAGGAGGCGGCGCAGCAGGGATTCGGCGTTGTCCTTCTGGATCGGATCGGGGGGCGGGGGCGGAGCGACGAGAAACTGTCCCTGCCAGTGGGAGATGAAGCCCTTGCGATCCATGGCGCCGTGTCGGTGTTGGGCGTCCCAGCAGACGGAGCAGACGTCCTGTCGTTCGAAGCCGGACCGTTGTTCGAAAAGAAGGGTGTGATAGGCCTCGCGATCCGCGAAGGCGCGACCGCAGCCCTGGCAGGAGCGGGCTCGGCTCTGGATGTTCCAATCGTTCATGAGTCGGGGACCGGACGCGAAGACGGGTTTAATTCGGTCGGGGCCGGCACGGCAACAGGAATGTCATTCGTAATCAAAGGATCTGGCGGGAAATCCCGATCTCGCGCAAGTTGCCGGCGTTCGAGGTGTTCCGGTCATGCGTGCGTTGTACAACCTGCTGTTCAATCTGGCGTTCCTGGGAGCGGCCCCGTTCCTTCTCTTCCGGCTCTGGCGGCGGGGCCAGTGGCGCGAGGGTTTCGGGGAGCGTTTCGGACGGTTCGGGGCGCGGGTGAAGCAGGCGCTCACGAACCGGCGGGTGATCTGGATCCACGGGGCGAGCGTGGGCGAGGTGAATCTGGCGATGACCCTGGCGCGGGCCCTGGAGGAACGGATGCCGTCCATCAAGTTCGTGATTTCGACGACGACGACGACGGGGATGGCGGAGTTGCGGCGGAAGCTGTCGCACACCATCGAGAAGGTGTACTACCCGATCGACCGGCGTCCGTGGGTGCGGCGGTCGGTGGGGGTGCTGCATCCGGAGGCGGTGATCCTGATGGAGGCGGAGTTGTGGCCGAACTTCCTCTGGCACGCGCGACGGCGGCACATCCCGGTGATGCTGGTGAACGCGCGCATTTCGGACCGCACCTTTCCGCGGTACCGGGCGGCGAAGTTCCTGTTCCGGGATCTGTTCGCGAACCTGGCGGGGATCACGGCGCGGGAGGAGCGGGACATCGAGCGGTTGACGGCGCTGGGTTGCCGGCGCGACCGGATCTCGGTGGTGGGCAGCCTGAAGTTCGGACTCCCGGCGCCGGTCGAGACGCGGGTGGTCGACGTGCCCCGCATCCTGAAGTACGCGGGCATGCCGGAGGGCGCGCTGGTGGTGCTGGCGGCGAGCACCCACGACGGCGAGGAGGCGATGCTGGGGGAGGTGTTCCGCCGTCTGCGCAAGAAGCATCCCGGGCTCTATCTCGTGATCGTCCCGCGGCACCACGAGCGCGCGGGTTCGGTGGGCAGCCAGTTGAGCCGGCGCCGGGTGAAGTACGTGCATCGCAGCGAAATCCGGTTCGCGCTGGACCCCGTGCCGGGGAGCACGGAATGCCTCGTGGTGGATACGACCGGCGAGTTGCGGTTCTTCTATGCGCATGCCGCGGTCGTCTTCGTCGGACGCAGCCTCGTGCCGGGCGGCGGGCAGAATCCCGTCGAACCGGCGGATGCCGGGCGTCCGGTCCTCTTCGGACCGCACATGGAGAACTTCCGGGACATCGCGCCGCAGTTGGTCGGGGCCGGGGGCGCGCGGCAGGTGGCGGACGAGGCGGAATTGGAGCAGGCGTTGGACGAATTGCTGGGGGACCCCGCGCGGCGGGAGGCGATGGGGGCGAAGGCCCGGGGCGTGGTGGAATCGAACCGGGGGGTGGTGGATCGGACGGTGGAGGTGGTGCTGCGGACCCTGGCGGAACACGGGGTGGAGTGAGGGCGGAGCGGGAGCGGGAAGAATGTCTTTGAGGGCGGGCGCGGGCGGGGAATAGCCTGTGCCGACGACGTTCCGATGA
Organism: uncultured Verrucomicrobiota bacterium; assembly: GCA_964608505.1. Lineage (GTDB taxonomy): Bacteria > Verrucomicrobiota > Verrucomicrobiia > Limisphaerales > CAIMTB01 > CAIMTB01. The sequence goes on from CAZSOV010000116.1 coordinate 8,438, forward strand.
AAGTGGTGATTCTATGCGGTGGGTTGGGCACCCGGCTCCGGGAGGAGACCGAGTACCGTCCGAAGCCGATGGTGCCGGTGGGGGGGCGGCCGATCCTCTGGCACATCATGAAGCTGTACGCCTCGGCGGGGCACCGGGATTTCGTGTTGTGCCTGGGGTACAAGGGCGAAGTCATCAAGGAGTATTTCCGGAACTACCTTTGGAACACCTCGGACGTGACGCTGAAGCTGGGGCGCAACCCGCAGATCCAGTACCACTCCACGCACGACGAGGAGGACTGGACGGTGACGCTGCTCGAGACGGGGCTGGAAACGCAGACGGGCGGGCGGCTGCGCCGGGCGCTGGCGCACGTCCCGGACGAGACCTTTCTGTTTACCTACGGCGACGGGCTGACGGACAGCGACATCAACGCGAGCATCGAGTTCCACCGTTCGCACGGGCGGGTGGCCACGATGACGGCGGTCAAGCCGAGCGGGCGGTTCGGGGAACTCGCGATGGACGGGCGGACGATCACGGCGTTCCGGGAAAAGCCGGAGCACGACGGGGGCTACGTGAACGGGGGGTTCATGGTCCTGCAGCGGAAGGTGGCGGAGTATCTCGACGCGGACGAGGGATGCGTGTTCGAGCGGGCGCCGCTGGAGCGGTTGGCGCGGGCGGGGGAACTGAAGGCCTTCTGCCATCACGGGTTCTGGCAGTGCATGGACACCTACCGCGAACAGCAGATGCTGGAGGGGCTGTGGCAGACCGGGCGCGCGCCGTGGAAGCGATGACTTCGATGGGTGGAATCTTCCAGGACGCCTTCGCGGGGCGGCGCGTGCTCGTGACCGGGCACACGGGTTTCAAGGGGGCGTGGCTGTGCGAGTGGCTGCTGCAGCTGGGGGCGGAGGTGGTGGGCTATTCGTTGCCGAGCCCCACGACGCCGGCCCTGTTCGCCCAGCTCGGGCTCGAGTCCCGGATGACCCACCGGATCGGCGACGTCGGCGATCTGCCGGCCTGGCGGCGAACGGTGGAGGAGGTGCAGCCGGACCACGTGTTTCACCTCGCGGCGCAGGCCCTCGTGCGGGCGGCGTATACCGACGCGGTGGAAACCTTCCGGGTCAACGTGCAGGGCACGGTTCACGTGCTCGAAGGCCTGCGATCCCTGGCGAAGCCGTGCGCGGCGGTGTGCGTGACGACGGACAAGTGCTACGAGAATCGCGAGTGGCACTACGGCTACCGGGAGGACGATCCGCTCGGGGGACACGATCCCTACAGCGCCAGCAAGGCCGCCGCGGAAATCGCCATCGCCTCCTACCGGCGCTCGTACTTTTCCGGGGGACCGGTGCACGTCGCGAGCGTCCGGGCCGGAAACGTGATCGGGGGCGGGGATTGGGCGGCGGACCGGATCGTGCCGGACTGCGTGCGGGCGCTGTCGGCGGGGCGGGCGATCGAGGTGCGCAACCGTCGCGCGACGCGTCCCTGGCAGCACGTGCTGGAGCCGCTCGGCGGGTATCTGTGGCTGGCGGCACGGCTGCGGAACGACCCGTCCCTGGCGGGCGCGTGGAATTTCGGCCCCGGGCGGGACGCGAACCGGACGGTCGAGGAATTGGTGGAGGAGGTGCTGCGGCATTGGCCGGGGCGCTGGGAGGATCGGACCCGGGCGGACGCGCCGCACGAGGCGGGGCGGCTGCAACTGGCCATCGAGAAGGCGGACGCGCTGCTCGGCTGGGCTCCGGCCTGGCGGTTCGGCGAGGCCGTCGAGGCCACCGTGCGTTGGTATCGCGCGGTGGCGGAGGGGGCCGCGGAGGCGGCGGCGCGGACGACGCGGGAGCAGCTGGCCGCCTACACCGCGGCGGCGCGCCGTCAGGGGTTGGCCTGGGCGGGGGAGGGCGGATCATGAGCGGGTTTCTCTGTCGTTCGTGCGACTCGGCGCAGGGGCGGGTGATCTTGGATCTCGGGAACCAGCCGCTGGCGAACAACCTCCTGGCCCCCGCGGATCTGGGGAAGGTTGAGCCGCGGTTCCCGCTGCGGCTGGCGTTGTGCGAGCGGTGCCGGCTGCTGCAGATCACCGACATCGTGCCGCCGGTGGCCCTGTTCTCCGAGTACCTGTATTTCTCGTCGTTCAGCGACGCGATGCTGCGGCATGCCGCGGAGGCAGTGGCCGGGCACCGGCGGGAGTTCGGGCTGGGATCGGGCAGCTTCGTGGTGGAGGTGGCGAGCAACGACGGGTATCTGCTGAAGAACTTCGTGGCGGCGGGCGTGCCCTGTCTCGGCGTCGAGCCGGCGGCGAACATCGCCGCGGTGGCCCGCGAGCGGGGCGTGGAAACCCGCTGCGAGTTCTTCGGCGCGGCCACCGCCCGCCGGCTGGCCGTGGAGCGTCGTCGCGCGGACCTGATCCTCGGCAACAACGTCTTCGCGCACGCGCCGGACACGAACGATTTCGTGGCCGGGCTCGCGGCGTTGCTCGAACCGCGGGGCCGGGTGGTGCTCGAGTTTCCGTACGCCTGCGACCTCGTCGAACACGTCGAGTTCGACACGATCTACCACGAGCACGTGTTCTACTTCACGCTTACGGCCCTGGTGCCGTTGTTCGCCCGGCACGGCCTGGAGATTTTCGACGTGCGCCGGCTGGGGATCCACGGCGGGTCGCTGCGCCTCTACGCGGGGTGGCCGGGCGGGCATGCGCCGGCGCCGTCCGTGGCGGCGCTCCTGTCCGAGGAGGCTCGGAAGGGGGTGGCTTCGGCCCGGTATTACGAGGACTTCGCGGATCGGGTCCGGCGCATCCGGGACGACCTGCTGGGTCTGCTGCGACGCTTGAAGGCGGAAGGACGGTCGGTGGCGGCGTACGGGGCCTCGGCCAAAGGCAGCACCCTGCTGAACTACTACGGGCTGGGAACGGAGACCCTGGATTTCGTGGCGGACCGCAGCACCGCGAAGCAGGGCCGGCTCACGCCGGGGATGCATCTGCCGATCGTGGAACCCGGCCAGTTGCTGGCGCGGCGTCCGGACTACGCGCTGCTGCTGACGTGGAATTTCGCCGAGGAAATCCTGGGACAGCAGCAGGCCTACCGGGAGGCCGGCGGGAAGTTCATCGTTCCGCTGCCGGAGGTGCGGGTCGTCTGAGGGTCGGGCCATGGTGTTCACGGCGTGCCAGCTGGAGGGGGTCTGGCGGATCGATCTCGAGCCGCGCTCGGACGAGCGCGGCTGGTTCGCGCGCACCTGGTGCGAGCAGGAGTTCGGCGCGCGGGGCCTCCACACCCGCTGGCCGCAGGGAAATCTCACGCGGACGCTGCGGCGCGGAATGCTCCGCGGATTGCACTGGCAGGCGGAGCCGCGACCGGAGGTGAAGCTGGTGCGTTGCGCGGCGGGGGCGGTGTGGGACGTGGTGGTGGACGTGCGGCGGCACTCGCCGACGTTCGGGAGGTGGGAAGCCTTCGAGTTGACCGCCGGGAACGGACGCCAGCTCTACATCCCCGCGGGATTCGCGCACGGATTCCAGTGTCTCGTGGACGGGAGCGAGGTCGCCTATCTCATGGGCGACGCCTATGTCCCGGAGCTTGCCCGGGGATTCCGGTGGGACGATCCGCGGGTCGGCATCGCCTGGCCGGTCGGGGACCCGTTCGTTTCCGAGCGGGACCGCGGTTTGCCGGGGTTGGAGGCGGCGTGTCGGGACGACGGCGGCGCGGCGGGGGCGCGATAGCCCGAGGCGAGACCCGACGCGATAAAGCTTGGAAGGCGGGAGAGGCATCGATTACCCCTTTCCGCGGGCGTTTCGGGCGGGAGAAGGTGCGGTTCTCCGGGGGTGGAAGGGCGGATGGGCCGGGGGGCGGTGGATGACGACGGGACGACCGAAAGAGCATGAGCAACGAAGAACGGATACCGGTGTTCAAGCCGCTGCTCGAGGCGGAGGAACTGGCCGCGGCGGAGCAGGCGCTGCGCCTGGGGTGGCTCGGGATGGGCAAGTACGTGGGCGATTTCGAGGCGGCCATGCTGGCGCTGCTCGAGGCGCCCGATCGGCGGGCGGTCGCGGTTAGCACGGGGCATGCCGCCATTCATCTGGCCTTGCTGACCATGGGAGTGGGGCCCGGGGACGAGGTGATCACGCCCGCGTTCAACAACATCGCCGATTTTCAGGCCATCCTCGCCACCGGCGCGCGGCCGGTGTTCTGCGACATCGATCCCGGCTCCCTGTGCATCGATCTGGCGGATGCGGAGCGCCTGGTCGGGCCCCGGACCAAGGCCCTGATCGCGATGGATTACGATTGCGTGCTCTGCGATCACGACGGCGTGGCGGCGCTGGCGGCGCGGCACGGTCTGCGGGTGTTGCACGATGCCGCGCATGCGCTGGGTTCGCGGCATCGGGGTCGGATGGTGGGCAGTTTCTCGGACGTGACGATGTTCAGCTTTGACCCGGTCAAGACGATCACGAGCATCGACGGGGGCATGTTGATCGTCCGGACGGAGGAGGAGGTTCGGCGGTTGCACGAGATGCGCCTGATCGGGATGGGGCAGCCGGCATCCGTCATGTACCAGAACCAGCGCGCGTGGACGTATGACGTCCGGGAGCTGGGCTTTCGGTATCACATGGCGAACCTCCACGCCGCGCTCGGGCTGGCCCAGCTGGCGAAGCTCCCGGTCATTGCCGAGACGCGGCGTCGGACCTGCCGGCGGTACAACGCCGAGTTGGGCGGGTTGCCGGAGGTGACCGTTCCCAGGACGGATTTCGAGGGGATCACGCCGTTCCTCTATTACATCCGGGTGCCGGGCGGACGCCGGGAGGCACTGCGGGAACATCTCGCGAAGCGGGGGGTGGACACGGGCATTCACTGGCAGCCGGGACACTGGTTTGCCCTGTTCCGGGATTGCCGGCGCAGCGACCTCGCGGTGACCGAGCAGGTCGGGCGCGAGGTGCTCTCGCTTCCCCTGCACTCGAAGATGTCGGAGGAAGCGCAGCAGAGGGTGATCGACGGCGTCCGCTCCTTCTTTGCATGAACGGGCGACGAAACACGCCGGAGGTGGGTCGCGAACTGCTGGCGCGGATCAAGCGCGGTGCAGGCCATGCAGGGCCGCCCGTCTGCCTCCTCGTCGGGCAGCCGCCACGGGCGATCCTGCGGCCGGTGGCGACGAATCCGGGGTGGGTCGACGCGGGCGACGTCAGGAATCTGACGGAATGGAGGAATCGGTACGTGCGCTCCTTCCTCACGGAATTCGTCGCGACCGAGGAGCGGACGCGGCGGTGGCTGGAGGAAGCGGTGGGGCCGGACCCGACCCGGATCCTGTTCATGGCGGACGCGCCCGACGGGCGGACCTTCGGCTACCTGGGGTTGGCATTCATCGACTGGAACGAGGGACGCGGGGAGGCGGACGCGATCGTGCGCGGGGGGGAGGCCGGGCGGGGGACGATGCGACAGGCGCTGGAGACGTTGTTGGATTGGGCGCGATTCGGGCTGGGATTGTCGCGACTGGGGGTGCGGGTGCGTTCGGACAATCCGGCCTTGGAGTTTTATCGGAAGATGGGGTTCAGGGAGCGCACGCGGGTTCCGTTGCGACGTGCGGACGAGTCGGGGATGACGGTGTGGACCGAGGAGCCGGGGGGAGCCGGCGAGCTTTCGCTGGTCCACCTGGATTGGGACGCGGGAACCGAGACGACACGACTATGATCGAGATCGACGAGAGGGAGGGCCGCATCCGGGTGCACGAGGAGGGTGGGCCGAAGGAGTACGGACTGGGAACGCCGGAGGGTTTCCGGCTGTTATCCCGGCTGTGGCTGCGCAGCGGCTGGGACGCCAAGTACGTCTATGGGTTCAGCTGGTTGGGGAGGCCCATCATCCAGTTGCCCGAGGATCTCGTGCGCATCCAGGAGGTCCTCTTCGCGGTGCGCCCGGACGTCATCGTCGAGACCGGCGTGGCCCACGGGGGGTCCCTGGTCTTCTATGCCGGGCTGTGCAAGGCCATGGGGCAGGGGCGCGTGATCGGGATCGACATCGAGATTCGTCCGCACAACCGGGCCGCCATCGAGGAGCACTTTCTCGCGGATCGGATCCAGCTCGTGGAGGGGAGTTCGGTGGCCCCGGACGTGGTGGCCCGGGTGAGGGGGATGGTCGGACCCGGAGAACGGGTGATCGTGATGCTCGACTCCTGCCACACGCGGGATCACGTGCGTGCGGAGTTGGAGGCGTACTCGCCCCTCGTGAGTCGCGGCTCCTATGTGGTCGCGATGGACGGCATCATGGGGGAACTGGAAGGAGCGCCGAGAACCCAACCGGACTGGTCGTGGAACAACCCGAAGGAGGCGGCGCGGGAGTTCGCGCTGGCCCACCCGGAGTTCGAGTGGGTCGAGCCGGCGTTTCCCTTCAACGAGGGCTCCATCCGGGAGCGGGTCACCTATTGGCCCGGTGCCTTCCTGAGGCGCCGATGACGGAGCGAGCATGAACATCGGGTCCGGAGCGGGGGTCGCCGCCCTTTGGATCGCCGCGCGGGTCGCCGGGAACCGCGTCGGAACCGGGTCGGCCGCGCAGCGGCGCGGAACCGGGAAAACCCCGGGGAAGCCCGAACCGCGGGCCGCAGGATCCATTCCGACGGTATGAATGCCACGACGTTGCCGGTCGAACCTTTCGGCGCCTACCGCGCCTCGTTCCTGCAGCGGCTGATCCTCGGGCTGTCCCGGATTCCGCCGCTCTATCGCGGTGCCTTCCGGTGGACCTGGGTCCGGCTCGTGGATGCGATCCGGTCCGGTCCGCTGGATGTCCGGTCGCGGTACGGCTTGTTCCGGGTCCACCCGACCACCAACCTCGTGGAGAGCGCGATCCTGCTCCACCCGAACTACAACCGGGAGGAGATCGAGTTCCTGATGGAGGGTCTCGGACGGGACGGCACGTTCGTGGATATCGGCGCCAACATCGGGTTGTACTCGGTGGCGCTGGGCCGTCACCTGTCGGACGGGGGACGGGTCGTGGCCATCGAGCCCAATCCGGTCTGCTGCGAGCGACTGCGGTTGAACCTCGCCTTCAACGGGCTGGATCGGGCCGTGGTCTGCGACGTGGCGGTGGGCGATTTCTCGGGCCGCGGAAAACTGAAGATCCACCACAACGACCTCGCCATCGCGCAGACCGTGCGCGACGACGCGAGCGGGGATTTCGAGGTGCGCACGCTGGTGTCGGTGCTGGACGGGGCCGGGGTGGGGCGGATCGGGGCGCTCAAGATCGACGTGGAAGGCTTCGAGATGGCGGCGCTGGGGCCCTTTTTCGCGACGGCTCCGGCGAGTCGCTGGCCGGCCCGGATCTGCATGGAACATCTGGGCGACAAGGCCGACATCACGGAATTGTTGCGGAGCAAGGGCTACCGGCTGATCCGCAACACGCGCAACAACTCCCTGCTGGTCCGGGACCCGGCGTCCGCGTAGAGCCCGGGTCGGAGGGTCCGGCGGGGGGGCGGGCCGGCACCGGCTACTGCCAGTGCTCCGCGATCCAGGGTGCGGCGTGGCAGTAGCGGATTTCGCCCTGGACCCAGCAGCCGCGCATGGCATCAGGCGGATTGGGATGGCCGTGGAAGATGATGATCCGCGCGCCGGGAGGGATGCGGGCGGGGCGGAAATAGCAGGCCGGGACGGCGGGGAGACAGTGCTTCTTGAAACTGCGGCACCAGGCGTCGGGCCAGAAGTCGGGCGGTTGCAGTTTGTCGCTGATATAGTGCTGGTCGAAGTAGTGTTTCCGCTGGATGGCGGCCGGATCGGCCAGGTAATCGCGCAGGACCTCGGGATGGGCCCCGGCGACGAAGCGGAAGACGGAGGAATTGCCGTCGATGGGGGTGGCCCGCCGGGAAAACTCGCGAATGATGCAGAAGCGGCCCTCGAAATCGAACAGGGGATCGATGCTGTCGACGATGACGATATCGAGATCCAGGCAAAGCGTGGGGCCCTGGAGATCGGCGAGGGGACTGGCGAAGACGCCGAGCTTGTTCCAGTAGCGTTCGGGCCCGTCCGCGCGCGGGAACGTCACGGGCAGGGGACGGGATTCGACGGCCACCTCCAGGCCCGCGGGGTCGTCGGTGAAGCAGACGAAGCGATGGGGCCGGCGGAGGTTGCGGCCGACCATTCGGGCCAGGCGGTTGACGTACTCGGCGCCGTAGCGCGAACCCCATTTGAAGCAAACGACATTGACCATGAGCAGGAGCGAAGGGCGGGAGTCCGCGCGGGAGACGAACGACGGCTCCAGACTTTCGGGAGCGGTGGGTGGGTTCAAGGCGAAAGGCGAATGAGGATTCGTGGGCAAGGCCGGTGTTGGCACGGCGGGGAGGGGCCGGCAAACTCGGGTCCTGCGGAACGCTCCGCCCCGTGCCGTCATGCCGGACGATTCCAATCATCACGCGAACGCAGGTTCCGGTCCGGGGGCCGGAAAGGCATCCCCCGGGGATGGCAGGAAGGGGCCGGGCGGTTGGGTGGCGATGGCGGAGACGGCGGTGATCGCGCCAAACTTCAAGCGGCGGCTTTCGGGCGTGACGGCGACGCTGGAACGGGTGGTGCCGGCCCAGGCGAAATCGATGTCCATCGCGGCTCTGGGGCCGGTGTTGCCGCCCGGGATACCGAGGATCCGGTTTCGCGATCTCGGGGGGCTTTGGTCGTTGCCGGCGGGCCGGCGGTTCCGGGTCTGGCACGCACGCCGGAACGTGGAGATGCTGGCGGGATGGTGTCTTCGGGACTTGTTGCAGGCTCCGTTGAAGCTGGTCTTCACCTCGGCGTCGCAACGGAAGCACACGCGGTGGACGCGCTTCCTGATCCGCCGGATGGATGCGGTCATCAGCACCTCGGGACGCACCGCCGGTTACCTGGAGCGCGAATCCACGGTAGTCCGGCACGGAATCGACCCGGACCAGTTCCGTCCGGCGGCGGACCGGGCCGCGTTGAAGACGAGGTTGGGCCTTCCCCCGCTGCGCTGGGTGGGTTGCTTCGGGCGCATCCGGCACCAGAAGGGCACCGACGTCTTCGTGGACGCGATGCTGGAGGTGTTGCGCGGTCGACCCGACTGCGGGGCCATCGTGTTGGGGCGGGCGGTGGCGAAGGACCGGGGCTACCTGGCGGAGTTGCGTCGGAAGGTGGAGGCGTCCGGGGTGGCGGACCGGGTGCTGTTTCCGGCGGAGGTTCCGCCGGGCCGGATGCCGGAGTGGTACGCGGTGTTGGATCTATTCGTGGCGCCGCAGCGCTGGGAGGGATTCGGCGTGACGCCGCTGGAGGCCATGGCGTCGGCGGTGCCCGTCGTCGCGACGTCGGTCGGCGCCTTTCCGGAACTGGTCGTCCCGGGGGTCACGGGCGAGATCGTGCCTCCGGGGGAGGTCGGGGCGATGGTGCGGGCGGTGGCGCGCCATCTCGACGACGCGGCGCTGCTGGCCCGGGCGGGGAGGGCGGCCCGGGAGCATGTGTCCCGACATTTCACCCTCGAAGGCGAGGCGGAGGCGATCAATGCCGTGTACCGAAGCCTCTAGACCGCCGGGAAAGGGTCTGCCGCAACCGCGTGCCGGAGAGACCGGGCGGCGGCGCGTCCGGGCCCCGGTGGCGGAACGCGAGCGATCCGAATTTTGATCATGGAACATCTGACCTGTCTGGTGCCGACGCATCGTCGGCCCGCGTTCCTCCGGCGGTTCTTTCGGTTCTACCGGGAGTGCCGTCCGGGATTCGGATTCGTGGTGGTCGATTCGAGCGACGGGGTGGCGGCGGAGGAGAACGGGCAGGTCATCGGGGAGGCGTGCGCGGCAGGACTCCGGATCGAACACCGGCGCACGACGCTGGATTTCGTGGGGAAACTGGCGGAGGCGCTGGAGGAGGTGGACAGCCGGTTCGTGATGATGTGCGCGGACGATGACGTGTTGTTTCCGGAGGCCTGCCTGAGGTGCGCGTCGTACCTCGAAGCCCATCCGGAGTGTTTCTCGGTTCAGGGTCGAACCGCGCTCCTGTATCCGGGCCGACGATGGTTCGCCAGCATGCGGTTGAAGGGATACGACGTGGAGGACGCCGACGCCTTCCTCCGGTGCCGGCGGTTATCGAGTTCGTTCTTTTCGAATTTCTACGCGGTGTGTCGCCGCGAGGAACTCGCGCGGAATTTCCGGATCGCGGCGGAGGACACGGATTCGCGGCTGAGCTACACGCTGCCGGAGATGTTGCTCTCGCAGTTGAGCGCCCTGCGGGGGCGCATCAAGGTCCTTCCGGTCATGCACCTGCTCATGGAGCGGCACGCGACCAACGCCGGCGTGGTGGGGCGGACCGGGGAGAGACGGGATGCCGAGGTGCAGTTCGAACGCTTTCGGAACCGGCTCGTGGCGGAATTCGCGGGGGTCGGGGTCTCGCGGGAGGCGGCGGGAGACTACGTGGACACCGCGTTCGGATACTTCCGCGAGACGAACCTCCGGCATCGGGCGCGGCGGTATCCGGTGACGAGGAAACTGGTCCGCGTGGCACGGGCGTTGGCGGAACGGATCGGCGATGCCTTCCATTGCGACCGGGTGCGTCATCGGCGACTGCTGCGGCGCGGCGACATCGCCGGCAGCGAGCGGGAGTGGGGGATCGCGGTGCGGCTGATGCGGGAACATCCGGACGGCATCCCGGCGGACGGTCCGGCACCCCGGGCATCGTCCCCGACATGAAGAACCGGTCCCCAACTTCGGGAAGCCGGATGTCTTCGCCACCTGACCGCGGAAGCGGCACCCCGGGCAAGTCCGGGCCGCGGGCAACCCGGTCCACGCCATGTTGACGCTCGGATTGATTCTCCACGCCGTGCTCTTCCCGGTGCTGTACGCGCTGTACTTCCCGTTTCATTGGCGGCGTCTGCGCAAGCGCGGGAACTATCGGGAAGGCTTCGGGGAACGGTTCGGAATCTACGGGCCGGAGAAGCGCGCCGTCCTGCGGGAGGGACCGCGCCCGACGTGGGTGCATGCGGTCAGCGTGGGGGAGACGGTGGCCGCGCTGGGGTTCATCCGTTTCTGGCAGGAGCGCGTGCCCGGGGAGCGCTTCGTGTTGTCCACGTCGACGAGCACGGCGCAGGGGATGGCGCGGGCCAAGGCGCCTCCGGGCGTGACGGTGGTCTATTGCCCGATGGACTTCCTGCCCTGCGTGGCCTCGGCGTTGCGCGTGATCCGCCCGGTTCGATTGGTCCTGTTCGAGGTCGAGATCTGGCCGCTGCTGATCCTGATGTCGGCGCGGCACGGGATCCCGGTGAGCCTGGTGAACGGGCGGATGTCGGACCGATCAGCGCGGGGCTATGCCCGGTGGCGGGGTTTCTTCGGACCGATCTTCGGGGCGATGCGGGCGATTTGCGTGCAGGGCGAGGAGGATGCGCGGCGGTTGCGGGCCATCGTGCCAGGGAGCGACGCCGTGCACGTGTGCGGCAACATGAAGTTCGACCAGGTGCCGGACCGGCGGGGCAGCGACGTGGGCGAGGTGTTGGGGCGGGTGTTTCCGGCGGAACGCCGGGTGTGGGTGGCGGCCAGCACGCATGCCCCGGAGGAGGAGACGGTGACGCGGGTGTTCCGGCGGTTGCGCGCGCGGCACGCGGGACTGCGCCTGATCCTCGTCCCGCGCCACAGCGAGCGGGCCGCGGAGGTGTGCGAGGCGCTGCGGCGGCAGGGCACGGATCCGGTGCGCCTGACCGACCTGCGATCCGGGGGCGGTCCCGGTTCGGGCGAGGTGCTGGTGGTGGACACGACCGGGGAGTTGATGAGCTTCATGGAGGCCGGCGACGTGGTGTTCATGGGCAAGAGCCTCGGCGATTTCGGGAAGGACGGGGGGCACAATATCATCGAGCCGGCGATCCTGGGAAAGGCGGTGGTGTTCGGCCCGGCGATGCATAATTTCCGCGACGTGGCCCGGAACTTCCTGGAGGACCGGGCGGCGGTGCAGGTGGCGGACGAGGCGGGGTTGGAGCGGGAATTGGACCGGTTGCTGGGCGACGAGCAGGCGCGGCGGGCGCTGGGAGGGGCGGCGCGGGCGACGGTGCAGCGGAACCGGGGGGCGATGGCGCGGACGTGGGAGAAGGTGCAGGGTGGAGTCGGGGACCGGGGGGGGATACCTTCGGGGCATGCCGACGGCGGAAGAGTGGGAGAGACGTTATGAGCTTGGCGACACGCCCTGGGAGAAGGGCGAGGGATCTCCCGGGCTCGTGGATTTCCTGCGCGGCCATCCGGAACTGGGCCGGGGGCGCGTGCTGGTGCCGGGGTGCGGGACGGGGCATGACGCGCGGACCTGGGCGCGCCATGGGTTCGCGGTGACGGGCCTGGACCTGGCGCCGTCGGCCGTCAGCCTGGCGCGGGAGCGGACGGCGGAAGCGGGGGTGGAGGCGACGTTCGAGTGCGTGGACTTCCTGCGGGGCGAGCCGACGGCCCGGTTCGACTGGATCTTCGAACACACCCTGTTCTGCGCGATCGAGCCGGCGGACCGGGACCGGTACGTGGCGGCGGTTCGGCGCTGGCTGGCGCCGGAGGGGCAGTTCCTGGCGGTGCACTACATGCTCGGACCCAGCCAGACCGGGGAACCGCCGCACGGGGTGTGGCAGGAGGAATTGATGGAACGTTTCTCGCCGTTCCTCGAGCTGCGGGAGGGATGGGTTCCCAGGTCGTATCCGAACCGGGTGGGGCTGGAGCTGATGCTGTGGTGGAAGAGGAAGACGGAGTAGGAAGCTCCAAGGTCAAAGCTCAAAATCCCAAGCCGAGGTACGCTGGGACCGGGGTTCCTCGCTGCGTGCCTCCGCGCAGCGACGTGCGGTCCGCGGTTCCTGGGCCGTGAGCCGTTCCGGATGGAACGGGAGGCTCCCTCTCACACCTGGGCCGGGTCCGGATGGACCCAGGGGGCGCGGTAGGGGCGGCGGAGCAGTTGGTTGGCCTCGGCGTCGCCGACGCAGGTGTGGGTGGCGGCGTCCCAGGTGATGGAGCGCCCAAGCTGAAGGGAGTTGTTGGCGAGGAAGCAGGAGGCGCTCGAGATGTGGGCCTGTTCGATGTCGGCGACCGGCAGCATCTGGCCGCGCTTGGAGCGGGCCTCGAGGAAATTGCGCCAGTGTCCGCGCATGGCGGCGGCGACATGGCGTTCGAGGTCCTTTTCGGTGCGGTCGACGGGGTACTTGTCGAATTCGACCAGGGCCTCGCGGCTGCGGGCGGCCTTGGACTCGCCCTTGGGGAAGAACTCGTACTTGAAGACGCTCGCCTTGAGCGTGCCTTTTTCGCCGTGGATGATGCCGGCCCAGGGGTAATCGGGTTCGGGATTGGCGCCCCAGGTGCGGTGGTTCCAGACGACCTGCAGGTTGTTGTCGAAGGCGAACGTGGCGGTCTGGGTGTCGGAGATGTTCGCGCGGCTGTTGCGGTCGACGAGGGTGCCGCCCCAGGAGGTGATGGTCTTGGGCCAGCCGAGGTCGAGCATCCAGCGGACCATGTCGAGCATGTGGACGCACATGTCGCCGACGATGCCGTTGCCGTATTCCATGAAGG
>CAZSOV010000117.1:0-7566 GCA_964608505.1 uncultured Verrucomicrobiota bacterium
TGGGAGGACCGGTTCAAGAGCGTGCTGGTGGAGGGGGCGGGGCAGGCGTTGACGACGATGGCGGCGTACATCGATCTGAACCCGGTGCGGGCGGGTATCGTGCAGGATCCCAAGGACTACCGCTGGAGTGGGTACGGGGAGGCGATGGCGGGGAAGCGGGGGTCGCGGCTGGGGATCCAGACGCTGGTGACGGCGCTGCAACGGGGCCGGGAGGAGAGCGTGAGCCGGTCCTTGGAGGTGTACCGGAGCTGGTTGTATCGGGAGGGAGATGAACGGCGACAGGGCACTGGCCCGGACGGTCGGATCGTGCGCGGTGCGGTGGGGGTGAAGGCGGTGGCGGAGGTCTTGGCGGCGAAGGGGCAATTGCCGTTGAGCGAATACGTGCGGTGTCGGGTGCGCTATTTCTGTGATGGAGCGGCGTTGGGGAGTCGGGAGTTCGTGGAGGGGATTTTTCGGCAGCACCGGGAAAAGTTCGGGAAGAGACGGAAGGACGGGGCGCGGCGGATGAAGGGTGTGGAGGCCGGCGAGCTCTACACACTGCGCGACCTGCAGAAGAACGTGTTCGGTTAGAGGGCGGGGCGGGAAGCCGGTTGCGGGCCCGATCGCCAAGTCAACAGACCCGCGCCCGGAGGTTGCCTCGGGGGAGGCGCGTTTGCCAAAACCCTGCCCTCGGTGGATGGTGGCGGGCCTTGAACGTCGGCCCCGTCAACCTGCCTTGCCCGCCGAGTCCGGAATCCGCGGGTGGTTCGGGTTTCGGCGGGGCGCGGATTCCGGTGCGTTCCGAGCGTCAGGCGATGGACTGGAGCCTGGTGCTAGCCAGCCAGGAGATCGCGTGCGCCATCCACGGACCCATGGCGGGCATGGGTTGGTCGCTCGAGGTCGCCGCGGAGGACGTGGCCCCTGCCCTGCAAGCGTTGCGGAGGTTCGTGGTCGAGAATCGCGGTTGGCGGGCGCCCCTGGTTCCCACGTCGAGTGGCCTGCTGTTCCATGCCGGGGCGTTCCTGTGGTGTTTTCTGCTGATCGTCATTCACTGGGCCGCGGAGGCGCCGGGCAGCATCGTGAGTTCCGTGGGCACGTTCAGCACCCGCGCGGCCGCCGCCGGGGACTGGTGGCGTCCGCTCACCGCGACCTTCCTGCACGGGGGCCTGGACCATCTGGCCGCGAATCTCACGACCGGCTTTCTGTTGCTCGGACTGGCCATCGGTCGGTTCGGCGCGGGCCCGGCGCTCCTGCTGGGACTGCTGGCCGGCGTGGGCGGCAACCTCCTGGCGTGGACCCTGCGCGTCCGCGATTACACGGGGCTGGGCGCCTCGGGTGTCGTGATGGGCACGCTGGGCATGCTCGCGTTCTCCCTCCTCGCCGACGCGCGGCACGGTCGCGCGGACCGTGCGCTGGTCATCCGATCCCTCCTGGGCGGCGCCTTCCTGTTCATTCTCTTCGGCACCTCCCCGAACTCGGACGTGCTCGCGCACGCGGGCGGGTTTGTCTGCGGGGGAATCCTGGCCGCCGTGCACGCCCTCCTGCCCGCGCGTTGGGCGGGCAGCCGGTCCTTCGACGTCGGGACGGCAGCGGTCTATCTCGGGTTGGGCATGGCGGCCTGGGGGCGGGCGCTCGCCGGCTCCTGATCGGGTCCCGACGAATGCGCGGCACGGCCACCGGACGGTTGCCTGACTCCCTCGAGGGCCGCGAAATCGCGTGGTGACGAGCGGGTGGTACGACGCGCACCCCGAGCCGTCCCTCCGACCATGAGAACACGCGTTTGGGTGGCCCTGGTTTGTGCCGCACTCCCGCGGTGCCTGACGCTCCATGCCGGGTCCGATCCTCAACCCTCCTTCCGTGCGTCCGCCTCGCCGTCGGGTGTCCTCGAGGCAGCGGAAGTCACCGTCACCGTCACCGGCGCCGCGACCTCGTCCACGCCCCTGCTGGGACGCCAGGACAGGTCGTTCCGTCCGGAGGGCTGGACACGGCGACTGAGGGACATCGTGTTTCTCCCGGACGGACGCGTCCTGTTGGCGGGCATGATGAGCGCCGAACCGAATGGCCCGGAACTCGGCGTGCTCCGGCTGCTCTCGGACGGGACGCTGGACCCGACGTTCCGGTTCCACTTCGCCGGCCTGCTGGAACTCCACGCGCTCGACCGGCAGCCGGACGGGCGATTGGTCGCGTACGTCCGCTCCACGGGCGGGTACGGCGTCCGTCGCGTTCTCGAGGATGGCTCCGCGGACCCGACCTTTCCCGATGTCGGGGTGGCAGGCGGAGTGGACGTTCAGGTCGCGCCCGACGGGGGAATTCTGGTCATCGGCACCGAAGGCATCACCCGGCTCCATCCGAACGGAGACCCCGACACGGCGTTTCGAAGCCGGGCGAGGCTCGATGGTGGCGCGTTTTCCATGTCGCTCGACTCGACGGGCCGGATCTACCTGGGCGGGACCTTCACGCGCGTTGCCGACCAACCGCGTCCGCAGCTGGTGCGTCTGCTGCCCGACGGCAGCCTGGACGCCGACTTCCAGCCGACCCGCACGCTCCGAAGTCCGCCGGAGGTTCTCGCGCATACGGACGGGGTACTGGTGTTGGACGTGGAAGGCATCCATCGCCACGACGCCACGGGGCAATCCGACCGGACCTTCGTGGGCCGGCTCAGCCCTTCCGCCTGGGCTTTGGATCGGTTCGGAGGAATCCTTGCCGTCGCTACCCCGGCGGGCACCGGAATGTGGCTTCGTCCCGACGGACGGGTCGCGTCACCGGGCGGCACGTTCTCCGTGTCTGGCACGCTGATCACCAGCGGATACGCGTTCCTGCGGGTGGGACCCGATGGGGCGCTGTGGCTCGCGCTCGGGAGCAGCGGAGGTCTCAATCCCATCGGGGCCTTGCTCAACAAATATCTCGGACCCGACCCGCTGCGCGCCTGGTCGAACGGCCACAACCTCGCCGACGCCGCGGCCCAGCCCGGGGCCGACCCGGACGGCGACGGGGCAAACAACCTGGCTGAATTCGCCTACGGGACCTCGCCTCGCGCCGCGACGCATCGTCCGACGTTCGAGACCACCACCCGTATCGTCCAGGGAGTCTCCTTCCCCGAGGTGACATTCCTCCTCCGGCATCCGCTCGGGTCGCTCACGTTCGAAGCCGAGGCCGCTACCTCGCCCTTGTTCGCCGACGTGATTCCCGTCGAGACGGTGGCCGTCACCCCGCTCGGCAACGAATTCAACCGCGTTGTCATCCGCGATCCGCGATCGGCGGATGCCGGTGTGGCCCGGTTCTTCCGTTTTCGCGTCGGCACTTCGCCCTGGTGAGCCTGCCCCGGCGCGGGACCGCATCGATGGGGGCGGCGCCGGTCTCGTCGGGCGAGCGCCGGAATGGCGGACCGGGGAAGTGAACCCGGCGACTCGGCAGTCGCCGGCCCCGCATCGGGGCAAGCGACCGAACCTTGCCCACGCCGCGGTCCTGCGTGCGCGACGCGACGCGCGTTCCGTTGCTTCACCAAAAATCTTGGTGCGCGCCCGGGAATTCGCTAAACGCTGGCCCGCCCGCGCGGCGGGCCGGTCACCGAGAGGCACGGCTGCACCGGACCACGCGCGGGCTCGAGGTCTCCATTGCCATGTCCAGCAGGTCCCGCCGTTCCAGGTCCGGCGCGTTGCGCGCCGTCGCGACGTTCGTCGCCAGCGTCCTCCTTTCCGTCCCCGCCCTCGCGCAGTCGTGGCAACGGGTCGTTCACTTGAACGACATCCGCGGTTCGGCCATCGGCGGCGGTTCGGGCAACACGCTGTATGCCGGGCTCGGCAGCGGCCACGTGTTCCGCTCCGACGACAATGGCCTCACTTGGAACGTCGTGACCAACGGCCTGGTCGACGCCGCGGGCGGCATGCTCCTGCCGAAGGCCTTCGTCACCACGCCCACGGGGCGCGTCCTCCGGGCCGGCGACAACGCCTCGTGGAACAACAAGGTTGGCTCCCCGATCTTCCACTCCGACAATCGCGGCGCGCGCTGGACCGAGGTGCCGCTGCCGTTCTCGAGTCCCACCCGAAACCCCGCCGGCATCGGGGCCAGCGACATGGTGCTGCACCGGGGCGCGATCTACTTCTCCGACGTCCTCTCCGAGGGGGTCTGGAGGAGCACCGACGACGGCCAGTCCTGGACCGCCGTGGGCGAGGCCCTGCCCAGCCTTCCGTTCGTGGGAATCGCGAAGACCTATTACGCCATCGCCAGCGCGGGCGACGCGCTGCTCACAATCCAGGCCTCCCGTGGCGTGTTCCGATCCACCGACGGCGGGACCACGTGGAGCCAGGCCGTGAATGGCATCCCCGGCGTGCTCGACAGCCCGCTGGTCGGCGGGCGCTCATGGAACGGCACGGATGTCGTGGCCGCTTCCGACGGGACGGCCTTCGCGGTGGTGGACTCGCGGCTCTACCGCAGCCGCGACGGCGGCGCTTCGTGGGCGGAGGTCGGGGCCGGGATCCTCGTCGGCCCGAATCCGTTCGTGCCGTCGGTCATCCAACCCACCGCGCGCAAGGTCGAGCTCCTCGGCGACCGCGTCTTCGTCTCCACGACCGACGGGAATCCCCGGTTCTTCGAGGGGACGGCGCTGGGCGATTCCTGGTCCGAGCTGCCGCGGATCGCGGACAACGCCGACAACGGCAGCGTTCTTTCCCAGTCCTTTCACGCCTATCAGGGCGCCCTGTATTTCGCCGGGTCCAAGGGCGTCCACCGCCTCGAACTGGCGTCGGCCATCCGGACCAACCTCGCGCCCCTCGTCACCGTGCGCGCGCCGTCGCCCCTCGTCGCCAACGTCGGCCAGACCCTCCGGATCGGCACGACCGTCGCGGGCACCGCCCCCTTCCAGTTCGAGTGGAGTCTGGGTGGCGTCCCGCTCCCCGGCCAAACGGGCGCCGAATTGAATCTCGCCCTCGGCGCCGACACCCCCTCCGCGCCGCTGGTGCTCGTCGTCCGCAACGCGGCCGGCAGCGTCACCAACCAAATCGGAGTGCTCGGCGTCGCGCCGGTCGGACCGGGATATCCGGACTACTCGTTCCTGCCCCAAAGCTTCGGCACCCCGGCCAGCACCATGGCGATCGCCCCCGACGGCGCCGTGTATTTCGGCGGCGGCTTCACGTCCCAAGTCGAGCAGTACACGGGCGTCCGCAAGGCGTTCCCCGACGGCACCATCGACCCCTCGTTCGTGACCGGGGCAGTCATCGGCTCCGGCTCCGGCCCCGGCCTCTCCGTCGGCATTCCGACCACCCTCCTCCCGCTTCCCGACGGTTCGGTCCTGGTGGGTGCCTCCGCCAACGGCGAAAACCAACGCTATTACCGGCGGCTCCTCCCGAACGGGGCCATCGACCCCGCCTGGCCCTGGCCCCAGGAAATCGCGGGCGGCCCCCGCAAGATCGCCCGCCTGGCCGACGGACGCTTCCTCGTCGCCGGCGGTTCCCTCGGGGGCCTGCACCGTCTGCTGCCCGACGGCACGCTCGACACCTCGTTCCGCGGGCCTTCCTCCATCGGACGTTTCCAGAGCAACTACATCCGCGACTTCGTGCTGCTCCCCGACGGACGCATCCTTGTCGCCGGCAAATTCGACGCCATCGACAACGTCCGGCGCGTCGGCATCGCCCGCCTGCTCCCGGATGGCCCGCTCGACCGCGGGTGGACCCCGCCGGACATGTTCGTCGGGTCGGAGATCAACGCGCTGGCCGTGCTGCCGGACGGACGGATCCTGATCGGCGGCACGTTCGAGTCCATCGGGGGGCAGGCGATCCGCCAACTGGCGCGGTTGAACGCGGACGGCAGCCTCGACGGCACCTTTGCCAACGTGATGCCGTTCGCGTCGCCGGCGGGCGTCGTCCACGCCCTCGCGGCCCAACCCGACGGCAAGGTCTGGGTCGGCGGCAAATTCTTCGGCGTGGCCGGGCGACTCAGCCTTTTCCGACTGAAGGCCGACGGCACCGTGGACACCGACTTTCCCGACCTCGCCCTCTCGTTGGGGGCGGCTCCCCTGGTGCAGACCCTGCACTTCGGCGCGGATGGACGTCTCTGGATCGGTTCCAATGCGCTGGAATGCCGCGGCCATCGTGTCGGGGGCCTCTTCCGGATCTTCACCGACGTCGAAGGGCCAAGTCAGGCCTATGCCGGGCTGGATCACACGCCGTTACCCGGGGAATCCATCACGTTGCGGGGCACCGTGACCGGACCGTACCGGGACCTTCAGTGGCGCTTCAACGGCACGCCCATCCCCGGTGCCACCGGCCTTGCCCTGGAGCTCCCGAACGTCAGCCTGGCCTCCTCCGGCTGGTACGACCTCGTCGCCCGCTCGGACGGCGGCACCTCCACGTCGGCCCCCGCGCGCGTCCGCGTGCGCGGACCCGTGCTCATCGACCGGCACCCGGCCCCCGTCATCGGCCTGGTCACGAACCGGGCCAGCTTCGCGGTCTCGGCCTTCGGCCAGCTGCCGCTGGCCTATCAGTGGTTCCGTGACGGCTCGGCCCTGGCCTCCGCCACCAATGCCTCGCTCGTCCTCACCAACCTCCAGTTCGCCGCCGCCGGCGACTACACCGTCCGGGTGTCCGGCGCCGACGGTTCCTCGGCCCTGAGCGATTCTGCCTTTCTCACCGTCATCCCGGTGCCGGGTTCCACGAACACCCTGTTCCAGCCCGCCCTGTTCCCCACGACGACGTTCACGGTCATCAAGGACATCGATTTCCTGCCCGACGGGCGGGTGGTGGTTCTGGGCAACTTCTCGACCTCCACCAACCGCGCGCCTGCCGGGCTGGCGCGACTGCTCGCCGACGGTTCGGTCGATGCCGCGTTCCGCTTCGACGCCACGGGGCTGACCGAGTTCATCGCGCTGGAACGTCTCGCCGACGGAAGACTCTACGTGCTTCTCCGCGGCAACAGCGGTTACCTCGTCCGACGCCTGCTGGAAGACGGCTCCCGCGACGCCGCCTTCCCCGAGGTCATGGTCGGCACCGCCACCGATCTGGCGCTCGCCGCCGACGGCGGCGTTCTCGTCGTGAGCCATCAGGGTATCGGACGGATCAACCCCGACGGCTCGGACGACGCGGGCTTCAACCAGCGGGCCCGGCTCGACAACCAGGCCCTGTCCGCGTCCGTGGATTCCGCCGGGCGCATCTACGTCGCCGGCTACTTCACCACCGTCGGTGGCGAACCCCAGGCCCATCTCGCCCGCCTGCTCCCGGACGGCACCCGCGACACCACGTTCAACCCCACGAACCGGTTCTCGAGCCAATGGACGGTCACCGCCCTGGCCGACGGCGCGCTGGTGGGGGATCTCAATGGGTTCCATCGCTTCGACGACGCCGGGCGGCAGGATCTGACGTATTCTTGGAGCGCGCGACTGTCCGTCTGGGACGTCGATGCCGGCGGCCTGCTGGCCGGGGCGCTGGCCGCGACGTCCGGTGACGGCGTGTTGTTGCGCCCGGACGGCACCCTCGCGTCGCCGATCGGCAACCTCAAGATCCCGACCTCGTTCAGCGGCTACTCGTTCCTCCGCTTCGGGCCCGACGGCGCGCTCTGGCTCGCCCTCGGCGGCACCGGGGGCGCCGCCAACCCCGC
>CAZSOV010000117.1:7576-15109 GCA_964608505.1 uncultured Verrucomicrobiota bacterium
GATGCTGCATAAGCTCCACGGCTCGGTGACTCCGCTGGCCCTGGTCACGACGCCCGCATCCCAGACCGTCAACGCCGGCACCCAGATCACCTTCACCTCCGCCGCCATCGGAACCTCCAAGGTCGACTACCAGTGGCTCCGGAACGGCCAGATCCTCCCCGGCGAGACCAACGCGACCCTCGTCCTCCCCGGCGCTCAACCCGCCCAAAACGGCGATTACACCGTCGTCGCCCGCAATCGCTCCGGTTCCCTCACCAGCCGGCCCGCCACCCTCCTCGTCCTGTCCGCCCCCGAAATCCTCTCCCAATCCGGCGGCGGCGAGGTGGTCGTCGGAGACACCCTGCTTCTCGGCGTCTCCGCCCGCGGCATCGCGCCGCTCTCCTACCAGTGGCGCCGCAACGGTACGCCCCTCCCCGGCGCCGTGTTCGCCTCGTACACCAACCGCACCGCCAACCTCGACGCCTCCGGCACCTACGACGTCGTGGTCTCCAACGCCGCCGGAACCACCACCGCTTCGCCGCTCGCCGTGACCGTCCGAGTCCGCCCCGGCGCCGTCCTGAACAGTTTCCCCGCCGCCGCCGCCGGCAGCGGCATGGAACTCAACGTCCTGCCGAACGGGGACTTCCTGATCGACGACAAAGCCTACTCCCGCTTCGGCGAACTCCGCTTCCGCCTGCCCTTTCCCGACGGCACCTCCACCGTCCTGCGCGACCGCATCGCCGTCGATGCCGCGCGTGAACGCATCTACGCCGGACCCACGCGCCGCGTCCGGGCCTACGGCCTCGACGGCGCCCTCCTCCCCGGCTACGCCGGTCCCAACGCCAATGTCCGCCTCGTCCGCGTCGAAGCCGCCGGCACGGTCCTTCAGTCCGTCGAGGGGGGCGCCACTCCGCCCCTGCAACGACTCGACGCCACCGGTGCCCTGGCCGCCGGTTTCACCCCGGCCCTTCCTCCGAACCTCGATGCCCAGCCGTTGCCCGACGGCCGGATTCTGGTCCTCTCCTGGGCGCAGGGCTTCCAGGGTGGACGCCAGGTCTTCTTCACCCGCCTGAACCGGCTTTCGCCCGACGGCACCCTCGACGCCTCGTTTCAGCGGTCGACCAATGTCTTCCCGGGCACCGGCCAGGCCACGCGCCTGGCCCTCGATCACCTCGGACGCATCCTCGTCCTCGGCGGTACCGGGGTCTCCGACACGAATCGCGTCGTCCGCTTCCTGCCCGACGGGTCCCCCGACCCTTCCTTCGTCCCGCCCATCATCAACGGCCCCGTCGCCGCCCTGGTGGAACAACTCAACGGCCGCCTGGTCCTCGTCGGCAGCTTCACCCTCGTGGACGGTGAGTCCCGCTCCGGCATCGCCCGACTGCTCCCCGACGGCGCCCATGACACCGGCTTCAACCCCGGCACCGGCCTGACCCGAAACACCGGATCCCTCGCCCTCCACGACGTCGACCTCCTGCCCGACGGCGAAATCATCGTCACCGGCGCGTTCGAATTCGCCGACGGACGTCCCCGCAACGGAGCCGCGCTGTTCGCGGGCGATCTCGTCGAACTCTATTTCACCCGCGAACCCTCCGACGCCGAACTCGCTCCCGGCGCCTCCCTGGAACTCGTCGCCGATGCCGCCGGCACCACGGCGGTTTCCTATCAGTGGTTCAAGGATGGCCAACCGCTCGCCGGCCAAACCTCCGCCCGACTCGCCCTCGGCCCCGCCAACGCCACCACCCGCGGCGACTACCACGTCGTGATCCGCAATGCTTCCGGCGAACTGCCCAGCCGCGTCGCGCGCCTCACCCTCCTCGCGCCGCCCGTCCTCGCGACCCAACCCGCCTCCCTCGTCATCAGCAACGCGGCCTCGGCCACCTTCTCCGTCCAGGCCACCGGCAACCGACTGACCTACCAATGGCGTTTCAACGACGCGCCGCTGCCCGGTGCCACCAACGCCAGTCTCGTCCTTTCCAACGTGGTCGCCGCCCATGCCGGACGCTACTCCGTCGCCGTCTCCAACCCGGCTGGTTCCGTGCTTTCCTCCCCCGCCCTGCTCCGAATCCGTCCGGCGCCGGCCCCCCCCGCCGGCGTTCCCCTCGACGGCATCGTGGGCGAGATCCTCTTCGAAACCGGGTTCACCGAGCGCTCCAACCGTTTCCCCACCGTCGTCCGGGGCAAACCCACCCGGGTCGAGGGCATCCAGGGCGGTCAGGCCGGTCGCTTCAACGCCGGCACCGACTGGCTCCAGCTCGCCCAAACCACCACCCGCCTCGGCAACTTCACCTACTCCGCGTCGTTCTGGATCTGGCCCGAGGCCACCGGCTCCATCTGCGTCTACAGCCTCAACCTCAACGTCGGCGGCTTTATCCGCGAGCACTACCTCTACCTCGGCGGCAACGACAACGCCGTCCAGGGTCAGCGCGTCTTCCTCGCCACCCGCGGCTTCACCTCCATCCACTCCAGCGACGAACGCGCCTACGTGCCCAATCTCGTCGGCAAATGGACCCACATCGTCGTCACCTACGCCGGTGGCGCCCAGGGCCAGGCCCAGAATTTCATGGTTTACATCGACGGCACCCCGGTCGCCCTCGTGAACTCGGGGAACACCGTCGCCGCCTCCGGCTCCAGCAACGGCATCGGCACCTACGGCCCCGCCGCACCCTTCCGCCTCGACGACTTCCGGCTCTACGGCCGCGCCCTGGGCGCCGACGAGGTCGCCCGCCTCCGCAACACGTCTCCCCCCCTGCCCGGCCCCGCCATCACCCGCCAACCCGCCCCCGGCTCCGCCCCCGCGGGTTCATCCTTCACCTTCTCCGTCGAGGCCACCGGCACCGATCTCTTCTACGAATGGTACCGTGGCGACGTCCTCCTTCCCGACGTCGATGGACCCCAACTCACCCTGGGCAACCTGACCCCCGCCGACGCCGGCAACTATCGCGTCGTGATTTCCAACCCCGTCGGCAGCGTCGCCAGCTCCGCCGCGGCCCTCGCCGTCACCGCCTCCGCCGATCCCTTCCCCGCCTGGGCCGCCGCCGCCGGGCTCGCCGGAACCGACGCCCTTCCCGGGGCCGACCCTGATGGCGATGGCGCCAACAACCTCGCCGAGTTCGCCTACGGCACCGCGCCCCGCGAAGCCGCGAGTCGTCCTGCCTTCGTATACGCCCTCCGGACCGTCAACGGCACCGACTACCCCGCCGTCGTCTTCCGCCGCCGCCAGCAACTGGGCGCCGCCCAGTTCACGGCCGGCACCTCCGCCTCGCCGCTCTTCCCCGACGAACGCCCCGCCGAAACCGTCTCCGTCACCCCGCTCGACGACGGCTACGAACAGGTCGTCCTCCGCGGCAGCCAACCGCTGGCCTCCCAGCAGGCCCAGTTCTTCCGCCTCCTCCTTCGCCTAAATCCTTGACCCCGCTCCCGACCCCCCTCTTTGCTTTCCCCTCGCGGCGCGCCCCGGGCGCCCCGGGCTACGGGCCAGTTTAGCTCAGTGGTAGAGCACCCGATTTGTAATCGGACGGTCGTCGGTTCAAATCCGACAACTGGCTCCAGCCTTCGCTCGCGAAGCGCGAGCTACGGCTGGCAGGCCAGCCCCTTTGGCAGGCGGTCCTGCTCCAGTGAATCCCCTGCGAAGGCTGCCCGCCATAGCTCCTCCGAGGAGCGACGGCGGGCTCCACCCAGGTCGCATTCGACGTCCGCCCCGCGCGTTCCCCTTCGCTCGCGAAGCGCGAGCTATGGCGGGCACCTGTCCGCCATAGCCCAACGGGCGACGGCGGAGGCCAGCCTCGTCGCAGGCAGCCCTGCTCCAGTGAATCCCCAGCAAAGGCTGCCCGCCATAGCTCCTTCCGTGGAGCTACGGCGGGCCCCACCCAGGTCGCCTTCCACATCCGGCGGTTGCCGACGTCGCGGAGCGACGACCGAGGGTTGCCGGGGCCTTCAGGCCCCGGTGTCTCCCCTCTCCAGCCTCGCGTCGCGGAGCGACGCCCGACCTGCGAACCGCCACTCCCCCTTCCCTTCCGCCTCCAACCACCCCGAAGAACCCCACGGAGCCCCGGTCCCCCCCCGTCGGCAGATACACACCGGAGGACGATTCGAACCGCCGGTGGGAGGCTTCGCGCTAGGCTACCCCAGGTGTCGGACCGGGGCGCCGGAGGCGCGACGCCCCCCGTGCCGTGGGGGGCGAGTATAAATAAGTGGGACTGACCCCTTCCCGGTGTCACTCCCCACCATCGCGGGCGCGTGATCCCGCGACCGCGGTGGTCGTTGCTTCCGCCGCTTTTTTGACCCGCGCCGGGCAAGAATGGGATGGCTTCCCGCCTTGAGCGCCGGGAACCGGGGCGCGCAGGTTGGAGTCGGGCAAGGGAGTGACTCCCGCGAGTCACCACGGGCCGGGTGTTTTCGCCGGGGACGCCGGGGCGTACGGACACGGAAGTCGAACACGTCGGCTTTCGGCACCGATGACGCACTTCGTCCTCCTGCTCGGGCCGTCCGCGGGAGTCCCTCCTCCTTCGCTCCGGGCCACCTCGGACTCGCTTCGTCCCGCCATGAAACGCGACACCTCGCCTCGCCGGGCAGGGTTTCCTTCCCGGTCCACCCCGGCCCTCTTCCCGATCCTTGCCGCCGCGATGGCGGGTTGGGCGGCCTGCCGGACCAGCCCAGCCCAGGCCCAGGCCCAGGCGCAGCCGGGCAGTTTGGACGTTTCCTTCGCCGGCACGGTGCAAGTGGCCGGCGGCAACGTGCTCGCGGCCGTGGTACAAGCCGATGGACGCCTCGTGATCGGCGGCGAGTTCACCGAGGTCGGCGGCCTGCCGCGGCACGGGGTGGCGCGGCTCGTGCCCGGGGGCGGGGTCGACGACGGCTTCGATCCGGGGATCGGCGTCAACGACACGGTGCGCTCGCTGGTCGTGCAGCGCGACG
Source organism: uncultured Verrucomicrobiota bacterium (assembly GCA_964608505.1). Taxonomy (GTDB): domain Bacteria; phylum Verrucomicrobiota; class Verrucomicrobiia; order Limisphaerales; family CAIMTB01; genus CAIMTB01. The sequence goes on from CAZSOV010000117.1 coordinate 12,473, forward strand.
GGCGAATCGTGCTGGGCGGGGATTTCACCTGGTTCCATGGCGCGCCGCGCCCGCGCGTGGCACGCCTGAACAGCGACGGATCGCTCGATGCCGGCTTCGATCCCGGTCTCGGGGCCGACGCCCCGGTCCATGCGGTGGCGCTCCAGACCGACGGCCGGATCGTCGTGGCCGGTGCGTTCACGCGGTTCGGCGGGGCGCTGGCGAATCGGATCGTGCGCCTGAATCCCGACGGCACGCCGGACCCGACCTTCGTTCCGGGCGCCGCGGCGAACCTCGACATCGAATGCGTGGCGGTGCAACCCGACGGCCGGATCGTGGTCGGCGGCGATTTCACCTTCTTTGCCAGCACGCCGTTGAACCGGCTGGCCCGATTGAATCCCGACGGCAGTCTGGATTCGACGTTCGCCATCGGTCGGGGCGTGAACGGCGGCGTGCTGGCGCTGTGCCTCGAACCGGACGGCGGCATCCTGGTCGGCGGCACGTTCTCGTCGGTGGACACCGCGAGTCGGGCGCGCATCGCCCGGCTCACGGCGGCGGGAGGCGTGGATCCGGGATTCCCCGCCCAGGGCGGGTTCAACAGCACCGTGTACTGCCTGGCCCGACAGCCGGATGGACGGATTCTCGCGGGCGGGATCTTCACCCAGTGCGCCGGGCAAAGCGCGGTCCGCATCGCCCGGCTGCACGCCAACGGGGCCGTGGATGCGATCTTCCAGACCGGGGCCGGCGCTGCGCAGGCGGTCCACGTCGTCGTTCCCCAGGCGGATGGGAGGATCGTGGTGGGCGGTGCCTTCACGTCCTTCAACGGCACGCCGACACCGCGCCTGACACGGCTCCAGGCGGAGGTCGCGGAACCGGAACCGGTCCCCCCACGCATCGTGCAGCAGCCGTCCCATCGGCAGGTGCCGCCGGGGCGCGATGCCCTGCTCGTCGTCGTGGCGGAGGGCACGCCGCCGCTGTCGTACCGCTGGCGGTTCAACGGCGAGGAACTCCACGGAGCGGTCCACTCCGTCCTGCGCCTGAACCAGGTCTCGCCCGCTCAGGCCGGCAGCTACGACGTCGTGGTGGAAAACCGGCACGGCACGGCCCGCAGCCCGCGAATCTCGGTGCAGGTCCTTCCCGCGTCACCGCTGTCCGGGTCCCTGGATGCAACCTTTGATCCCGGCACCGGAGCCAACGCGGGCGTCGACGAACTCCTGGTCCAGCCCGACGGACGGATCGTGATGGCGGGCCAGTTCCGGACGGTGGCTGGGGTGCCCTGCGGCGCGCTCGCCCGGTTCGAGCCCGATGGCCCGTTGGATCGCTCGTTCGACCCGGGCTCGGGCGCGAACAACCGGGTCCGCGCCCTGGCTCGCGCCCCGGACGGCACGTTCGTCATTGCCGGCGACTTCACCCAGGTCAACGGCGTCTCCCGACGTTCCCTCGCACGCCTGCACTCGGGGGGCGGGTTGGATGCCGAATTCGACGCGGGCACGGGCGCCAACGGCACGATCGAAACGGTGGTGATCTCGGACGAGGGCACGATCCTCGTCGGAGGAAATTTCACCTCCCTCGACGGGACTCCGCGGAACCGGGTGGTTCGCCTGCTTCCCACGGGGAAGGTCGACGAGGCGTTCGATCCGGGCACGGGTCCGGATCGCTCGGTCCACAGCGTCGTGATCCAACCGGATGGCCGGATCCTGATCGCGGGCGAGTTCCTCGTGGTCCAGGGGGAGCGTCGCGTCCGCATCGCCCAACTGGAATCCAACGGTCGCCTGGACGGACGGTTCGATCCGCAGAATGGCCCCAACGCGCCCATCGCGACGGTGCGGGTCCAACCGGACGGACGCATCCTGATCGGCGGCTGGTTCTCGGCGGTGAACGGCGTCGCCCGGGGACGCGTCGCCCGACTGCTCGCCGACGGCACGGTGGACCCCTCCTTCGACACCAGTTTCGGCGCCAATCAGGCCGTGGAGGACCTGGAACTCGATCCGGACGGCCGGATCTGGATCGGCGGGTCCTTCGGCACGGTGCACGGCGTGGCGCGTGGCCGGATCGCGCGGCTCCTGCCGTCCGGCGCGCTGGATCACGATTTCGGACGCGAAACGGGCGCCAACAACACCATCCGCGAGCTGGCCAGACAACCCGACGGACGGATCGTCGTGGGCGGGGATTTCACGTCGTTCAACGCCACGCCCCGCGCGCGGATCGCCCGGGTGATCGGCACGCCGATCGAAAGCACCCCAGCGCCCCCGGTCCTCGCCGAGCAACCGGCGAGTCTCTCCGTCCCCCTCGGCGGCAGTGCGACGTTGAGCGTTGTGGCCACGGGCACGCCCCCGCTGGCGTATCGTTGGAGCAAGGACGGCGCCCTGCTCCCGGGGCAGGTCTCGGCCAGCCTCCGTCTGACCGATCTCGCGACGTCCGACTCCGGTGCGTATACCGTCGAGGTCTCGAACCCCGCGGGCAGCACCTCGAGTGCGCGCGCGATGGTCGCGGTCCTGCTCCCGCCCGCCATCACGCTTCAGCCGATCCCTCAGGCCGTCGTCGAAGGCACCACCGTCGTCTTCCAGGTCGCCGCCACGGGCTCGGCTCCGTTCCAGTACCAATGGTGGTTCGGAACGACCCCCATCGCCCGGGCCACCAACGCCGTGCTGAGTCTGG
>CAZSOV010000117.1:15119-21784 GCA_964608505.1 uncultured Verrucomicrobiota bacterium
CACCACCCTCGTTCGCGTTCGATCTGATGCGGACCGCCGTGCTGAGTCTGGCCGCCGTCCGCGTGGACGCCGCGGGCGATTACTCCGCCACGGTCGCCAACACGGCGGGCAGCGCCCGCAGCGAGTCCGCCTCGCTGCTCGTCACGCCCCCGATGCCGGGCTGGGTCGATCCGACCTTCGAACCCCAAACCGCCGGAGGCTACGCCCTCCAGAGCATGGACCTGCAACCGGACGGCCGGATCGTCATCCGCGGGGACTTCTCCGCCCTCGACGGCGTGCCCTGCAACCAGGTGGCGCGCCTGAACCCGGACGGTTCCCTTGACACCACCTACGACCCGGTCGCGTGGGCCAATGTCCGCCTTATCGCGACGCCCGAGGGCGGCATGATCGCCGGCGGTTCCTTCACCAACCTTGGCGGCACTCCGCGTCGCCGCGTCGCGCGCTGGAAACCGGACGGTTTGCTCGATGCTTCCTTCGATCCCGGCGTCGGCCCCGACCACACCGTCGCCGCGCTGGCCCTGCAACCCGACGGACGCCTGCTCGTCGGCGGATCGTTCACCAACGTGGCGGGGGTTCCGCGCCGACTCGTGGCCCGCCTGACGTCCTCCGGCGCCCTGGACCCCTCGTTCCAGGCCGGGATCGTCACCGGGACCGTCGTGCGTCACATCGTTCGCCTGCCGGACGGTCGGCTCCTGATCCAGGGGAGCTTCACCCACCTCGGCGGTTCCGTCCGCCGCGGCCTGGCCCGACTCCAGGCCGACGGAGCCCTCGACCCCGCGTTCCAGGCGGGCAGCGGCCCCAATGGGTCGGTCGCGGAACTGCTCGTGCTCGGGAACGGGAAGCTCGCCCTCCGCGGCGGATTCACCGCCGTCGACGGCACGCCGCGTCCCGGCCTCGCCCTGTTGCATGCCGACGGAGCGCTCGATTCCGGATTCCAACCCGTCCTCTCCCTCCCGGTCGGTTCCTTCCGCGAGTCCGCGGACGGAAAACTGTGGATCACGGGCGACTCGGGCTCGTACGTCGCGCGCCTGAACCTCGACGGCACCTTCGACGCGTCGTTCCACCTCCAGCTCGGGACGCTGGGCATGGTCGCCGTGGCGGCCGCCGTCGTCCTGCCCAACGACCAGGTCGTGCTGGCGGGTTGGCCCACGCCGGAGGCTCGCGAGGGCGCCGACACGACCCGTGTCGTGCGCGTCGATCCGGACGGTCGACTGGATCCGACCTTCGTCGCCCACATCGATGCCGGTTCGATTCGGGATCTCGCGCTGCAACCCGACGGACGCCTGCTCGTTTGTGGCTCGGTCGTGAGCGCCAGCGGACTTCCCCGGATCGGCATTACCCGGATCTACGGCGGGACCGCCCCGGTTCCCCACCTGCTCCGGCATCCGCGGTCCGCGGTGGTGGTCGGCGGCACCGCCCACACGCTGGTCGCGGAAGCCACGGGCCGGCCTCCCCTGACCTATCGCTGGTGGAAGGACGGCACCCTGCTCGCCGGCGCGACTCAACCGACGCTGGTCCTTTCTCCGTTCGACCTGACCAGGTCCGGCAGCTACCAGCTCACGGTCTCCAATCAACTCGGGCTCGCCGCCAGCGACGTCGCCGTGCTGGCGCTCCTCGGCAAACCGGTCTTCCTGTCCCAGCCAGCCGCCCAGGTCACCGCCCGCGTCGGGGACACGGTGTCGTTCTCCGCCTCGGCCTACGGCGTCGCCCCCCTGACCTTCCAATGGCAGTTCGACGGGATGCCCCTGCCCGGCGCCACCGGCACCACGCTCGTCCTCGGGAACGTCCAGTTCGCCCAGGCCGGCACCTACGCGCTCGCCGCCTCCAATCCGGCCGGTCAGGGACTCAGCGAGGCCGCTTCCCTGACCGTGGTCTATCCGCCGGCCGGCACGCCCGCGCCGGATTTCGATGCCGGTCCTGGATTGCAGAGCGTCACCTGTCTGGGTCGACAAACCGACGGACGGATCCTGATCGGCGGCACCTTCACGAACATCCAGGGACACGAGCGCCATCGCCTCGCCCGCCTCCAAACCAACGGCACCCTCGACCTCTCCTTCGACCCGGGCACCGGCTTCGATGGCCCGGTCGAGTGCCTGGCCTTGCAGGCGGACGGCAAGGTCGTCGTCGGCGGATCGTTTCTCCAGGCCAACGGGCTGCCGCGCCAGCGCCTGGCCCGACTGAACGCCAATGGCAGCGTCGACACCGCCTTCGCCCCGTCCGTGGGCTCGACCTACGACAACAACGGGGGCGTCTGGTGCCTCGCGATCCAGCCCAACGCGCACATCCTGTTCGGCGGACGCTTCGACCGCGTCAACGGCGCCGCACTCCATCGCAACGTCGCCCGGCTCAACCCCGGCGGCGGAATCGACGGCTCGTTCCATGGACCCTTCGACACGGCTTACGTCAACGGCCTCTACGGCCCCGTCTACTCCCTCGCGCTCGCCACCAATCAAACGATCCTGATCGGCGGCGACTTCGACGGCACCGCCAATTCCCTGCACAAGGGACTCGTCCGCCTGATTCTCAATGGCAGCAGCTTCGACAACACCTTCGCCAACGCCGACCTCGACGGCCCCGTGCGCGCCATCGTTCCCCTGGCCAACGGCAAATTTTACGTCGGAGGCGAATTCGGCAGCGTCAACAACCACCCGAATACCGGACGATTCCATCGCCTCCGCGCCGAAGGCGGCTGGGATCCCGGCTTCAATACCGTCGCCGGCGATCCGGTCGTCTCCTACCCGGGCGTCGGCGGCATGGTGCACGCCATCGCGGTCCAACCCGACGGGCGCATTCTCCTCGGCGGGCTCTTCTCCCAATACAACGGCACCAACCGCCCCAACCTTGCCCGCCTGACGCCCAGCGGTCATCTCGACCCGACGTTCGACCCCGGTTCCGGCCCGAACGGTCGCGTCCGCGCGCTGCTGCTCGAACCGGACGGCGATCTGCTCGTCGCGGGCGACTTCACGGTAGTCAACGGGCATCCCGCCTCGGGCATCGCCCGGATCAAGGGCGGCAAACCGCCCGTCATCACCCGCCAGCCCGCCACCCAGGTCGCGGCCCTCGGCGGCAACGCGGCGTTCAGCGTCGCCGCCTCCGGCGTCCCGCCGCTGCGCTATCAATGGCGGTTCCGGGAATCCGACCTCCCCGACGCCACCAACGCGGTCCTCGCCCTCTCCCTCGTCGGGACAAACCACCAGGGCCCGTATCGCGTGCTCGTCTACGACATCGCCGGCACCGCCTACAGCGCCGAGGCCGATCTCGTGCTGGAGGCCCCGCCGGTCATCGAGATTCCGCCGCAGGACCTCGTCGCCATGCTCGGTGGCACCGCCCGATTCTCCGTCCAGGCCGCCGGTTCGCCGCCCCTCCGTTATCAATGGTTCCACGAGCAGAGCCGGCTCAACACCTTCACCAACCCGGTCTGCCAGTTGGGCAACCTCGGGACCGACCGTGCCGGCGCCTTCACGGTCGTCGTTTCCAACGCGTTCGGCTCCGTCACCAGCCCGCCCGCCATCCTCACCCTCGCCCCCTGGCAACCCGACCTCTCCTTCCAGCACACCACGGAATACGCCCAGGTCCCGTACGAGCCGGTCACCGCGCTCGAGGTCGCACCCGACGGTTCGGTGCTGGCCGGCACCCTCGTCCACGCCTGGGCCGACCCCACCCGCACCGGCGTCCTGCGCTTCCTGCCCGACGGTCAACACGACCCGACCTTCTCCGTGCGCCCCGCCCCCTTCGCCTGGATCCGGGCCCTCCTCCGCGAACCCGACGGCAGGGTCGTGGTCGGCGGCAGCTTCCTGTCCGTCAACGGCGTGCCCCGGCGCCACCTCGTCCGCGTCCTGTCCGATGGCACCGTCGATCCGGGCTTCACGTCCCCCCTCGTCGCGAGCCCCGGCGCTGACAGCGGATACATCCCCGTCCAATGCCTCGACCGACTTCCCGACGGTCGACTGCTGGTGGGCGGCTGGTTCACCAACGCCCAGGGGCGTGCCGTGCAAAGCCTCGTGCGCGTGCTCCCCGACGGTTCCCCCGATCCCAATTTCGATCCCGGGCCCACCACGTTCGTCGACGGACGCCCCAACCTGGTCAGCTCCGTCGTGCTTCAACCCGACGGTCGCGTGCTCGTGGGTTGCGACGTGTTCGGGGCCGGTGGTCGACTCCTCACCGGCCTCGTCCGGTTGAATTCCTCCGGCAGTCTCGACCCCACGTTCGGCGCCCTCGTGAATGGCCCCGTGCGCAAAATCGCCCTCGACGCCGCCGGACGCATCCTCGTCTCCGGCGAGTTCAACGGCGTGAATGGAGTCGCCCGGACCCGCATCGCCCGGCTCCTCCCCTCGGGCAGCCTCGACCTCACCTTCGATCCCGGCACCGGTATCGACTCCGACGTCCTGGCGCTGGTGGCCGCGCCCGATGGACGGATCTGGCTCGGCGGATGGTTCGACCGCTACGACGGCCTGCCCGCTCCCGGCTTGGTCGTGGTCGGAGAGGACGGACGCCGGGATGCCTCCGTCCCGTTGGGCGATGGTCCCAACAGCGCCGTCAATTGCGCCCACGTCCACCCCGACGGCCACGTCGTCCTCGGCGGCATCTTCAACGAATTCAACCACGCCTGGGTCCCCTATCTCGCCCACCTCTTCGTCCCTCCGGCGGGCCGCGGCGTCGGAGTCCCCGCGATCCTCCGGCACCCCGTCCCGACCACCGTGCTCGAAGGCAACTCCGCCACCCTGGACGTCGTGGCGGACGGGGCTCCCCTGCTGCGGTATCAGTGGACCCACGATGGGCTGGACCTGCCCGGCGCCACCAACGCCGCGCTGGTCCTGACCAACGTCCTCGCCGCCCAGGCCGGCGAATACGCCGTGCTTGTCCGGAATGCCATCGGCTCGATGCTCAGCGACGCCGTCCCGTTCGTGGTCACTCCCCGCCCGGCGGCCCCCGTCATCGTCGCCCAACCGCGGAGCCAGAGCGTTCAGCTCGGCGATTCGGCGCTGTTCGAAGTCGCCGTCCAAAGCCGGTCCACGGTCCGCTACCAATGGCACCACGGCCTCGCCCCGATGCCCGCCCGGACCAACGCCAGCCTGCACCTCGCCGCGGTCGACGCACCCGACTCCGGCCCCTATTCCGTCACGGTCGCCAACGCCGACGGCTCGGTTGCCAGCGACTTGGCGCTACTGGACGTCGTCGCGGTCTCCCGCGCCTCCCGCGTGATTCGCGTGCCGGGCACCCTCGGCACCGCCGGCACCAAGGTCACCCTGCCGGTCCAGCTCGTCGCGCAGGGCAACGAACACGCGGTCGCGTTCACCCTCGATTTCGCACCCGACACGCTCGCCTTCGCCGACCTGCGCCCCGGGGCCGATGCCCCGGGAGCCATGCTCGCGGCCAACACCAACCGCGCCGGAACCGGTCGCGTGGGCGTCCTGCTCGCCCTGCCTGCCGGCCACGTGTTCGCGCCGGGAACCCGTTCCCTGGTCGAAGTCGATTTCCTCGTCGCCCGCGGCGCCTCGCCCCAATGGATCGGGTTTGCCGATCAACCCGTGCGCCGCGAAATCGCCGATCCCGACGCCAACCCGCTTGCCGCCGGCTACGAAAGCGGGCTCCTCGTCACGTCCGTGTCCGCGGGGTTCGAGGGCGACGTCGCCCCGCGCCCGAACGGCAGCAACGACGGCACCGTCACGCTCGTCGATTGGGTTCAGATGGGGCGCTTCGTCGCCCTCCTGGAACACCCGGACACCGACGACGAACGGCAACGCGCCGATTGCGCGCCGAAATCCAAACGCGGCGACGGCGAACTCACGGCCGCCGACTGGGCCCAGGCGGGTCGCTATGCGTCCGGCCTCGATCCCGCGGTCGCCACCGGAGGCCCGTCCTCCGCCTCGGGCCGCGTCACCCCCACCACCGCCCCCTCGCCCGCCACCGCCCGTCCGCGATCGCTCCACTCCGGCTCCGAACGTGAACTGCGCCTCGACGATGCCACCATCGACCGCGGCGGGTCCGGCACCGTGCGGGTCGATCTCGTGACGTTGGGCGGCGAAAACGCCGGTGCCTTCAGTCTCCAATTCGACCCCCGCGCGCTCCGCCTCGACGCCGTCGAACCGGGCCTCGACGTCGCCAACGGACTGTTCCAGGTCAACCTCGACGGAGCCCAGTGGGGCCGGATCGGCATCGGCTTCGCCCTCCCCGCCGGGCTCGAACTTCCGGGCGGCATTCGCGATCTGGCGCGGCTCGATTTCCTCGTGCTGCCGGACGCGACCGTCCGCAGCACGACGGTGCGGTTCGCCGACGCGCCGCTCGTGCGGGAAGTCGTCGATGCCATGGCCGAACCCCTCCCCTGGACCTCCCGGAACGGCACCGTCACCGTCCGTGCCGGCGTCGCGCCGGAACCCGTGCTCGCGATCCGGCGCGCCGATCCGGATCTCGTGCTCTCCTGGCCGTTGGCCTTGAAGGGTTTCGTCCTCGAAACCACGGACTCGCTCGCCGAGCCCGCGTGGCACCCCGTTGCCGACGCGACCCCCGGCTCCACCGGTGACGAAGCCTCCGTCACCGTTCCCATCTCGGCCATCCAGCGCTTCTACCGGCTGCGCAGATAACCCGCCCGGCCCTTCCCATGAACCGAGCCCAGACTCCCATCCCGGCTCCTCCTAATCCTAATCCTAATCCTAATCTTACTCCTC
>CAZSOV010000118.1:0-21745 GCA_964608505.1 uncultured Verrucomicrobiota bacterium
CCGGCAACCCTCGGTCGTCGCTCCGCGACACGCTGCCGGAGCGGACCGGTGCGGGCCGGGGTGAAGGGTGAGACCTCGCGTTGGCAGGGCGCGTCGCGGGTTTCGGGAATCGAATCCGCGGAACGCACGTCGCCGCGTGGGAGCACGCGGCCTACAGCGTGTAGGCCCGGTGCCCTCACCGGGCGGCGCGGTTGTTGGGCTCGGTTCATGGGTAGTCAGGCAACGCGGGCGCCAGGGGGCTATTCCACCATCAGGCGAAAGAACGCGGACGCGCCCGCGCCCTCGTCCGAGGCCGCTGGGACTTCGACTTCGAGTTGTCGCGTATCGCGGGCAAAGTAGGACAACACTGGATCGGAGTCGGTGCCGACCCCGGTCGATCCCGCGACACGAAACGCGACCGGGCTCCATTCCCCGACGCTGGCCGCTCCCTGGATCGAGTAGGTCCGCCCCTTCACGGCGGTGAACGCCAGCGTCGGAGCTCTGCCGGCCCTGGGGACGATGGAGAGCGCGAGACCTTCCTTCGGCGCCATGGCGTAGACGCCCGCCAGATAAACCTGGCGATAAGTCATGCCCGTCCCGGGATACGCATCGTCGGGACGCATCGCCCCCGCCACCCAGCGCTGCCGCAGGTAGGCCGCCACCGCCTTTTCCCAGTCATCCGGCAGGCCGTTCCCGTCGGCGTCCACGCCCAGCGTCAGCTCGAAACGCGTCTTCTGGCCGGGCAACCCCAGCCGCGAAGCGTCGCCCGTCATCTCCATCGGCAGGTAGATGACCGACCCGACCTGGACCCGCAGCCGGAACGGGGCGGTCGGCTGCAACGCCGTGGGACGGTACACGTCCGCCGTCAAGCCCGCGTCCATCGGGACGTCGATCCGGAAGTTGACGCCGGACTCCTTCTGGAGCCCGACATCGCCACGGATCTTCACGCCCGAGCTGGCCTCGAGGATGACGACGGCGCCGCCATCGAGGGGATTGCCGATCCGATCCCGCACCAGACCGTAGATTTGGTGGGGCGGCACGGGGGGGAACGCGGCGGCCGCGAAGGACCACCCGAGCACGCCGGCCAGGAACCAGCGACGCACGACGACCGAAATAGGGCCAATGTTCATGTGGAATTCAGAGTTCGGAGGGACCCCGCGGGCCATGCATTCGCCATTCGTCTCAGTTGCCCGAGAACGAGTAGGTGCTGAAGAAGAACTTCACGTCCTTCACGCTGCGGATCAGGCGATCCAGACCGTCCTCCGGGTTGTTCAGGAGGGTGCGGCCCGGAATCACGAGCTTCCACTTGGTGTTCCAAATCGAGCGTCCCAGGAGCCGGGTGTTGGCATACTGGGTTCGCTCGGCCTCGCCGCCGGTCCAGTACACCACCAGGGTTCCGAAGACGTTCGGCGATGAAACCGGGCGGAACGGCTGATGCTTGCGCACGGTGAAGAGCGGTTCGCTCAGGGAGTTCGGGGTCTGCCAGAGGCTCGCTTCCGAAAGGTCCGATCCGCCGATGTTGAACGGCAGGGGCACCGCCACCTCGTCCACGTTCCAGGTCCGGATCCGGCTGACATCGCCCAGGGGCGGGCTGCGCATCGTGTCCAGGCCCACCGGAATCAGGTAGATGTATGGATTCGCCGCCAGCGCGTCGGGATCGAGGAACGTCAGGGACGGATCCGCCGGGGAGGCCGCTCCCGCCTCGGCCACGGCCGATCCGTTGGCCAGCGGGTCATCCATGCCCTTGTAACCCTCCAGGGCCACGCCGATGTGGAAGATCTTCGTCGCGAACGCCGCCGGACTGAACGCGTGATCGCCCGGCGCCAGCAGCTTGCCGAACAGGTTCAGCCCCTCGGTGATCGTGGTGGAGAACTCCAGCACGATTCCCGGCACCGGCAGGCCGTTGCCCGGGTCGATCTGCATGCAGTGCTTCCGGATGTCGGAGTCCTCGAGCAGATTCGCCCGGCGACCCGCCTGTAGAAGGTCCGCCCACGCCTGGTCCCCGTCGTCCCCCGGCAGGATCCGGAAGTTCTCCTGGCGCAGCGAGGCCGTGGTCCCGTAGGCATCGGGATTCTTGAGCGCCAGGCGCCGGGACACGACGGAGTAGTCGGCCTGCAGCTCGGCGAGGATGCCCGACAGTCCCGGGTCGCCGGAATTGCTGCCGGCAAACTCGGGATAGTCGTCGAAGATGCCGACGGCGCGCGACCGGACGATGCGGGCCAGGAAATCCTTGCCCTGCTCGGTGCCCAGCAGACCGGTTTCGTAGTCGTAGGCTTTGGCCGCCATGAAGGCGTACTTGGCTGCCAGCTCGAAGAGCGCCTTGTACCGTTCCAGCTTTTCGTTGCGGAAGATCCGGAAGGCCGCGTCCCGCGAGCGCATGCCCTGGATCACCGCCGCGGCGCGCTGGCGCACGACCTCGCGCTCGGCCTGGATGCGCTCGCCCTCGGCCACGTCGGCCAGGTACTGCCGCTGCGCGTCATCCAATCGTTGCAGCGCCGCGTTGATGGTCGTGAAGGCATTCTGCATGCCGTACACCTTGTCGCGAATCTCGCCGGTGGCGTCCCGCAGCTCCTGCTTCCACTGCTCGTCCGTGGTCGCCAGCTCGAGGTAGCTCTTCTGCACCTCGTTCGCGTATTCGAGCGCCGCGACGATCGAGCCGGTCGCGACCTTCTTCCAGTCGGTCACGGACTTGATCCCCACCTCGGCGCCGAGCAGCGCCCCGCGCGCCCCCGACGTCAGGTCGCCGCCCGCCGCCAGGCCCGCGATCAGCATCTTGGGAATGGACTCCCGGACCGCGCTCGAGACGCGCGTGATCTGCTCCGAGGTCGCGTCCAGAATCATGCCCACGATGTTCGCCGCCAGTTTCGCGGCCCCGAACCCGGTGTCCAACGCCCGCGACGCCACGTCCATGTCGCGGATCGACGTGTGCGAGTCGATCTTCCGTTCGAGCGACAGGATCGCCCAATCGAGATCGTACTTCGCCGCGTCCGCCCAGTAGAAGGCCTCGTACGCCTCGTTGCGCGCCTGGACGATCTCCGAGATCGACTGCTGGATCCGGCCCGGGCTGGAACGTCGTCCGCTCCACGTCTGCGGTTTCGCGAAGAACCCGTGCGACGACAGGTTGTACGTGACGTAGCGGTTGGAATTGGTCAGGTACGACGTCATCGGGTCCGGTATTCCGTCGTTCGGCCACGTACGCGCCTTCACGATGAACGAGAAGTCCGAGATCCGGTCGTTCGCGGCCGCCGCCTGCGGCGTGCCGCCCAGGTCGAAGATCCGGGCCGACTTGAGCCAGTCGGGTCGGAACGTCTGGATGTCGATGCGCCAGGTCGCGTCCGACCGCGGGTCGAGCAGTCCGCCGAACCGGATCTCGCGCTCGTCCACGTACATGTAGTGCAGCAGGTCCGGGCCATCGTAGCCGGTGTCGTACGTCCGTCCGGGCCCGACGTCGTCCGGATACGGCGTGCCGTACAGCTCGATCAGGGTGTTCTTGTAGGCGAGTTCCTCCATCAGGATCTCCGTCCGCAAATCGTCGATGGAATCCTCCTGGGTTCGCAGCACCCGGGTCACGTCCGCGGCGTCGTCGAAGGCGGTCGCCGCGTTGTCCAGCGCCTGGACCGCGCGCTGGTAGACCTGCTCGTAATGCGTCGTGTTGACGCCGTTGAGCATGGACAGCGGATTCAGGTCGAACGGCACCGTATCGGTGGGCAACCCCAGCGGGTTGAGGCCGCCCTCGGCATTGTCCATCGAACGTTGCAGGCTCTCGACGATCTGCGGCAGTTCCTTCAGTTCGGGAACCGTGCTGCGATCCACCTGCTGAATGCTGCCCGCATGGCTCGGGTCAGGATCCTGATCCGGAATGATGGCGTTGCCCACGATCCAGCTCAGGTAGGCGCCCTGACCCGTCCGGACCGCCCAATGGTCGGCACCCCAATGCCGCGTGGTCACGGTGGATCGTCCCGTCGTGTTGTCGCGGGTCTCGGAGAGGTGTTCCCAGCCGGCGCCGGGTCCGGGTCGGTAGTCACGCCGCCAGGTGAGGTCGAAGATCTGGCGTCCCGCGCGGGCGAGCGCGGCGGCGGCGGCGGCGAACTTGCGTTCGTCCTGGTAATCGACGGATACCGGCTTTCCGAGGACGGTCACGGCCTCGATGCGCGGCACCCAGTCGAAGTTCGGATCGATGAGGAGCCCGTAGTAGGACTTCAGCGCCATCAGGTAGTGGCCGTAGGCGTCGCCGTGGCCCTGGGGGTACATGATGCGTGCGTCGTTGGCATCCAGGGTGCCGTCGGCGTTCTGGTCGAGGATGTTGTAATTGAGCGAATACACCACCTCGCCGGCATCGATGCCGCGGGTGTAGTTCCACACGAGGCGATTGTAGACCGGACGCGTCTCGACCCCGGGCAGGAGGAAGTCATCGCGACCGCGCAGCAGCGCCAGCTCCTCCTCCAGGACCGTGGGCAACTGGCCTTTGAACGCGAACAGGGCCGTGCCGATGCTGTTGAAATCCTCGATGGCCGTGTCCTTGGTGCTGATGGCGATGGTCGGATTCGCCGCGTCGGCCCAGGCCTCGTTGCCGAGGAGCATGTAGAGGTCGTTCAGGTATCCGGTGGCCAGCAGCAGCGCGTCGTTCGCCGGACCGTAGTTGATGCCGCCCCCGAGGCTCAGCATCCGTCCGCGATTCAAGACGGTCTCGTAGATCTCGATCAGGCCCGCGTTGCGCAGCGAGTCCAGGTTCAGGGCGACGTCGCCCTCCCACCGCTGCCCGGCCTGGGCGATGACACTCACGGTCGTATCGACCTGGTTGCCAAAGAGGTCCGTGACCCGCTGGTTGAAGGGGTTGATCCCCCTCAGCACCCGCTTGATCCAGCCCTCCGCCAGCTGCGGCGACGTCCACTGCGACCAGCGGAGGTTGACCGCGGCATTGCCCGGGTCCGGGACCCAGGACACATGGTTCGCGCTCCTCGCCTGGTAGCGCATGATGACGTAGTTGTCCGAGAGGCTGCGCACGTCCGCGCTCCCGCCCAGCACCGCCCGCACGCCGTCCGGGAACCGCACCGGATCCAGCGGCAGCCAGTTGGCCGAGGTCACGTCCGTCGATTCCATGGCCTCCACCCGCAGGTTGAAGTCGTGCGTGGCACCCGGCTGGGCCTCCGAGTAGAGCTCGACCACGAGCGTGTGGCGCAGACTGCCTCCCGACTGCCGCGTGCCGCCCGCCAGCGCCGACAGCGGCAGCCGGAACGCGTGCGAGAGCGGCGAGAAGGTCGAGGGCGGCGTCCCGACGGGCGTGTCGTTCGCCCCCCGGTGCAGATCCACCACCGCCAGACCGTTGAAGTAGACCCGCCCGCCCACGGCGGCATCGAGGTCCATGCTCAGCCAGACGTCGGTGTAGTTTGCGTCGCCCGGCGTCTCGAACGTCCGGAACAACAGGCTGCGGCGTCCATCGCGGTCGGGACGCTCGTAGAGCTCGGATACGTCGTAGGCCTCGAACGACCCCGCCTGCGAGCTGTCCTTTTCCACGACAACGCTGGTCGTGGTCTTCTGCACGATGGTGGCCAGCAGTTCCCGGCCGCCCTGGGACCGGATCACCACGGGAACGCCGAGTTCCAGCCAGTGCGGCGACCCCACGGTGAACACGTAGCGGTCCCCGTCGCGCGTCACCCCCGTGAAGGGAATTCGGTCCACCGTCACCAGGTTTCCGTGCACGTCGGCCCCCCGGCGACTCGCGGGGATGCGGGACGTGCCGGACGGCGAGTCGGACAGCACCGGGAACGGGACGTGCGACCAGGCCCCGCCGGACAGGAGGACCCGGTGCTCGTTCTGGTACACGGACGGCGGCAAACCATCGACGGGTGCCGCGATCAACCACTCGAAGCGGTAGTCGGCGGCCTTTCCGGCGAGGTCCGCGATCTGCTGAAGGGTCAGGCGCTCGTTGAGCGGGTTGGAGGACTCGACGATCGAGACCTCGCCCCGGTGAAGGGAGGGCACGGTGCGGAGGATCAGCACCGACACCGGATCACCCTCGGGCGTGAAGGCGCGGCCATTGCCGGCGACCAGCGAGACGTAACCCGTGCCCGGTCCCACGGCCGACAGCGCGTAGGAATCCACGGCCACGTCGTCGTCGGTCACCTCCGCGATCTGCCCGGGCCCCAGCGTCCGCGAGAGCACGGGGTTCGGGGTGTAGGTTCCGGGCCGAGCCGGATTTTCGTGGAACGTCTCCAGCGTCGTGGTCAACGCGTCGATGGCGAGGTTCCACGCGGTCCGGTTCTGGGTGTCGGTGGCGGGGCAGAGGTCCTTCAGATAGCCGGCATCGGTGTCGCTCAGGACGTTCAGGAGGAGATAGGATTCGCCGAGGCCCGGCTTGACCAGCTGGCCACCCAGCACGAGGGCCCCCTTCGACCCGCGATTGGCGTCGTAGAAGAACCGCTCCACCAGATGGGGCGGCAGCAGGGGGAAGTACGTCTTGCCCCGATAGTTCGAGGTCGCAACGGACGGCGGAAGGGTGGCCAGGCTCGCGGCCCCGCCGGATCCGAGCAGGAACTGCCGCTCGCGGGTCGGATCATGCAACACCACGGATCGATGCGTGTCGCCGCCCCCGACCTGGGATTGTTCGTAGAGAATCTGGAGGCTGGTCTGCCCGCGCACCGCCGGCAGGCCGCGCTTCGGCTCGGTCAGCGTCTCCGCCATCTCCAGCACGGGCACCTGGTCCGGCCAGGCCGGACGATAGGTGATGCCCAACGCGTTGCCGTCGTCGGTCTGGCGGTTGTTGGCATTCCCGTACACCGGATGGCCGTGGTAGCCGCCGCTGCCGTCCCGCTGCCGCAGGTAGGGCGTGATCGTGCCCTCCGGCGGTTGCGCGTTGAGGGCCAGGCTCGGGAAGAAGAAGCCGGGCAGCGTGCGGTAGTAGAACTTGTACGTCAGCGCCGGGTTCTCCGTCGCGTCGTGAGGGCCGCGGTAGATCCAGACGCCGCCCTTGCGATCCTTGAACGTGAACCGGGTGTAGCTCTCCCGCAGATCCGCGTTGGCAATCGACGACGGAGGACGGCTCCGGGCCAGGCGCCAGTTCTTGTACTGGTCCAAACTCCCGACGGCGGCGTTGGCAAGATACAGCTCCGCCGCGCCGGAAGCCTCCGCCAACTCCGCCTCCGGAATGCCCGGCACGAGCAGGTCGAACGCCGTGGTGCCGTCGTAGACCTGGGTTACCTCCACCCGCCACAAATGCCGGGTGTCGGACCGATACAGGAACGCGGTCTGACCCGCGACCAACCCGGCGAGGTTCGGCGTGAGCATTCGCCAGCGACCCGGCGTCGCGAGGTCCAGCGTCACCGGATACGCCGCCGTGTCGTTCGCGAATCCCGAGAGCGTCGTCGGAGCCGTGGCGGACGGCAGGAAGCGGAGGGACTGCGCAGGATCCGTGGGATGCAGCAGGTACAGCATCTCGTTCGTCCGCAGCGCGTGCGACTCCGACAGGGTCATCGTCCAGAGCCCGGCCGCTCCGGGGGCGGAGCCCGCCACCGGCCAGGTGACGATCTCGCGGTTCAGGGACTTGGGCGGCGTCGCCGTCAGGCGCGGCGCGAAGGGAACCTCGAGCAGGGGCAGCGGCATCGGCGGCTGCAGCACGGTGCCCGCCACCACCGCGAAGTCGAAAACCTTCCCCTCGGAGGGCTTCTCCCGCAGCACCCGGAAGACCCGCAGCGCCGGACGTCCGTCCGACTCCACGTAGTCCACGAGCACGTGGGGCTCCGAGGTGTACTCGGGACCGGACAGGACGTTCAGATCGTCGCGCAGGGCATAGGCCTGCCCGCCCTGCATCAGGGCGTGTTCCTCGTTGGGATTGAACCCGGGGAAGGAACGGTCGTTCTGGTAGTAGATCGCGCCCTTGGCCTGGAGACTCGGCAGACCCCCGGATCCATCGTTGCTGGCGAGGACGATCTCGGAGGGCGCGGTGGGCCATTGCAGCGTGTAGCGACCCAGGACCGCCGGCCAGTGGATCGGCTTGAAACCTTCCCTCAGCTTGACGTCGGAGAGCACGGCCTCGCGGAACCAGAGGACCTCGAGCCGGTCCCGTCCGGGCATCACGTTCACGGGGATGATGGCCCCGGCCTTGGCCGCCTCGAAACCCAGGGTCAGCGGATCCCGATACGCGCCCGGGTGATACAGGTTGAAGGAACCCGCGATGATGTGACCGGCGAGGTAATTCGGGTCGAAACCGGAGCCGGCCTCGCCCGGCGGCGCGGAGATCCGGTCACCCACGAACACGGTGGCGGCGAAGGTGCGGGCCACGATCCGATCGTTCAGCTGATCGAACGGTTTGGCGCCGCCGCTCCACGGGAGCAGCGTTTCGGCGACCGTGCCTCCGAACTGGCCCGAAAGCAGATTCGCGTCGAGCCAAGAGAAGATGCGTTCGAAGCGGATGTTCTCGCCCGCGCTGAACCGGAGCAGCGCGCGGTGCGCCGGCTGCTGCGGCGTCAGGAACGTGTAATACTGGAACTTGTCCGTCAGCTTGCCCCGCGTGACGTCGAGCGGGTCCTGGAACTGGATGGCCGGCGCGTTCTCGCTCGGCAACTGGACGGCCGTGGTCCGGGCCTCGTTCTCGTTGGCGACCAGCGGGCGCACGTAGTGGCTGTACCGCGCCGCGTCGACCGGCCAGACGAGCGTGTACCGCACGAAGCGATACGGCCAGCGGAGCCCGGCCACGCCCTCCTCGAGCCAGTGCATCTGCAAATCGTTCAGGTTCCGGGTCTCGCGCGTCGCGTAGAAGTCCACCCGCTCCGAACTGCCCAGCGAATGCCGGTAGGCAAACACCATCCCCGCGTCCTGGATCGCCTCGGGCAACAGATGATCATCCGGCGAACCGTCCCCGTACGCCGGAATCCGCTCGCCCAGTTCGGTCGTCACGCGCTCGGGATTCGGCTCCCGGATGATGTCCACGATCTCGATCCCGATGTGCTGGCGCGCCGTGGTGTCCTTGCCGCGCAGGTTGCCGAGCAACTCGACGAACACCCGGCCTTCCACGTTGTGCGCGTAGATGCTGCCGACCGTCTGGTCGAACCACAGGGTTCGGGCCTCGTCGAGCCGCCGGTTCGGATCCGGCTCCACCGTCGACGACGGCACCACGGGGTTGGCAACGCGCTCGGGAACGAGGTTGTTGTACACCACCTTGATGTCGCTCACGCGGGCCTGCGGCACCTGGACCGGGCGCCCCGTCTTGGTGTAGTCGCCGTGCGTCCAGTAGATCTTGCGCGGCGTCTTCACCGGGTTGCCGGAAACGATGTAGCGCTGCGTCAGAACGGTGTATTGGATCCCCAGCCGCTGCACGATCGTCACCCCCGCGGGATTCCCCACGGGCACGGAGGGCACCGCCTTCACCCAGGGCACGTCCACCGGCCCAACCCCCACCGCGAACACCCTCTCCAGGTGCGGGCTCCAGTAGAAGCCGGCGTCGCTCGCGTGGTTGTCGGTCGAGTGCGGTTCCGGAAGCCAGTACGCCTCCGGCTGAACCACACCGCGTCCGGTGGTCGCGTTCGGCAGGCTCAGCAGCACCCCGTACTCGTCCGTCTGCGGCGGGGCGATCATCGACCCGAACTCCTGCGTGTCCAGGCGCCCGATGATCAGCGGCCCCATCCGCGACATCTTCAGGACGATCCGCAGCTGACCGCCCTGCGCGGCCCGGGGCAGATCCACGTTCTGCGCGTTCGCCGCGAGGCTCAGCGAGGGATTCAACCCGGCGGAATTCGGCACGGTCACGCCGCCGAACGGCATCGCCGCCTGGTACTGACCCGGACTGCCCACCGACCCGCTTCCCGGCGCCGGCGCGCGGCCGTCCGATCCCGGCGGAGTGCCCGACGCGTCCGACAACGGCACGCCCCGCGCGGAGTTCAGGTTGTACTTGGTCTTTTCCTGCTGGTTTTCGACGTAGGTCTGCCCCCGGGCGGCGTCGCCCAGGACCAGCACCCATGCCGAGACCAGCAGGGGCAGGAAGGATGGCCTCATGATGCGCAGGAAAGGTGCCGGTCGGCCACCGACGCCGTGGACCCAACCGTGTGGTCCATGATTCGCGAAGGTGCTCCGCGCCGCTCCGGATTCGCCGGGCGGGGCTCCGAGTCCCCGCGGATCGCGTCGGTTCGGGTTCATGCGTGGTGGCGTTGGATGGGTGCCGGTTGGACGGGAATCAGCGGATCGGGTTCGCGGAGGCGACGACCGCCTCGCCCTCGCGCGGTTCCGCCAGCGCGGCCAGACGGGTTTCCAGCGCCTTGAAGCGGGCTTCCATCGCGGCCGCCGCCGTTTGATAGCCGGCGACCTGCTTCCGTAGCACCGCGATCTCCTCCGCCTGCGTCTCGCTCCGCCGGTGCAGTTCCTGGATCGCTCCGATCCCCGTGGTGAAGATCCGGTCGTAATCCAGCGTCCGGAAGTCCGTCACCTCGCGCCCGTACACGAACACGCTCGTCGCGGCCTCGCCCACGTCGCCCAGCACGAACTCCCGCGCCGAGCGCACCTCGACCACCGGCCTGGCCACCAGGCCCGCGGCCGCCTCGGCCACGTACTGGACCTTGTCGCCGACGCGCACCTCGGTGTCCCGCCCGAGGGTCACGGTCAATCGCCCCTTGGCCGCGTCATGCCGCACCGCGGTCGCCACCGAGTAGATGTCGGGAACGAAGCGGGTGCTCCGCGAGACCGCCTCGGGCATCACCTTCTCGACCTCCTGCGCGAGGAAGCCCTTCTTCGTGCCGGTCCCCTGGGCCGCCTTGTCCACCATCGCGTAGTCGGTGACCCGCAGCCGGAGAATGGTCGCGAGGTCCTGGCCGGCGTCGCTCGGCGCGATCACCTGCTTGATCCGCGCGTCCGAGAAGGCGTTGAACTCGCTCGCCACGATCCGTTCGTTGGCGAGGATCGAGACGTTGGCCGGGCTGGGAGCATTGCCGGTCCAGACGGTGCCAAAGGGGTTGAAGGCGTTCGCGCCCCCCTTCGTGTAGAAGGCGAACGTGCCGTAGTCCACCAAAGCCGCCCCCGACACCTCCAGCGGAGCCCGCGGCGTGGCGGTCCCGATGCCGATCCGGTGCGTGAAGATCGCGTTGCCACCGAACACCTCGAACATCCCCCGCGGACCATCCGTTCCCACGCCGACCCGCCCCGTGAAGTAGGTGCCGCCCTCGGCCCACATCTTGATCTGCCGATTGATCTGCCCTTCCTCGCCGGCGCCGATGATGTCCAGGCCGTTGGAGAAGAGCTTGTATCCGAGGCGCCCGCCATCCGGCTGCTTGCCGGGCAGGCCCGCCGCGAACTCCAGGGAGTTCTTCGCGCCGACGTTGTTGGCGTTCTCGATCCGGATCGAGCCCTTGTACGTCGTGCCGCCCTCGGCCCACAGGGTGATCTTCCGGTTGGCCTGCTGGTTGCCGGCGCCCTTGATGTCGAGGCCGTCGGAAAACACCTGGTACATGATCCGACCCGCGTTCCCTTCCTTGCCCGCGACGCCGACGCCCGCCTCGAGATAGCTGCCCTGCACGCCCCCGCCGGCCCGCACGTCGCCGTTGCCATGGACCGTGAAAAGCGGCGACGCGCTGTCCGAGCGCGGCAGGAAGGTGAACCGACCTCCGCCGTTGCCGTCCAAATGCAGACGCATCTCGGCGCTGCGGATCCCGAACCCGTACGAGCCCGTGCCGGTGCCCCACAGCGAGATCTTGTTGTCGGACAGCACCGACGCCATGCGCAGCTCGCCGTTGCCGCCGAGGGTCATGATGGGATCGGCATCGCGCCCCGGTCGGAAGCTGAACTGGGAGCCGGTGTTGTTGATGTGAAACCGGAAATCCCCGGAGGAAACGCCCAGGCCGTATGCATTCGCCCCGCCATCCCCGTCCCACACCGCGAGCTTGCTGTTCCCGAGGCCGTTGCCCAACGAAAGCCGGCCGTTGAACAGCGCCGGTCCCGGGACCGACACCGTGCCGGCGCTCTCGCTCAGCAGCGTGCCGCCATTCGACGTGACCAGCTTCGTCGCCTGGCTCGCGAGATACGCATACGGCGCCGGCAACAGCCGCAACCGCGGCAGCAGGGTCAACGGCGTGCCGCCGAGATTCACCGTGAGCTCCAGAAACCGCTTGTCCGCCGTGCTGCCCGAAAAAATCGATGACAGCGCCGGCCCCGGTTCCCCGCCCGGCGTCGTGCCCTCGCCCAGCGTCACGCTGAACAGCCCCGCATCCACGGTCACGGTCTGTTGTTCGGACCACTGCAGATTCCCGCCGCTGGCCTCGTCCCAGATCCGGAAATTGACTTGGTAATTCGCCGGATTCGGCGTGCCCAACGCCGCGCCGTTGCCGTCGACCAGGTGCCCCTGGTACGGCAGACGGTCCGGCGGAGAACTTGCCGCCGGGGCGTCGAACGCTCCGACCAAGGCAAAGGCAGCCAGGGTCGCGACGCAGGTCGCCAGCCGCCCGGCCAGTTGGCGCAACGAGCCCGAAGCCGACGCGGTCCGGGAGGGAATGGGATTCACGTGTTTCATGGAAGGTTCCGTCTGGTTGAAAATGGCCCTGCTCAATTCGTGGTGACCGAGGCGATGTCGCTGATCCGATTCAAAACGAAGGCTCCGCGTACCGTGTACTCCCGCGAGGCCCCCGCCCCGCCGAGCACCGTCACGGTTTCCGAATACTCCCCGTTCAAAGCCGACCCGCCCCGGGTCAGGCTCTCGAAATCCGACGCCGGCGGCGTCAACTCGAGGCGGATCGAGCGCCGTATCCCGTACGACTCCACGCCCCGCGGCAACGCGCCGGCATACTGCGCGTCCAGATTGTCATGGTCCGGATGGTACGTGTGCAGGAACGGACTCGAGGAATGGTCGTCAAACAGCGTCTCCACCGTCGCCGTCACGTTGGTTCCCGGTCGAAACTCCCCGGTCATCGCCCAGCCCGCATTCGTCCCGGACGTCGGCAGGTGCACCGCGCTGATCCGCCGCGCGTCGGACTTCTTGCTCGCGTCCAGCAGGCTCTCGCGCGTCGCCAGGACCGCCTGGTTGCCCGCACCCACCCCGTAGAAGATCTTCTGGAACATCCGCGTCCCCGTCCCGTCGTGATGCACGATCAGCCGCAACGGAAACGCCCGCGGCACCGTGCTCGTGTCCGTCCGGATCGGTCCATCCACGAGGTACGACCCCGTCCGGGCCGGCGGCGGCCCGCCATGGACCAGGATCCGCCCGGTCGCCGGGTCCAGTTCGTAATGATATCCGTCAACGCCCTCCGCCAGGCCCAGTCGGGCCAGGACCGCGTTCTTGTCCCCCTCGCTCGACGCCTTCGCGTACGTCTTCAGGTACTGGCTGACTGCCGTCACCGAGGCCGATCCCACCCACAATCCCGCCGACGACCCCACCGTGGCACTCGTCGGCACGTCGATCCGGGTGTGATTCAGCCCGTCCGTGAACCGCAGGACGCTGGCGTACAACGTCCCCGGCGCGCCCGTCATCGCCGGCCGGCTGGCGCCCAAAACCACTTCGATGTCCGATCCCGGCTCGCCCGCCGGCTTCAACGTCCAGCTCCGCGGCCCCTCCGCCAACGCGGCATGCGAAAACTCGAACGTCCCCGCCTGATAGTCCCCCCGGACCAGAATCGGCACCGGCCCCTGAATCGCCGGCTGCCCCGCCGGGGGCGTCTGGGAACTCACCCCTTCCAGCGTCACGGTCAGCTCGGACGCCGTCGCGTTGCGCAGCCGGAAACTCACCTGCCCCGATCCCTCCCCGAACCGCGCGCCCGACGACGTCGGAAACACGACCTCGAACGGCCCGAGATACCGCGCGCCCTGCGGCGCCCGCACCCAGAAGGCCTGACCGCGGATGGGGCGGCTGGTCTGGAAATCCAGCAGCGGCACGGGATTGTCCTGCACCGCCCCACCCACGTAACCGTAAACCTCCGCGTTGTGGCGCAGGTCCGGCACGGGACCGAAAAACGCGTCGAAGGTCGGTGCCGCCGCCCCCGGAAGCGTGGGAAATCCCACGAAGTTCAGTCCGGACCCCGACCAGGTGTGGCGGGGCGCCACCGGCTTCCCCTGGACGACCCACGCGTAGTCCTCGGAGGCCCGCACCAGACACGCCACGTTGCCGGAGATCCGCGTGAGACTCGCCGACGGACTACCGGTCCGCACCCATTGGAGCCAGTGCGTCGGCTGGGCCGGCGACTGGGGACTCGTCACGAATTGCGCCGCCGAGGGCTCCGGCGCCCAGAGCCAGATTTCCTCCACCTTGTTGGCCGGGTGGTTCCCCACCAACTCGTCCAGGGTCGCATGGGACGCGTCGACGTGGAGGTACACGGCATTCCAACCGGCCCTGAGCTCGTTGGTCTGCGACAGCCATTGCGCGCGTCCCGTCAGCGCGGACGCCAGCCACGCCCCCGCCACGCACCAGTGCCACCAGCCACGCCGCCGTGCCGTCGTCGTTCCGCCCGTGTTTCGCCCGTTCATATGCGAACTCATGCCAAGACCTAGGGTTTGCGATACAGGTACCAATCCGGCTGCGGCACCAGCCGCTGCAACGCCGCCAGCGGAGTCACCCCCGCCTGCCCGCCGAAGACGATCCACTCCCTCCCCGTCCACGTACCGCTCGCCCCACTCCGGGCGACCGGGGAACCCGCGAGAGTCAAGGCTCGCCACGTGTCCCGCTGCGGATCATAGGCGCCCCCCGTCGACGTCGCCCCCGAGGCCGTCTCGCCCCCGAAAATCACCAACTCCGTTCCCGTCCAGGCCGCCACGTGACCCGCCCGCGCCGCCGGCGCGCCCGTCCCCGACATCGGCGTCCACGTGTTCGCCACCGGGTCGTAGCTCGCGCCGTCGCCCAGCAGCGTTCCCCCGTTCCGCCCGCCCCAAACCAGGAACCGCGACCCCGTCCAAACCCCGACATGATCCGAACGCGAACTCGGCGCCTGGAACGTCTCCATCGTCCGCCATTCCGTCGGGGTGGGAACCGGACTCATCTGGAAGACCAACTGCGATCCCGTGCCCGCGCCGGAGGTCGTCGGCAACCCGCCCCAAATCAACACGCGATCCCCCGCCCAGACCCCCACTGCACCCGCGCGCGCCAAGGGGGGATCCTCCACCTCCAGCAGCGTCCAACTGTTCGCGGAAACGTCGTACAGACAGCCGTCGTTCAACCGCCCCTGGCTGTCCCGCCCACCCCAGATCAACGCCCGCGTGCCGAACGACACTGCCACGTGCCCATCCCGTCCCCTGAAACCGGGCGGCACCGCCGCCACGCCCGCCCAATTGCCCGTGCCCGAATGGAAACGCGCCCCCGAGTCCAGATACCCCGCCGCGGAAAACCCTCCCCACACCAGCACCTCCGAGTCTCCGACGCGAACCGCCGTGGCTCCCCGGCGCGCCGTCGGCGCACCCGCATCCGTAATGCCCTGCCACGCATCCGTCCCGGGGTGATACAACGCCCCGGCCCCCGAATACGTGCCGGGCGCGATCTGACCGCCCCACAGAAACAGTTGCCCGTGGCGGGGTAGCCAGGCCGCCGCGTGAGCGTACCGCGCCGACAACCCGCCCGCGTTCCCCGTCACCCACGGCGGTGCCGGCAGATGCGCCATCGGCACGTAGCCCGCCGCCGCCAGGCCCGCGTCCTCCGCCAAAACCGACGACATCACCGTGCCCGGCGCCATCTTGGCCGGCGTCACCGCGCCGTCCGCCACCGTCGCCGCCGCCAACGCGAACGGCGCCGCCCCGAGACGCTGGTCCGGCGACAGGCGCTGAAATCCGTGCACGCCGTCGTTGAACCAAACCCGCAGGAACAGCGGCTGCGCCACCAACCCCCCGACCCGGTCCCCGAACAGTGCCGTCGGCAAGGGAGCCATGTTCGCCAGGCCGGCGTCGCCCAGATTCACGTGATACAGCCCGCGCGAAACCGGCAGGCTCACGGCGTGGTCCGGTGCCCCGTCCGCGTCGCCGTCCGGCGCGTTCAACCAATGGCTCTCCGTCCCCCCCGCGTTCACGATCCCGAACTTGAACGCCCCGTTCCCCTCGAACGGCGCGCCCGCCACCACCACCCGCCCCTGGTACGCCACCACGCCCTGACCCCGGGCCGGCAGTGTCCCCGGCAAAACCACCGACACCGCCGCCAGAACCAGGCGGATCACGGTCCGATAACCATAACCCGTGCGCGAACAGGGAATCCATCGGGCGGTCGGAGGCCTCGGGCGCCCCCTCCCCCACGGTCCACGATCACGCCCCTCGGTCGGGGAGAGCGGCTTCGAGTGGGGTCGCGGGATGCACATTCACCCCCCCTCTACCGCGAATCCGTGCGAAAGTTTCGCGGCGAAATTCCTGGCGCGCCGAATTCCCCCCGGGACCCGCCGCGATCGGCTACCGCCCCGGCACCGTTGCCTCGTCCAACCCCAGCACGCCCCGCGCCCATTCCGTGTAGCCATCCCGCGACGTCTCCCCCCGAAGGCGCTCCCGTACCCGCCAACCCAATCCGCCGGAGACCGGCCCGAGACTGTCCTGCGGCCCCAATCGAATCAGCGCCAGCCCTTCCAGCAGATCCGGCAACCAGTCCGGTGCCCGCCCCCGCGGCTGGGGGACCTTCCAAAGCGCCCCATGACTCGCCGCGCAGGCGATGAACACCCCGGTCCCGTCCGGCGTCAGGATCGCCCGGTACGACTCGCTGTCCATGCCCACCCCGCCCTGGATGGGCTCGTCGTAGTGCACGCTGACGGGCTTCGCGCTCGCCACGTCCCAGAGCCGGAACCCGTCGTGGTTCTGCACCACCAGACACAGGCCGTCCGCCGTGAATCGCACCGTGTCCACCACGCTCGGATGCGGCATCGGCGCCCCCCTCGGCAACCCCGTCCGCGCATCCCAGAGCCGCGCCGTCCCGTCCCGACACGCCGTGCCGATCCATCGCCCGTCCGGACTGAATTCCAGATGCGAAAGCCACGCCAGATGCCGCATCGGTTCCCCCTCCGCCTCCCCCGTCGCCGCGTCCCAGAGCCGCGCCGTGGAATCGTAGGAGGCCGTCGCCACCCGCCGGGCATCCGGACTCCATCCGGCGCTGATGATCGCACCCTCGTGCCCCCGAAACGTCGCCAATCGCTCCCCGCTCCGCACGTCCCACACATGCCCCAACCGGTCCGTGGACCCCGATACGAAACGCCCGCTCCCGTCCGGCGCGAACCGCAACACCTTGATCTCCCCCGGATGCTCCAGCGTCCGGGTCAACCGACCCGTCGCCGCATCGTGAACCCGAATGTGCCCGTCGTTGTGCCCCGCGACGATGTGCGCGCCGTCGGGCGAGATGGCGCCCGGTCGGATCATTCCCGGCTGCCGGTCCGGGGGCCACAACGGCTCGCCCGTCCCCAAATCCCAGCCGTGCAGCCAGCCCGTATCCGTCAACGCGTAGTACCGCCGCTGATCCGGCGAAAACAGATGGACGTACACCGAACCCGACGTCGGCCTGTCCAGCACCACCCGCCCCGTCTCCCATTCGTAGAGATAGGTCCGGTTCGCGGGCGACAACCCCAGGCAGCCCAACCGACCGTCGGGACTCAACCGACATCCGTCGAATCCACGCATGCCTTCCACTCCGCGCCTCCGGGGCTCGGTCACCCGCGTCCGGGTCCACACCGTCAACCCCAACCCCTCCGGCTTCCCCGCGTCCGCGGGCATCCCCACGAGCACCAGGCTCCCATCCCACGACGGATCCGCGTTCGCCTGCATGCCACCGTGCCCCAACACCAGCGCCTGCACCTCGCGCAATCCCGTGGTCGCATTCCACTGGTTCACCACCGCATCCCATCCGCTGCTGACCACCCGGGAACCATCGGGAGACGGGTGCAGCCGGACGATGTCGTACCGGTGTCGCATCGGCGGCGAAATCGTCCGGCCCAGGTCCACGTCCCACACCAACAGCCGGGGCGTGTCACCCCCGACCGTCAGTCGCCGGCCCTCCCCGTCCAGCGCGATGCCCCGCGCCCCGCCCAACAGCGAATCGCCCACCCCAAGTTCGCGCCCCGAAACAACATCCCAAGTGCGCGCGAGATGCTCCCCATCCAGCAGGGAAACCCGCCCTCCCCGCGCCGCCACGGCGCCGTCGAGGAACCTCTTCCCCGCCGTCATCCGCACTACCTCCGCCCCCGACGCCGCATCCCACGCCCGCGCCTCGGTCCGATTCCAGCCCAGCAACGTCGTGCCCGCACCCGACACGCGCAATCCAGCCACGCCCCCCTCAATCCGCACCTCCCGCGACGACCCCTCGCGCTCCCGAACCCTCCACCACTCGACGCCCCCCTCCGTCCGCCCCGCCAACCACGTCCCCCCCCCGCCAAACACCAGTTCCTGGATCGCCGCCGTCCCGCTCCGACCCAGCAACCTCCCCCCATCCCACCCCGGCGACGCCACCCAGACCCCGCCCTCCTCCGTCGCCACCGCCAAAGGCGCCCATTCCGGCCCGACCGCCAATGCCGTGATTCCCGCGCCCCGCCCGATCCGAGCCAACTCCCGTCCCGTGGCAGTCTCCCAAATCCGCACGACCCGGTCCTCCCCCGCCCCTGCCACCCAGCGCCCGTCCCACGCCAGACGCGCCGGCACCGCCAATCGGCCCGGCGGACGAAGCTCCGGTCCGGCCGGCATCGGAAACGCGTGCCGGTCGACGACGGACATCGCGTACATCGCCGCCTGCCAGTGGTCCGGATCGGCCCGCAGCATGGACGCCAGAAACGCCAGACTCCGGGGGGCATCGCCCTCCGACAGCCAGTGCCCGATTTCCTGCCAGCGGAGGTG
Source organism: uncultured Verrucomicrobiota bacterium (assembly GCA_964608505.1). GTDB lineage: Bacteria > Verrucomicrobiota > Verrucomicrobiia > Limisphaerales > CAIMTB01 > CAIMTB01. Next base: position 18,721 of record CAZSOV010000118.1, read on the forward strand.
CGCCAGGGCCCGGTCCTGCGCGGCCAGCGCCCGCGTCGTCCGGTCCAGCGCCTCCCCCTGCTCCGCCCGCGCCCGTTCCGCCTGGCGCCACTGCCAGAACACGCCCAGCAGGCCGGCCGCCACCGAGAGGATCGTCAACCCCAACAACGCCGCCTGCACCGGTTGACGCACCGCCCACCGTGAGAACCGCCCCAGCGGCGGCAACGGCCGGGCCGAGACGGGTTCACCCCGGCGAAATCGTTCCAGATCCTCCGCCAATGCCTCCGCCGAGGCATAACGGTCCCCCGGGCTTCGTCGCAGACACTTCAAACACACCGTCGCCAGGTCCCGCGGCACCCCCGGCAGCGCGGGTGGCTCCGACCTCGACACCAGACGCAACGTCTCGATGACCGAACCGCTCAGGAACGGAGGACGCCCCGCCAGCAATTCGTAGAGAATCGCTCCCAACCCATACACGTCCGTGGCCGTCGTCACCTCCCCGGTCCGCCCCTCGGCCTGTTCCGGCGACATGTACGCCGGCGTCCCCAGCGCGGCCTGCGTCAGCGTCAGCTCGCTGTCCCGCTCCGTGAACCGCGCCAGCCCGAAATCGCTCACGTGCGGCTCCCCCGCATCGTCCAGCAGGATGTTCCCTGGCTTCAGATCCCGGTGCAGGATGCCGTGCCCGTGCGCGTGGTGAATGGCCCGTGCCACCTTCGCCAGCAACTCCGCCGCCCCGTCGCACGAATAACGCCGCTCCCGCGCCGCGCGCCCCAGCGTCGGCCCCTCGATCAGCCGCATCGAAAAATAGTGCCAGCCATCCAGCTCGCCCACCTCGTAGATCGGCACGATGTGCGGATGGTGCAGCCGCGCCGCCGCCTCCGCCTCGATCCGAAACCGCGCGACCAATTGCGGGGACGCCATCTCGTCCGCCGCGATCACCTTCAGCGCCACCCATCGCCCGGGTCGCCCCTGGCGCGCCCGGTACACCCGCCCCTGAGCCCCACGCCCGATCTCCTCCCCCAACTCGTACCCCGGGATCCCCGGCGGCACCGTCGCCCGCAACCCCCGTCCCCGCAGGTGATGCGCCGCCCCCTCCCGAGCCAGACACGCCACGCACATCCCCTCCGGCGCATCGGAAGGAATGATCGCCCCGCAACGCGGGCATGGACTGCTGGGAACCCGGGTCACCTTGGTCACTCCTTTATACCGTGTCGGACACGCAAAGTTACGTCCCCCCCGCGCGCCGCCCCCCCCTCAACGCCCGTCCAGCACCGACAACAGGTGCCGGATCTCTCCGTCGACATCCGCCGGATCCGCCACGGTGTTCCGGATCTCCTCCACGAAGATCTCCCCGTAACGCTGCCGCAGCCGGTAGATCGCCGACTTCACGGCGGGCTCGGACATGCCCAACCCCTCCGCGACCGCCGCGTACGAAACCTCCCCCCGATCCCCGAACAGAAACTGCTTCAGGACGTCGAAGCGTCCCGGCCCGCCCCGTGCGTCCAACTCCTCCCGCAGCCGCCGCAACACCACCTCGATCACCGACTGCACCCAGCGCCGCTCGAACAACTGGTCGGGCGACAACTCCTCCCGGGGCAGTCCCTGGTACGTGGCCTCCGCCCCCGCCACGTGCTCCAGCGACACCAGCGTCTGGCCGCCCCCGCGCTTCTGCCGGTTCGCCTTCGTCCATTCGTTCGCCAGGTAGTTCTCCAGCGCCGCCAGGAGAAACGTCCGAAACCGTCCCCGCTCGCGGTCCGCCGCCCCGATCAAGCCCTTCTCCAATAGCCGCTCGAAGAATCCTTGCGTCAGATCCTGCGCGTCGTGCTCCCCGTACCCCCGCCTCCGCACGAAACAATACAGCGGCTGCCAGTACTGCCGACACAACCGCTCCAGCGCCGCCGCTCCCTCCACCGTCGAATTCCCGCCCGCCCTCATCACCGCACTCCACTGCGTGCTCTGGAATACCCCGCCGCCACCGTCCCCCCACTGGGTTCCCGCCGGTCCCGACTCCGCGGCCCTGTGCACTATGTCGTTCATGGAATGCCACCTTCCGTCCGCCACCCCGGTCCCGTCACCACGAAGCCCGCGCGTACCCCCCGGCCCCGGGGCCATCGCGGCAGAGGATCAAGGATCGATGCGGACCCGCGCAACCCTAGAGCAGGCGTCCACAGCGCACCGATTTTTTTTGGGGGGGGCGCTGTTACATCCCCCCCTCTCCATGAACCGGCCCTCGCACAACCAACGAGTCCCGCGTGGGCAATGCTCCCTCCTCTCCCATCCGACGGGAGATGGCCGGGGTGAAGGCTGCCTTCCCTCCCTCCGGTTCATGGTCCCAATCCCTGCCCAGCCCAATTCTCAATTCCCGGAACACTCCGCTACCCAAACACCGCCTTCTTCAGATCGCGCAACACATATGCCTCCGTCCCTTCCAGACCTCGGACCCTGCGCGCCCCGCTCTGCCGCTTTTTCCCGAACCGCTCCCGGTACGCCCCGAAAATCCCCTCCACGTACTCCCGGCTCCCGAACGCCGCCCCCGCCGTGAAGTACCGCACCCGACACCGCAGGTACTCGCCCACCGGTAACTTCCCGTTCCCCTCCAACACCCCCACCACCGCCTCCCGCGACAGCGAACCCCGCAACGCCCGCCCATCCTCCCCGATCCCCGCCCGCCGCTCGTCCCCCTCCCGGAACACCCACACCCGATACAGCTCCAACGACTTGCCCGGCGATTCCTCACGCCCCCGTTGCAGCGCCGTGACGAGCGAACGAATCCCTTCCTTCGCCCGCTTCTTCCCCGCCACCGCCTCCCCGTACCCGCTCCACCGGTAATCCTTGGGATCCTTCACCAACCCCGCTCGAACCGGGTTCAGGTCAATGTACGCCGCCATCGTCACCACCGCCTGACCCTGACCCTCCACCAGCACGCTCTTGAACCGGTCCTCCCACAGCGTGCCCGTGCGACCGACCCGCAGGTTGTACCAGAGCGTGAACCGCTGCTTCACCAGCTTCATGAACTGGCTCAAGTCCCAAAACCGCGCATGGAACG
>CAZSOV010000119.1:0-21698 GCA_964608505.1 uncultured Verrucomicrobiota bacterium
TCATGAGCAAGCGCAAGCTGCTGCAGCTCGTGAACGAGGGCCTGGTCACCGGCTGGGACGATCCGCGAATGCCCACGATCTCGGGTTTGAGACGTCGCGGCGTGCGGGCCGAGGCGCTGCGCGAGTTCGCGCGGACCATCGGGGTGACGAAGTACGACGGCCAGACGGACGTGGCGGTGTTGGAGCACTGCATCCGCGGCGACCTGAATCCCGTGGCATTGCGCCGCCTGGCGGTGCTGCGCCCCCTGAAGATCGTGCTCACGAACCTTCCGGAAGGTCATGTCGAGGAGGTTCGTGCGACGAACAATCCCGAGGACGAGTCGGCGGGAACGCGGCCGGTGCCGTTCGGACGGGAGCTCTACATCGAGCGCGAAGATTTCCTGGAGCAACCGCCGAAGGGCTTTTTCCGGCTCCAGCCCGGGGGCGAGGTCCGGCTGAAGTACGCGGGCATCATCCGGTGCGATGGGGTGGTCAAGGACGCCGCCGGGCAGGTGGCGGAATTGCACTGCACCTTCGACGAGGCGAGTCGTGCGGGGGGTGCGAATGCGGGCCGCAAGATCAAAGGCACGATCCACTGGGTGAGCGCGGCGCGGGCCATCGAGGCGGAGGTTCGGTTGTACGACCGGCTCTTCACGGTGCCGACCCCGGACGCGGACGGCGATTTCAAGGCGCACCTGAACCGCTCCTCGCTCGAGGTGTTGCAGGCGAAGCTGGAGCCGTCCCTCGCGGATGCGGCACGGGACACGCGGTATCAGTTCGAACGGATCGGGTACTTCGCGGTGGACGACGCGAGCGCGCCCGGTCGCCCGGTGTTCAATCGGACGATCTCCCTGAGGGATTCGTGGGCGAAGGAAACGAGGAAGGCGTGAACCGACGGAGGGGGTGAAGCCTCACCGCGAACCGGTTCGGAGGTCCCCCCTGGAGGCCGCCGGCTCGTTCCCGGCGGAGTCCGGGACGGAGGCTCAACCGGCGAGGCCGGCCAGTTCGGCAGTGCTGTCGGCGAAGCGTTCGGCGGAAACCCCGGCGCGGCGCAGGAGCGCCAGGTGGAGGTTCGCGAGGGGCGTGTCCCTGGGGAAGACGAGGTGCCTTCCGGGCGAAACGGAACCTCCTCCGCGACCGGCCAGGAGGGTGGGCACGTTGTGGGGATCGTGGCGGTTGCCGTCGCGCAGCCCGGCTCCGAACACCACGAGGCACTGGTCGAGCAGCGATGACTCCCCCTCGCGCAAGCCGCGCAGCCGGTCGAGGAAGTAGGCGTACTGCGCCACGTGCCAGGCATTGATCCGGGTGTACTGCGCCAGCTTCTCCTTGTCGTTCTCGTGGTGGGAGGTCTGGTGGTGGCCGCCCAGCGCCGGGTCGAGAAAGGAGAAGTTCCGCCCGCTGACCGCGTTGCCGAACATGAAGGTCGAGATCCGCGTGGAATCGGTCCAGAACGCGAGGGCCAGAAGATCGAACATGAGCCGGCAGTGCTCGGTGTGATCGCCATGACGCTCGCTCACCCGCGCCGGGTCGGCGTAGAAATCGCGAAGGCGCGCGTCCAGGCGGTCGATCTCGGCGCGAGCCAGCGGGTCGGCGAGGACGTTTTCGCGCTGGCGCCGGGTTTCGAACTCGATGCGCTTCTCCACCGCGCGAACCGAGTCGAGGTATTCGTCGAGCTTGAGCCGGTCGGCCTGGCCCACCCGGTCGCGCAGACGCCGGGCGTCGCCGAGGACGGCATCCAGCACGCTGCGGTCCCGCTCCGGATCGGAACGCCGGGAGACCGTCGAGGAGCGGAAGAGGCGATCGAAGGCGAGGCGGGGATTGATTTCCTTGGCGACGGGCGTGGTGGGGGAACTCCACGAGATGTGGGAACCGTACAGGCGGGTGTACCCGACGTTGACGTCGACGCCGGTGGTGACGGGCTCGATGCCGAGTTCGAGGGAGGGCAGGGGGGTGAAATGCCCGACGCTCTGGGCGATCCGCTGATCGACAGAGACGCCGTTGGAACGGATGTCATCACCCGAAGTCTTCGAGATCGTCGTCCCCGTCAGCCAGCCGGCGGTCTTCACGTAGTGACCGTCGCCGGTGTTCGTGGCGGCGTTCCACAGATCGGTGAGGACGAGGAGTTCGTCCCGGAAGGGCGCGAGCGGTTCCAGCGCCGGAGACAGGCGGAAATCGCGCCCGGTGCCCTCGGGGGTCCAGGTCGACGGATTGACCCCGTTGGCCATGTACAGAAAGGCCAGGCGGACGGGGCGCCGGGCCGACGCGTCATTGACGTCATGGGGGTGCGTGGCTGCCCGGGCCCGGGGCCGCATGGCCTCCAGCAGCGGGAGGCCAAGCGAGGCGCCGACTCCCCGGAGGAGGGTGCGGCGGGAGACCCGCCAGCGGCTGGGATCGGAAACGTGGCTCATGACGGCAGTCTGCGCGTGTGCTGCCCCGGAGAATAGCGCCGGGCGTCCGGCTGTCGAGGAACCGCCGGGCCCCCGCGCGGGCGCACGACGGATTGGTTGCGACAACGTTTGCGTCGTGCGCCCTTCAGCGCAGGAGGTCCAGAGCGGCGTCGAGGGCGTCCCCGGGGACGGCGCGGCCCCAGGCTACGGCGCCGATGCGGTCGGCGAGGACGAACTTCACCCGTCCGTCGGTGACCTTTTTGTCGAGGAGCATGGCGGCAAGGAGGCGGGAGCGGGAGCGGGCATCGAGGGCCAGGGTGGTGGGCAATCCGGCGCGGCGGAAGATCGTGCGGATGCGCGTGACCTCGCCGGGGGAGAGGGAGCCCACGCTGCGGGACAGTTCGGCGGCGGCGACCTGCCCGATCGAAATGGCCTCGCCGTGGAGATAGGTGCCGTAGGCGGTGATGGCTTCGATGGCGTGTCCGAGCGTGTGCCCGAAATTGAGAATCGCGCGGAGGCCGCCCTCGGTTTCGTCCTGGCTGACGACGTCCGCCTTGATCTCGCAGCATCGGGCAATGACCGCGCCCAGCAGGACGGGGTCCCGGGCGAGGAGGCGGTCGAGGTGTTGCTCGAGTCGACGGAAAAACCGTGCGTCGTAGATGATGCCGTATTTGATGACTTCCGCGAGGCCGGCGCGGAACTCCCGGTCGGGCAGGGTGGCGAGCGTGTCGAGATCGCACAGCACGAGCCGCGGTTGGTGAAACGCCCCGACCAGATTTTTGCCGGCGCGCAGGTTGATGCCGACCTTGCCGCCCACCGAGCTGTCCACCTGGGCGAGGAGCGTGGTGGGGACCTGGACGAAGGCCATGCCGCGCAGGTAGGTCGCGGCCACGAAGCCGGCCAGGTCGCCGGTTACCCCGCCGCCCAGGGCCACGACGATGGACTTACGTTCGAGGCGGTGGCGGGCCAGTTGATCGTAGCAACGGCCCACGACGGACAGGCTCTTGGCCTGCTCCCCGGCGGGGATCGGGATGAGGACCGGATCGAAACCCGCCCGGGCGAGGCCATCGAGGACGGCGGGACCGTAGCGCGGCGCGACATGGGCGTCGGCGACGACGGCGCAGCGTCCGCGGAATCCCAGACGGGCGCAGCGCGCGCCCAGGGACGGGAGAAGATCCCGGCCAACGAGAATCGGGTAGGTGCGTTCGCCCAGCGGGACCTTGACGGTGCGCATGGGGGCTAGGGTACGGGGAGGACCGGAGCGACCGCGAGCCGCGGATGAAGACAAAACCCCGCGTCCGAAGGCACCGGGTCACGGGGGGAACGGGAATGAATGATCGGGGTTGCCGCCCGCGTCGGAGAAGGCAGGGTGACGAGCGGGAAGGCGGAGCGATGATGAGGGCAACACACGGAAGGCACGGCATGGCGACGATGCATCGACGCGGATTTCTGGGGTGGTTGGCGTCGGGTCTGGCGGGCGTGAGTGGTGGACTTCCGCCGGCCGGGGGCGGCGCGCCCGCCGCGTTGGACGACCTGCTCGAGGCCGGCGGACGGTTGCTCGACGAGAACCTGGATCCGGACGTCCTGGGGGCGTTGCGATCCGGAGACCCCGGGCAGATCGAGGCCCTGCTCGCGAAGCTGACCGCGACGTTTCAGGCGGACGACGTGCTGGATCTGGCGGCGTTGCAGGACGCCGTGGACCTCGCGCTTCCCTGGATGGATTCGGTGCCCCGGCTCAAGCCCTACGCATCCTGGCTGCGGGCGAGGAAGGACTATTTCCAGGTCGCCGAGGATTTCGAGCAGGCCCGGAGCACCGGAGCCGGGGGCCAGGGACCGGCGCCTGCGCCGGGGGCCAATCCGACGCCGGAGCAGGAGCGGAAGGCGTGGAACCGGCAGGTCGCCAAGCAGGAGATTCCCAAGGGGGCGGCGGTCTGGGTTCCCCGGTTGAAACCGGTTTTCAAGGCCGCCGGCGCACCGCCGGAACTGGTCTGGCTGGCGGAAGTCGAATCCGGGTTCGATCCGCTGGCGCGCAGTCCGGCCGGGGCGGCGGGTTTGTATCAGCTGATGCCGGCGACGGCGCAAGGCCTGGGGTTGAAGCTGCAGCCGCAGGACGAGCGGTTGGTGCCGGAGAAGAATGCCCGCGCCGGTGCCACGTACCTCCGACAGATGTACCGACAGTTCAAGGACTGGCGCCTTGCCCTGGCGGCCTACAACGCCGGCCCCGGCAAGGTGGCCGACCTCCTGCGGCGGCGACGCGCGACCAGCTTCGACGCGATCGCCCCGAGCCTGCCTGCGGAAACCCAGATGTACGTGCCGAAGTTCGAGGCCGTTCTCCAGCGGCGCGAGAAGACCGGATTGCCGGGGCTGAAGCTGCCCGTTCCGGCGTAGGCCAAGGCGTCGGGCCCAGCCCGCCGCCCGTTGGGCAGGCTTCCATCCGGCGCTTTGCCTCCTGGAGCCTACGGACGCTTGGCGCCGTAGATCTGCTCCGGAGTTTCCAGGCGGGTTTCGGTGGTCTCGGACACCTGGCCCGCCTCGCGAACGGAGCGGAAGAAGCAGGAGCGATAGCCCTCGTGACAGGCGGCTCCGACCTGCTCGACCTGAATCAGCAGGGTGTCCCCGTCGCAATCGAAGGCGATGTCCTTGACCCGTTGCACGTGGCCGCTGGATTCGCCCTTCATCCAGAATTTCTGGCGCGACCGGCTCCAGAAATGGGTCAGGCCGGTCTCCACCGTCTTCTCCAGGGAAGTCCGGTTCATCCAGGCCATCATCAGAACTCGTCCGTTGGCATGGTCCTGGATGATCGCGGGAATCAGGCCGTCACTCGTGAACTTGAGATGGTCGAGAAAGCGCATGGATCGAATCGGCTACGAGGTGCTTCGAAGACCGGAGGTCCGGACCGGGAAGCATCCCGGGCGGCGAGACTGGCACGATGCCGCCCCGCTGCCAATTCCCCGCCTGCAGGGCGCCTTTCGCCGGTTGCCAAGCGTCGCATCCGGCGGCTAGCGTGTTTCGGATGCAACGCCGCGTTTTGCCGCTCTGCTGGCTCGCTTTGAACCTGCTCGCGCCGGGGACGTCGGTTCGGGCGGACGAGAACCTGGATGCCGAATTCCTCCGCATCCACAGTCTGATCCAGGAAGGCGAATCCCTGGAACAGGGGGGACAGGCGGTCGCGTCCGTCGACCGCTTCGGCAAGGCCCGGCGGGATCTGGAGGCCTTCGCCAAAGCGCACCCCGGCTGGAACCGCAAGATCATCCAGTACCGGCTCGAGTACCTCGGTGCGAAGCTGGGTGCCGGTCGTGGCCCGGCGGACGCTCCCGGAGTGTCGGTGGCGGCGCAGCCCGGTTCCACCACGGGCGCGGAATTGGGGCGTGCCCCGGCGACCCTGCCGGCGGCCAGCCCCGCGGACGCGCCCCCGGGTGCTTCCGCACCACCGGACCTCGTCTCGGCGCGGGAACGGGCCGAACTGGCCGAGTCACGTCTGGCGGCCGCCGAAGCGGCGCAACGAGGTGCCCTGGCACGCGCCACCGAGGCCGCAACGCAGGCGGATCAGGTCAGGGACCACGCCGCCCAGCTGGCGTTGGATCTGCGGCTGGCCCGGGAGGCGCTCGAGGCGGCGCGCCTGACCCAAGCGGAGTTGGAACGGACCCGCGAGCGTCTCGAGCACGAGCGAGGCACCCTCGAAGCCCGCCTGAAGGAGGCGCTCAGTCCCCGACCGGCCTCCTTGGATCCGGCCGAGCTCGCCAAGGCGGAGGAGCGCATCCTGCTTCTCGTCAAGGAGAACGAAATCCTCGAGGCGGGGCTGGAATGGCAGGCCACCGAGAACCGGCGGGTCCTCGAGAAGGCGGGGAAGGCGTTGGAGTTGGAGCAGCAACTGGCCGCGACCCGCGCCGAGCTCTCGCAACAGAGACGACAAACCGACGATTTGCGCTCCGAGCGGCAAAAGCTCCAGTCCAAGTACGATCAGCTGGCACGCAAGAGCGACGAGCAGACCGATGCGCTTCGCGCGGATCTGGAGTCGCTCCGGAAGGAACTCGCGTCCGCGCGCGGTTCCGGGCGTGCCGGATCCGCCGAGACCAGCCGCGATCTCGCGACGCTGCGCGCCGAACTCTCCCAGCACAAGACGGCCGCCGAGAAACTGCGCCGGGAGAATCAGGAGATGGCGGAGGAATTGGGGAAGCTGACCGCCATCCGTGTCACTCCCGCCAGCCTCAAGGTGGCCGAAGTCCCCACGGTCGAGCCCGGCTCCGATGCCGCGCGTGTCCGTCGGTTGGAGCGGGAGCGCGACGAGTTGCGGCGCGATCTCGAAACGGCCCGTGCCGACCTTCGCCGGTCCGAGTCGGGAACGGGACGCAGCCGCGAATTGACCCGGAACGTCGAGCGGCTGTCCGCGAAGGTCGCGGCGCTCGAAGCCCGGTCCGAACCCTATACCCAACAGGAACTGGCCCTGTTCCAGGCTCCCTCCCCGGAGAGCGGGAGGACCCGTCCGGCCATGGAGTTGGCGCAGGCGACCGCGACCCCGACCCCCAGCCCGACCGCACCGGGCCGGTCCGACACGCCTGCCGCGGGCGCGGAGCCGGGAGCCAGGGGCCCTGCCGCATCGTCGACGCCGGCCTCGGGGGCCACGAACGCGCCCGTCTCCCGCCGGCGAACCACGAAGGATCTGCCCCCGGGCGCGAGCATTCTTGCGGCGCAGGCCGAGCGCGCGTTTCGCACGCGCCGGCTGGACGAGGCGGAGAAGGCCTATCGCGACATCCTCAAGCTCGACGAAAGCAACGTCTTCACCCTGGCCAATCTCGCGGCCATTCTCGTCGAATTGGGGCGCCTCGAGGAGGCGGAGACCTATCTCAAGCGCGCGCTGGCGGGCGATCCCCAGGACGCCTTCAGTCTCTCGCTCTTCGGGATCCTCCGCTTCCGCCAACAGAAATTCGACGAGGCGTTCGAAGCCTTGAGCCAGTCGGCGGCCATTGATCCGGAGAATTCCGATACCCAGAACTACCTGGGCATCACCCTCAGCCAGCGTGGGCAACGCCCGGCGGCCGAAGCGGCCCTGCGCAAGGCGATCAAATTGAATCCGGCCTCAGCCTCCGCGCATTACAACCTCTCGGTGGTCTACGCGACGCAGAAGCCGCCCTTCCTGGAGCTGGCTCGCTACCACTACGAAAAGGCGCGCCGCAGCGGCCAACCCGCGAATCCCGCGTTCGAGGGATTGCTGCGCGGAGAACCCGCGGCCCCCAAGTCGTCGGAGGCAGCCCCCGCCAAGCCGTGAGGGCCTCGCGTTCGGCAGGGTGGGGGAAGGGTCGGGCCGGGGTGGTCGGGGAGGCTTGGCGCTGATCCGCGGCTCCGCGCGGGTGGGGGTCGAGCCGGCAAGGACGCCCGAATTTGGGGGTGCCTTGTTCTTCAAGCTGTTGTTTATGAATTGGTTATCGGGCTGGATCTGGGATTGGGATGGGGGTCGTTCCCCGTGGGTGAGCGGGGGAAGGGAGCCAAAGAACAACTTGACGCCCAAGGGGTACTAGAGAACACTCTCGCCACGCGTCGCCTCGCAACAACAACACGATTTATGAAGAATCAGCGTGTCTCCCTATCGAAAAGCTCTAGCTCCATTCTGCTGGGGGCAAAGTTTATCATCCCCGCCTTTTGCCTAGCTTCCAGCTTGGCGCAGGGGCAGGCCAACTACACCTCCTCGGGGAGTGGTGATTGGAACAATGCGGCGACTTGGGGCGGGGGTGGTTTCCCGGCGAACTCCTCTGCGGATACGGGCAATATTGCACCGGGTCACACCGTTACCCTGACGGCCAGCACCGATGTGGGTGCGCTGCGGTTCACGTCCGGTGGTGCCCCGCGAACGATTGCCGGGGCCTTCAATCTGACCGCGACCGGAACGCAGTCGGCGACGTGGAACTCGGGAACGGGCCTCCTGATCACGTTCGACGCGGTCAATTTCACCCTGAACAACAACAGCCAGACGATCTCCGTCTCTGGCGCTTCTTCACGGGTGTATGAGGTCAACAATTCCGCCAGCATCACCGTGGCGGATGGGGCGATGGCCTTCACCATGTCGGGCCCTATCGGGACCACCAAGACCTTTGATGCCACGTCTGGCACGGGAAGCTTCGCGGTCGGTTCCTCCGGCATCCTGCAGTTGGCGGCTACGGGTGTGATTGGGAACTACGTGGTTTTCGCGGACGACGTGAGCTTCTCGATGGCGGCGGGCGGGGCGATGAATCTTCCCGTGTCCGGTGGTTTCAACATCCAGTCGACCACGGCGAGCTTGGCGGGTGCCATCAACTACACGACCGGTGGCTCCGGCGATGTCCGGTATACCGGTTCGGGTACGCTGACCATTGGATCTTCCTTGGCGGTTTCGAACGACGGCGGTGGCGGGACGGACACGTTCGATCACCGCTCGGGCACGCTGAGCTTCGGATCGACCACGACGCTGACCTTGGGAACTCAGGTCCTGACGGTGAGCGGTGGTACGGTCAACGGAACGGCCAACTTGGGCAGCAGCAGCGGTACCATTGCCATCACGGCGGCTAATTCGGCGGTCAACATCCAGCCGGGCGGCGCCGGGACGCTGGGTTCGCTGAATCTGAACACCATCGGTTTGGATTTCACGGGTGTCGCCAACACCAAGACGCTCACGATTGACCTGAATTCGACGGGTGCCAACAGCAGCGACACGCTGTCGTTCGGAGCCGCGACGGCCATCGGCAACGTGACCTTGGCCATCAACAATACCGGTGGCACGTACGAATTGACGCCGATCTCGATCATCACCGCCGCGTCGGGCTTGGGCAGCTTTGCCAACGTTGCGGATGGTGGCACGCTCTCCTCTGGTGGCGTTGACTTCACGGTCGATATCACGGCCACCGAAGTGACCCTGACCCCTGTTCCCGAGCCTGAGCACTATCTGGGTGCCGTGGGTCTTGGTTTGATCGGCTTCGCCGCCTTCCGTCGTTCGCAGCTCAAGCGCAAGGCCTGAGCCTCGTTCCTCGCGAATTAGTTTTTCCCGCAAAGCGCGAAGCCGGCAACGGCTTCGCGCTTTTGTCTTTTCGAGCCAGCGGAGGCGTTCAGGGCGTTCAGTGGCTGGGAGGCACCTGCTTGGCGGGGTATGTATGCTCCGGCGCGGATGGCCCGGCTCGAGCAAAACCGATCCTGGATTTCGACGAGGTACCTGAAGCGCCGTGGGAGGATGGGACACCCTTGGTCCGCCTGAACGGGAGCTCACCTGCGGAGTCCGTGATGTCAGGTCCGGCCAGATGGGGGCAAAGCGGAATGCCGGGGCACGCGCCCATCGCCCGGCAGGACGGGAAGAAGGTTGGCTGTCCGACTTGGATTCGAACCAAGACAAACTCCTCCAAAGGGAGTTGTGCTACCTTTACACCATCGGACAAACCGTGACCGAAACCGCGGTTTGAATAGGGGGCCGCAGCCCCTGCGCCAAGCAAATTCTGTGGTTTTGATGGATCGACGCACGCGCAGGGGCGTCGTGGCAGAGGCGTGCGTCCGCCGGCAGCGTTTCGGCCCCGTGCTACCCATCAGTAGTTGCGGATGGATGGGGTCGCTGGGCCGTCCGACCCCTCAGCCGAAGGCGCAAAGGAAAACGCCATCGTGGGACACGATGGCGTTGTCGGAACCCCGGGCTCGCGGTCTGGAGGCCGCGCCGCGCGGGATCAGTTGATGGATTCGGAGGCCTTGAAGCCGGCGCCGTTGATGGCCGCCATGATCTTGCTGGAGCTCACCTTGGCCGGGTCGAAATCGATGGTGGCGGTTTTGCTCTCGCTGCACACCTTGGCCTCAGCCACGCCCTTCACCTTGCTGAGCACGCCGCTGATCTTGTCGGCGCAGGAACCGCAGGCCATTCCCTGGACGGCGTAGGTGACCCGCTGGGCCTCGACCTGGTATCCGGCCTTCTTGAGAGCAGCCAGAATCTTCGCCTCCTTCACCTGATCCTTGTTGTACGCGACCTTGGTGAACTTGGAGTCGGGGCAGGTTTCGACGCTCCCGACGCCTTTGACCTGGGAGAGGGCCTTCTGGAGGCCGGTGCAGTCGGCGTTCTTGAGCTTCAGGCTCACATTCTGGGTCTTGGCAGCGCAGCAGGCCGCACCCTTGCCCTCGGAGCACTGGGCGGTCTTGGCATCGGCACAGGAGGCAGCCTTGGCAGAGGCGCAACCGGCTCCCTCGGCGGGGCAAGAGGCCTTGGCGGCCTCGGCCCGGAGTGCGGAGGGGGTGGCGACGAGGGCTGCGGCAACCAGGAGCGAACGAAGATAGGGGTTCATGATGGATAGGTACTGAATTCGATGGTCAACTCCCCGATTTGTAGCGCGGCGTGACGCGGAAGCAAGCGTCGCGATGGCAACGGGGGAACGGGGGGAGGTAAGCGCGGGGAATCAGGTCTTGAATCGGAGTAACGTACCGGGTTAGGCAAGCTCATCCACATCGACGGTGCTCCGGTACTGTCGCGTTCAACCCGCAACTCCATTCCAGCGCACTCATGAGCAATCGCGTACCTTACATGCCCGGATTCTCCGGGACATCCCTGCTGTTGGCCGCCTGGGCGGCAACGTCGTCGGTCGGCTTCGGGGCGACGGTTTTCTGGGAGGCCTTCAACGACTATCGGCCCACCGACGGGGTTACGGCACCGAATGCCACCGGGTATGATTTGCGGATCAACGATGACGGGGGCGTGCTGCGCGACATCGTTTCGGGTGCGGACCTGCCGGTGTCGGTGATCGTGGTGGTGGAAGGGGATGCGGTGCCGGACGATTTCGGTGCCAATTCCCCGGTGAACGCAGGCAGTCCCGCGGACCTCCTGTTCCGGGGGAAGGTGGACATCGGCAACAGCGGGATTCCGGGAGTACGGGCGAGCTCGATCACGAAGTTGATTCTACGGTTCACGGGGCTGAATCCCGCCCGGCGATATCACTTCCGGGGGACGGCGAGCCGGGGCGGCAACTACAACGATCGTTGGAGTGCCTACACCCTTGCCGGCGCCGAGGCGTTTGTGGACGCGCATGTCGACGGGAGCGCGAACCGGAACGTCTTCACCAAGAGCACCCATCCCGCCTCGTCGCTTGCGCCAAACCAAGTGGCGTTGAATGCCGGGGACAACAAGGCAGGTTCCCTCGTCGGCTGGGACAACATCGAGCCCGGCTCGGACGGGATCATCGAGATCGGGGCGGAGCAGTACACGGGAGTGGCCCCTTTCGGGAATCCCTCGGCTGCGGCCTACAGTTACGGATTCGTGGCGATCTACCTGGCGGAGGTGGAATCGACGGGCAACCTGCGCATCACCGAGAATCCGGCGAATCGACTGGTTCCGGCTGGCCGGACCGCGACGTTCTCGGTGGGTGCGACGGGAGCTGGCCTGGCCTACCAATGGGAGCGGCAGGCACCGGGGGCGGCAGGTTTCGTCGCCATCGCGGGTGCCACGGAAGCCAGCCATGTGACGTCGGTGCTCTCCGCGGCGGATGACGGGACCCGGTATCGGTGCCGGGTGGCCAGCGGCGCCACGACGGCCACGAGCGGGGAGGCGGTGTTGCGGGTGGACGCGGTGATTCCATCGCTCACCAGCGTGCGCGGGAGCATCAACTTCAACGCCATTTACGTCTCGTTCTCCGAGCCGATGAACCTCGACCAACTGGCGGACAAAGCCAAATACACGCTGACGGGCGGACTCACGATCACGACAGTCGTGGCCCTGGACTCAACGACGGTCAAACTCGTGACCTCGGCGCACACCGCCGGGACGCGGTACACGGTCGGGGTGACGGGGGTGGAGGATGTCGCCGGGAACGCGGTGCCCGCAGCGTCTCTGCCGATTGCGGGCTACACGGTTCAGGCCGGGACTGTCGGGGTCGAGGTCTGGAAGAACCTCACGGGGGGCGCGGTGAGCGACCTCCGGGCGAGCACGCGCTATCCCGCCGAGCCGGACGCGGATTACTCGGCAACGAGTCTGGACTCGACATCGGTGGTCCCGGACGGGCCGGACAACATCTATGGCGGACGGATGCGCGCGTGGCTGACGCCGGAGGAAACGGCAGACTACGAGTTCTTTCTGCGCGGGGATGACGCGGCCGAACTGCGGGTCAGTCCGAATGACCGGTTCGATGATCTGGATAGTCCCGACGGCGTGCCCGACGCCATCGACAGCACGGCGGGCGACACGTTTCAGGAGTCCGGCTTCGACGCCTCCACCTCGGTTCCGATCCGACTGGAAAAGGGCCGGCGATACGCGATTCAGGCTCTGTGGAAGGAAAGCAACGGGAACGACCACTGCCAGGTCGCGTGGCGGAAGGTGGGCGATGCGACTCCGGCGGATCAGTTGCTGCCGATCCCGGCGAAGTTCCTCTCCTACTACGGACAGGGCATTCTCGCGTCCGAGCCGAAGATCGTGAGGAGCGGCCTCCAGAACGGCAGGTACTTCGTCGAATGGTCGGGAGGCCGATTGCAGTCCTCGACGGACCTCAGGTTGTGGAAGGACGAATCCGGAGTGACGAGCCCGGCGTCGGTGGCGGTGGAAGCGCCGTACCGTTTCTTCCGCATCCAGGCCCCCTGAGCGTCCCGGGCCGGGTACCCGGCACGGGGTAGGTTCCACGCGTGCCCCGCGGACCGGAACCGTTGACCAGCCGGTTCGGAACGCGAAGCGGGGCCGGCGACGTCCGAGTCGCCGGCGTTTCCACTTCTTTCGCCTGCTTCCCAGGCCTCGCGACCCGCGCGGTTTCGGGCCTCGACGACTCTGTCAGGCACCGGTCCCGCGCCCGGGGAGCCTGGGAGCATCGGAAAGAGGCTCGCGGGCGGGTGGGTTGACCGGCTAGGAATCGGGCCCCGGAAGAAAGAGGTGAGACGGTGCCCGAAGCCGAGCTAACAACCCTGCTGCGACGGTATTTTGGTTTCGCGACGTTCCGTCCCCTGCAAAAGGACATCATCCAGGACACGCTGGCCGGACGCGACGTGTTCGCGGTGCTGCCGACGGGCGGCGGAAAGTCGTTGTGCTTCCAACTGCCCGCGATGGCCCGGCGGGGATTGACGGTGGTCGTGTCGCCGCTGATCGCGCTGATGAAGGATCAGGTGGATGCGATGACGGCGGCAGGGATTCCGGCGACGTTCCTGAACTCGTCGCTGGCGTCCGGGGAGGCGCGTCCGCGGTTGCGCGGCTTGCACCAGGGGGAATACCGCCTGCTCTACGTGGCACCGGAGCGGTTGATGTTGTCGGGGTTCCTGGAGGATCTCGAGCGTTGGACGCCGGCGCTGTTTGCCATCGACGAGGCGCATTGCATCAGCGAGTGGGGGCATGACTTCCGCCCCGAGTACCGGCAGTTGGCGTCGTTGCGCGATCGGTTTCCGTCGGTGCCGGTGATGGCATTGACCGCGACGGCCACGGAGCGGGTCCGGGGGGACATCGTCCGGCAACTGAGCCTTCGGGAGCCGGCGGTTTACGTGGCGAGCTTCAACCGTCCGAACCTCAACTACCGGGTCCAGGCCAAGGCGGGCGCGTACGACCAGTTGTTCGAGTTCCTGCGGGCACGCCCACGCGATGCGGGGATCGTCTATTGCCAGAGTCGAAAGGGGGCCGAGACGTTGGCCGAGAAGCTGCGCGCGGACCGGATCTCGGCGGCGTCGTACCACGCGGGGCTGGACGCAAAGGACCGGTCGGGAAACCAGGACCGGTTCTTGCGGGACGAGGTGCGGGTGATCTGCGCGACGATCGCGTTCGGGATGGGAATTAACAAACCGAACGTCCGTTTCGTGGTCCATTACGATCTGCCGAAGAACCTCGAGAGCTACTACCAGGAGACGGGACGTGCCGGACGTGACGGGCTGCCGGCGGACTGCCTGCTGCTGTTCAGTCCGGGGGACGTGCAGAAACATCTCGCGTTCATCGAGGAGAAACCGGACCCGCGGGAGAAGGCGCTGGCCCGGGAGCAGCTCCAGCAGGTGGTGCATTTCGCCGAGACCGGCAACTGCCGGCGGGTGGATCTGCTGGGGTATTTCGGCGAGGACTTCACCGAGGACGGGTGCGGGGCCTGTGACAACTGCCTGAGCCCCCGGCAGACCTTCGATGGCACGGTCGAGGCGCAGAAGTTTCTCTCCTGCATCTACCGCATCCGCGAGCAGGGCGGGTTCGACATGGGGCTGAACCACGTGGTGGACGTGTTGCGTGGCGCCGACACCGAGCGGGTTCGCAAGTGGGGCCATGAACGCTTGTCGACATATGGGATCGGGCGGGATCTCGACAAATATCGGTGGTCCGCCGTCGGGCGGGAGCTCATGCGAATGGGATTCGTGCGACAGTCGACCGAGAAGTTTCCGACCTTGGGACTGACGGACGAGGGGCGGGCGTTTCTGCGGGAGCGACGGAAGGTGATGCTGACCCGGCCGGTGGCCGCGACGGCGGCGGAGAAGCCGCGGATCGGCGATGTCGCGTGCGACGAGGCCCTGTTCGAACGGTTGCGGCAGCTCCGCAAGCGGCTGGCCGACGCGCTGGGGGTGCCGTCCTACATTGTTTTCGGGGATGTCTCGCTGCGGTATATGGCGCGGGTCTATCCGGGAAACGAGGAGGAGTTTCGGCGCATCCACGGGGTGGGCGAACGCAAGCAGCGCGAATTCGCGGCGCCCTTCCTGGAGGAAATCGGGGCTTACCTCGCCGCCCATCCGCGGCAGGTCTTCGCGGACGACGCCTTCCCGACCGCGACCGAGCGGACCCCGGTGCGCCCGCCCGCGGGACCGGTCCGGCGGACGCGCCTGCCGGACACGACGTTGGAGACGCTCCGGATGTTCCGCGATGGGAAGAACGTGTTGGAGGTGGCCGCGGCGCGCGGCGTGACCACCCGGACGGTGATCAATCATCTGGCCGCCGTGCTGGAGCTGGGGGAATCCCTGGATCTGCAGGCCATGGTGCCGGAATCGGACCGGATCGAAATCACGCAGGCGTTCCGGGTGCTGGGGACCGGCAGCCTCGCCGTGGTGAGGAAACATCTGGGGGAGCGCCACGACTGGGAGACGATCCAGCTCGTTCGGGCGATGCTGATCGGCGAACAGGCGCGGGGCCGCTCCACCCAGGCTGCGGGGGCCGGGGATGCCGGTGACTCAGAGGACCCCGAGGAGGCGTAGGGAAGCGACGACGGCGAAGGCGAGGACCAGATAGTCGAAGGCCCTTTGGGGCAGGCGTCCGACGACTTCGCGGCCGAGCAGAAGCCCGGCCAGGATGATCGGGAGCAGGAGGGCGTTGAAGAGCAGGGAGGGCGCGGTGATGAGCCCGAGCTGGGCGGAGAACGGGACCTTGAGCAGATTGACGAGGAGGAAGAACCACGCGCTGGTCCCGACAAAAGCCTCCTTGGGCAGGGCGACGGCGAGCAAGTACAGGCCCATCACGGGTCCAGCGGCATTGGCCAGCATGGTGGTGACTCCGGCGACGAAGCCCATGGTCCAGGCGAAGGCCGGGGAATGCGGCACGGATTGCCAGAGCGTGGGGCGCCAGTCGCGGAGTGCCTGGAGGGCGGCGAGCACGAGGACGATCGAACCGATCAGTGGTCCGAAGCGGCTTCCGGGGAGCTGTCCCATGATCCACCAGCCGGTGACGATCCCCGCGACGGCGGGTGGCAACGTACGCCCGACGTGGTTCCACTGGGCGTGGCGGCGGAAGAGCCAGACGGCCGCGAGGTCTCCCCCGATCAGCATCGGCAGCACGACGCCGGTGGAGGCGAGCCCGGGGAAAAGTTGGGCGAAAATGACGACGTGGAGCAGGCTGATGCCCGGGAGTCCGCTCTTGGAAATGCCGATGCCGGTGGCGGCCAGGATGGCGAGCAGCCATTGGGACGGCGTGAAGTCAGGCAGCATGCCGTGCGGCTCCGGCGGACGGGGTCGGCAAAGGAATCGGGCCCGGGTCAAGGACGCAGCGGGGCGTCGGGAGCCGGGCCGGCCAGATCCTCGAGGAATGCCTGGAAGACGGGCGACTGCCGCGTGAGATCGCCGCCCACGAGGCGGAGGCGGTCCACGGATTCGTGGGACAAGGCGAACGAAGTCCGCTGATTCATGAAATAGGCGCGCTCGGTCGCGTTGGTCAGGGCGTTGAAGTCGAGGATGATCGGGTAGAATCGGATGGGCTGGCGGGACCGGGCATCGGAGGCACGTTCGCTGGTCTGGCGGGACTTCCAGCGGTCCACCTGCTCCTTGAGCAGTTCGACCGTCTCGTACGAGTAGCGGTCCATGGGGATCGTGGCGCCGGCGATGGCGAGTTCGAAGGTGCCGGGGGCGATCTCCCGTTTGGACCAGGTGGTCTCCGGTTTGGAGTAGGCGTTCACGACGAGGATCGCGACCTTGTCGATGGCTTGGAGGTCGTACTTGCGTTGGACGGCCGGGTGGGTTTCCACGCTGTAGATGCCATCGAGCACGGCGCGCACGCCGAGGTTGTCGGCGACGCCGCCGTCGACCAGGTGAACATACGGGTTGTTGGTGCTGTCGAGGTAGCCGGCCATTTCCTCGTAGTGAAAGCGGGCGCGCGAGCCAATGCCGCGATCCGAGTCCCGGGCCGCCGCCTGGACCGCCGAGGCGATGTCCGAGGGGCAGCGTCCCGCGTAATTGTTGATGGTGATGGGGGAGAGGAGCCCGGGGACGGCGGAGGACGCGGCGACGGCGTGGGACAGGCGGACGGACGACAGATCGGAGCAGAGCAGGTCGAATTGGTATTGGGTGAAGCCGAACCGGGCCCCGCTCGTGATATCGGTCGCGTTGACGACGACGAAGGCTCCGGGTTTCGACTCGAGGTCGCGGTAGGTGGCGCCGGCGAAGAGGACCTCGTCATAGAGGTCGGCGGCGAGTTCCGAGCGACCGTAGGTACGGGAGAGCAGTTTGGGCCAACGAAAGGGATTGAGGGTCCGCCACAGCAGCTCGGACTGGATGTTCCGATGCAGGAAGTCGGCTTCCAGCCGGTTGAAGATCTCGTCCCCCAGCAGCGCGTAGGCGGCCGCCGTGACGCTGCCACCGGATACGGACGAGATGGCGTCGACCTCGTCGAGCAGGCGGTGCGAGGTGCCTCGGCGCTCGACCGAAATGTCGCGGAGCGCTTCGAGCACCCCGTAGGACATCGCCGCCGCCCGTGTTCCGCCGCCCGAGAAGCAGAGGATGAAGAGCGTGTCCGGCGAATTGTTGGGCCGATGGCGCGTGTGGAAGTAGTAGCCCTTGTCCAGCCGGGTCTGGTCGAGCGGCGGATTGGGCTGCCGGTGGACGCATCCGGCGAGGGCGAGCAGGAATCCGAAGGCCGCGGGACGGAGGATCTTCATGCGTTCGCCGGCAGCGTGCCCACGGGGTGGCGTTCGGCGCACGAAGAAACACGCGAACCGGCGGGTCCGCCTCGTCCCTCGGCATCCGCACGGGGAAGGCGCGCAGACTTCCGCTCACAAGCGGCGACGGAACTCGCGGCACGCCGCGGCCACGTCCGATGCGCCCAGAATGGCCGAGACAACACAAATTCGACGGGCTCCCGCCGCCAGGACGGCGTCCAGATTGCCGAGATGGATGCCGCCGATGGCAAACCAGGTGGATCCAGCCAGGTGCTCGGCCGCCCACCGCACGTAGTCCAGGGTGACTCCGGGCCGTCCGGGCTTGGTGGGGGTGGCGAAGACCGGCCCCACCGCGACGTAGGCGGCTCCGGCGGCCACCGCGCGCCGGGCTTGTTCGGGGGCGTGCGAGCTGAGCCCGATTTCGAGTGTGCGTCCGGAGGCAATCACGTCGGAGACGCTCCGATGGCCGGCCTCGAAGAAGTCCTCCTGGCCGAGATGCGCCATGGGGGCGCCCACCCTTGCCGCGACCTCGGGATGATCGTTGATCACGAGGCGGACGCCGTGGTCCAGGCACACGGGCAGGAGGAGGCGCGCCACGGATTCGACCCGGTCGGCGGGCCAGTCCTTGGCGCGGAGCTGGATCAGGTCGGCTCCGCCGGCGCACAGTTGCCGGGAGAGGTCGGCGGGGTCCCGTCCGTGGAGGTATGCGGAGTCGACGAAGGCGTAGAGGCGGCAGTCGGAAAGGGTTTTCACGAGATGGCAGGGAGCGTCGGGCGATGGCGCGATGACGTCGGGGCCCGAGGGTAGGGAGGAAGCGGGCGGGACGGAAGGCGGAGGAGGGGTGCGGGTGGTTCGGGAGTTTTTCCTTTTGCCAACCGCCGGGTCCCGATAGTTCTCCCGGCCATGTCCCAGCCAGGAACGAAGTCGGAGGGGTCTGCCCGGGAGGCGCGGACGTTGGACGAGCTGACGCCGGTGCAATGGAAGTCGGGGATCGCGGCCTGGCTGGGATGGTTGTTCGACGGGTTGGACATGCACCTGTACACGCTGGTGGCGGCGCCGTTCGTGATGCAGTTGATGCATGCCGCGAGCACGGCGGACGCCGTGGTCAAGGAGAAGAGCTCCTGGATCCAGGCGGCCTTTCTCGTGGGCTGGGCGCTGGGAGGGACCATCTTCGGGCGGTTGGGGGATATCCTGGGGCGGAGTCGCGCGTTGAACCTGACGATCCTCACCTACGCCCTGTTCACCGGGCTGAGTTTCGCGGCGCAGGAGTGGTGGCATCTCATGATCTTCCGGTTCGTCGCCGCCCTCGGGATCGGCGGCGAATGGGCGGTGGGGTCGACGCTGCTGGCGGAGACCTGGCCGAAGCGCTGGCGTCCCTGGATCGCCGCCGTCCTGCAAACGGGGGTGAACCTCGGGGTGTTGCTGGCCTGTCTGACGCAGTACCTCCTGTCGGACGTCCCGCCGCGGTACGTCTTTCTGGTGGGGATCCTGCCGGCCTTCCTCGTGTTCTGGATCCGGCGTCACGTGCCGGAGCCGGAGGAATGGCATGCCGCGCAAAGGCTGCCGAAGGAGGAAACGCCGGGGATTCTGGACCTGTTCCGGGGTGCGGTGGCCCGGACGACGATCCTGACGGTGCTCGTGTGCGCCACCGGATTGTCGGGGTGGTGGGCGTTCATGTTCTGGCACGCCCAGCATTTGAGGCATCTGCCGGATGTGGCCGCGTTGCCGACGGCGGCGATCAACCGGCTCGTGGCCATCACGTTCGCGCTCGTAATCACGGCGTCGATTGCCGGTAATTTCTTCGCCGGCTGGCTGGCACGGCGGCTGGGATTTCGAACCGCGCTGGTGGTGCTGTTCCTGGGATTCGCCGGCACCATGTTGCTGGCGTTCGGCTGGGTGCGCAGCGCGTCGTCCCTGACCTATTTCTGGTTGCCGGCGGTCGGCTTCTGGTCGGGCGTCTTCGGGTTGTTCACGATGTTCCTGCCGCCGCTCTTCCCGACGCTGCTGCGGACCACCGGGGCCGGCTTCTGTTACAACGTCGGGCGCATCGCCGCCGCCGCGGGCACGATCTTCTCCGGGGCGCTGACGGCGGGCGGGGATTTCCGGCTGACGCTTTTTTGGATCGGCTTTCTCTTCGTGATCGCGGGCGGGGTGGCGATGTTGATGCCGGAGCCGGAACGGGAACAGGCCTAGCCATGGCCCGCGCCACCCTCGCCCGGCGCGGAGCGACGCCCGTCATTCGGTGCCGACCTGGAGGCAGACCAGGCGGGTCATGTCCCGCGCCAGGAGCCGGCCTCCGGCCAGGGCGAAGGGCGCCCAGGCTTCCATCCCCTCGCGAAACGGCGTGGTTTCGGCAAGCGGACGGAAACCCGCGGGCGTGGCCTCGGCCAGCGTGATCTTGCCCGCGTCGTCCATGGCCAGGATCTTCCCATCCGCAATCATCAGGGGCCCCAGACCGAATTGGACCGCGGGAGGACTGGTCCAGACGACCTGGCCGTCGGGCGCGAGACAGACCAGAAGTCCGTCCGCCCGAATGCCGTAGAGATGGCCATTGAACCAGACGGGCGAATGTTGGGTGGCTCCGAAGACGGAGGCCTTGTGGCGGAAGACCTCCCGGGCGGTGAGTCGACCCTCGGTGAGGGCGAATTCCAGCAGGAGGCATCCGGCGTTGTATCCGCCGGTGAAAAAGACGCGCGAGGAGTCGAGCACGACCGGGCTGGGCACGGTGGCGATGTTGATCTTCCAGGCGGTGGTCTCCCAGGCGGGCGTGCCATCGGCGGCGTGGACGGCCGCGACGCCGCCACTCCCGCAATAGAGGTAGACGCGCTTCCCGTTCGTCTCGAACGGCACGACCGAGGCGTGCGTCATCTTCCAGCCGTGGGGATTGGGGCTCTTCCAGCGAACCTTGCCCGTGGCGAGATCGACGGCGAGCAGCAGGGCCTCGGGTCCCGACGGGGCGAGCACGACGAGGTCTCCGTCCACCAGGGGACACTGTCCGGTGTACCAGGGCGGGATGGTCGTGCCGAAGTGCTTGACGAGGTCGAGGCCCCACCGGAATTCGCCGGACTGGGCGTCGAGGCAGACCACGTGGCATTTCGGGCCCATCGCGACGACGAATCGTCCGGCGACCGTGGGTACGGTTCGCGTGAGTCCGTGATTCCGTTTGACCGGCATCGGGTAGGAATACCGCCAGATCTCGGCGCCGTCGGCCAGGGAGAGGCAGCGCAGGGCGTCGCGCTGTTTCTCCCGGTCGTAGTCCATCAGGTAGACGCGGCCCTCCGCCACGGCGGGGCCGGCGAAGCCTTCGCCGACCTCGAGGTTCCAGAGCTGCCGCGGTCCGGCGGAGGGCCAGGAGGAGGCGAGGCGGGTTGGATCAGGGCTGAGTCCGTCGAGGTTAGGACCGCGGAAGCGGGGCCAGGCGCCGGGCAGGTTCGCTGGCTTGCCGGGACCGGGAACCAGGGTGGCGGCGGAGTGGAACTCGCCCGTCGGGGCCTCGGCGTCGGCGTGGGGGGCAGCCGCCGGACGATCGGTGCCGGGAACCCGGAGGGCGATCGGGGTGCGGACCGGGGCGAGCAGCCAGGCGGCGAGGGTGGCGGCGGCCAGGAACCCGGCTATCCAGGGAGTCGCGGGCGGCAGGGCGCGGGAGGGAGAGGGGGAGGAGGGAGCGGACATGGGGACGGGCGGCATTCCCGCGACGCGTTCAAGGCTTCACGGCGCGGCGCGAGATTCGCTCACCGGATGGAGTGAATTCCTTCGCCTTTCTTGGTGTTACGATCAATTCCCGCGGTTCATAAGATTGCATTCAAGGCTGCCATCGAGCAGGCTCGACCCATGCCGCGACCGCGTCTCAAGGCATCCCCGGACCTGCCGCTCGCCTACTACCACTGCGTCTCCCGCATCGTGGATCGCCGCTTCATCTTCGCACCCGCCGAGAAGGAGCATTTCGTCCGGCTCCTCCGCGAGTGCGAGGCGTTCTGCGAGGTGCGCATTCTAACCTACTGCCTCATGTCCAATCACTTCCATGTGTTGGTCGAGGTCCCGCGCCGGC